>DASQBE010000036.1:0-18101 GCA_035635355.1 Binatia bacterium | reverse complement strand
TCCTCCTGGGCACGCTCCTCCCTCCGCCCGCGCGCGCCGCCTTCGAGCTGCGCGACGCGAGCCCGATCGCGCTGGGCCGCGCCTCGACCGACGGAGCCTGGCTCTCTTTCGAGGGAGAGGAGATTCAAGGGTGGCGCGCGGGCATGACCCGTACGTCCCTCTACGATGCCGACGGGTTGATGCACACCCAGCTGGATGCCGCGCTCGGCTGCGCCCGCTGGGCGGGCCGGGTGGACTACGTCACGACCGTGAGTCCCGGCGCGCGCGAATCCGCTGCGCGCCTGGACCTCCGCGAGCGTGCGGCGCGCTCCGTGTCCCTGGGGCTGCGGGTCGAGCGGCTCGATTTCTCCCCGGACGACGGCGAGGCGTGGGGTGGATGGTCTTTCGGCGCCCTCGCCCGGGGCGGCTGGGGTCGCCGCCTCACCACATGGATTGGCGCGGACGGGGTTCTCCGGAGCCCGATTCTCGGCCGGGAAGCGGTTCCGGGCTCGCTCGAGCTCGGCGCCGCGATCCGCGCGGAAGCGGCGACCCTCGCGGTCCTGGACCGATGGGATCCCGAGGGCGCGCACGCGCCCCGCCTGGCGCTGGAGATCCCGCTCGGGGACGCCGCGCGCGTGATCCTGGGCCGCGCCTCGGCGCCGGGACGAATCGGCGCGGCGCTCTCGGTGCGCGTGGGGGGCCTCGAGGTGGAGTGGGGGAGGCTGGACTACGCCTTCGGGGGGACCCTCACCGCGATCCGCGTGGGCTTCGAGCGCGAACGAAAACGGCGGCCCGCCGTGGAGGCGGGCCGCCGCCAAGTCGATGCTCGCGGGCGCGAGGGGCGCGCGTTACCGGAGCAGGATGAGCTTCTTCGAATCCAGGAATCCAGCCGACTCGAGCCGATAGAAGTAGGCCCCGCTGGGGAGCGGCCGTCCGTGGTCGTCCGTGCCGTTCCAGCGCTCCAGGTGCTCGCCCGCCGACTGGACCTTGTTCACGAGGGTGCGGACCAGCGCTCCGTTCACGTTGTAGATGCGAATGGCGACCGGTCCCGCGCGCTCGACCGAGTAGTGGATGGCGGTCTCGGGGTTGAAGGGATTCGGCGTGTTCTGCCCGAGCGTGTTCCGGATCGGCGGCGCGGCGGATCCGCTGCCCTCGTCGACCCCCGTGGCCACGTAGCAGTTCGCTTCCTTGAAGTAGTCCTTCACCACCACCTTGGTCATGTTGAGGCGCTCCCCGCCCTCCTCGATGGCGCCGAAGCCGAACCCGTCCGTCACCACCCGAGCGCTGTCGGTCGGGCTGAACGTATTGTAGTCGGTGGCGTAGCGCGTCGCGGCCGCGAACGTGTTCGGATACGTGAGAAGAAGTCCGGACCGGCCCGAGTTCGCGGTGGAGGAAAGGGTGTACAGGTCGAAGTCGTTCAGGATCGGACAGCCGCCGTTCAGGTGCATGAGCCGGCCCGCCGCCAGCCCGCCGTTCACGCCTTTGACCACCGGCTCCAGGGTGTCCTGCGGCGAGTTTTCCCAGATGTCGCGAAGCCAGAGCGCGCCGCACGTGAAGCCGAGGAAGTTCCCGTGGTTGAGCGCCCCGTTGTTCGCCATCAGCTCGGCGCCCACGTTGTCGCCACCGATCCAGAGATTACGATTCTTTCCGGGCTGCTGGATCCACGATTGGAGCACCGTCTCGTCCTCGGGCGTGATGGTGAAGGCGTCGAGGTCACCCGCGTTCCAGATGATCGTGGAGTACTGGAGGAGCTTCCCGACGTCGGTCACCGGCCAATGGTACTGAATGTCCCCGGGACTCGATCCGCCGATGCAGTTCCCGATGCCGCTCGTGGGCCCGTTCACGTCCCAGGTATCGAACTTGTATCCCAGGGAAGTCAGGGTCTGGGGGATCTGGGCCAGGGGCTCGCGTCCCGTGAAGCGGTTCACGAAGAGGACCGAGGCGAGGCTGTCGGAGCAGCCCAGGGGAAGGTTGATCGCGGTCTTCATGGGCAAGATCGAGGCCGAAAGGTAGTGCTGGTTGGACAGGGCGTCGATCGGATAGGTGGCCGAGGTGTTCGTGCTGTCGGTGACCGAGAAGTAGTACTGCAACGAGGTGTTCGCCGGGTAGCTTCCCGGGGGAACGTCGGCGAAGAAGAAGGTCGGGAGGGCCGGGGCGCAATTCTGGAGCGCCACCGAGTTGAAGGCCCCTCCGTTCAGCCGGTAGAACATGGACCCTTGCTTGTACCCCCGGGACGCGCTGACCTGCACGACCGTGCTGTCTCCCAGAGGGGAGTTGAAGTTGTCGTCGCGGAAGAACGGCGTGGTCTGGAATGTGTCGTTGAAGAGGTCGATGTCGCGAACCACGAAGCTCGGGCCGGTCTGCCCGAGGACTCCGATCGCGACGTTGTCGAACAGGGCATAGGTGTTGGCCGTCGTGGAAACGCCCCCGCAGAATATGTCGGCGTAGTCCCGGAGTCCCAGCTCCACCTGGACGGAATCCTTCCCGGCGGCTCCCGGAAGGCTGATGAGCTGGCGCGCCCAGTCCTTGTCCCCGCCGTAGTAGACGAAGAAGGTCGGATCGATCCACGCGCTCCAGTTCGCGTCCCCCACATTCCGGGTCCGGAAATTGGTGTGGTAGAAGAAGCACGAATTGAGCGGCAGGTTTCGATACACGTCGAAATTGAGGAAGACCGAGCTTGGCCGGTTGATCGCAACGGGCGGTGTCACCACGAAATTGTCCAGCCTCGTGACGAGCGACTGGAAGATCTGGTTCCAATCGGTCCACACGTTGGAAGGATCGGACTTGCACACGTCCTCGGTGAGCACGTTCCGCTGGAGACGGAAGTAGTCTCCCACCCCGGGCTCCGTGGTCCGCTGCCAGGTGCCCATGCCGCCCTCGGCGTCGTCGAAGAAGACCACGCTGGTAGGTGTCTTGACCGTGACGTTGTCGACGACCCAACCGTCCCCGTTGTAGAGGCCGTCCGCCGAGGAGTAGCCCACGTCGCTGGTGAACGAGAACCGGAACGGCACCGGGAGCGGCGTGAAAATCGAGTCTTTCGGGCTTCCGGCGTGCCATTTGGTCACGATGGAATCGGGAACGGTGACGGTGAACGTGTCACAGGGACCACTCGCCGGGACGCGGCCGGTGAAGGAAGCGACTTCGACCCAAGCGTCATCCGGGTCGAGGATCTCGACGTGGCCGTAATCGTAACTGGGCTCGGCATTGAGGTAGTGGCGGAAGCCGAGGGTCACGTGCGTTCCGGGCGTAATGGACGTCGTGGGGAACGAGTTCTGGAGATATTGCTTCCAGTCGTTCTCGTAGCCCGCCCGGTTGGAATCGTAGATCCACGTCGAGTCGATTCGTCCGCACCACCACGAATGCCCCTGACACCCGAGGAACGTGTCGATGTGCCACGCGGTGATCTTCGCGGACGCGTCGTAGTGGGTCCAGCCTCCCTCGTTGTTCGGACTCGACCGCGTTTCCAGACTGTCCTGGAACAACCAGGTCGTATCCCCGGTGGTCGCGCTGCGCCGGAACCGGCTGGCGCGCGCCGGCCCGCCCGGCATGGGATCGCCCACGGGGGCTACCGTCGGGACCACGCCCGCGGGAACCGACTGCGGATGCGATGCCACGGCCGTCGATGCCGTGGCACCGCCGGGGTGGTACGCCGATGCCAGGACGAACAGGAGAAGCGCGGTAGCACTACGTCGCATGGGGGAGCTCCTTCCACGTGGAATTCGCGGGACCGGAACAGCGCGCGTCTGAAGGGAAGAACGAGGTCAAGGGGGTGCCGGACAGCAAAGGCGGCCGGGCGTAGCGGTACGGCAGGGAATAAACCGGCACGGGGCTGGGCATGTCGCCTCGGGGAGTCCTCGCATGCTGGATGATTGCGACAACCGCCTCGCCTCAAGGTGTTCTCTTCGGAAGCGGCGGACAACATTATACCGGAAACAGCGCCCGGGTTCCAGTGCTATCATGCGCCGTCCCACGCCGCTCGGGGCGTTCGGGGGGGTCGCGATGATTGCGATGGCCTTTCTCATCGCCGCCGCCCCGCGGGCCCTTGGGGCCGAGGTGGGGGCGGCCGCCGCAGGCCCGGATTCGACCTGGCTGCCGCCGCCGGAAGAAGACTTGGAGACCCTGGAGCCGCTCGAAGAGGAGCACGCGGTGGTTCATGCGGGGGCGCTCCTGCGCGGCTCCGTGGCGGGCGGACGGTTCCGAATGCGCCGCGTCGGGCTTCAGGGGAGGCGCCTCGGGCTCGCGGCCGAGGCGGGGATCCTCTTGGACGGAGCCAGGGTCCGGCCCGGCGCCAGGCTCGTCGCGGAGCGAGGCCGCGTTTCGATCGCGGGCGGCCGGGTGAGCCTGGCGCGCCTTCCGCCACTGCTTGCTGGGGCGATGAGGCTCACGAGGGCCGGACGCCGGGTTCCCGCCCCGAGGTGGGGCGGCATCTCGGCCGGGCCCTCCCTCGGAGTCTCGGCGGGCGCCATCGACGGAGCCGCCGTGAGCTTTGGCGGCCGCGCCTCGGTGTGGTCCTTCGCGGGCACCCGGGGGGACGGCTCGGGGGAACCGCTCGGTGGCGTGGGCGTGGGGATCACGGGAGGCGGGACGCGAGTCTCCGCGGCCCTCGGCGCCATCGCGCCGGCGGCGCGAGCGAGGACGTCGCGCCCCGCGGGTCGGTTCGGCTCGGTCACGGTCGTGCGCCGGGAACGGGGCCGGGTGGTCGCGCTCGAGGCGCTGGGCGGGACAGAAGGGCGCGCCCTCCTCGCGGATCTCGAGGAGCGCGCCGAAGCGGTTCTCTTCTCCGCCCGATGGCGGTACCTTTCTTGGGAGGAGAGGAACGTGGCGGCGGAGCTGAGCGCGGAGACCCTCGGGTCCGAATCGCGCGCGCGGCTCACGTGGCGTTCCTGGTCTAACGGCGCCGAAGCCGATGACGGCGTCCTCGAGCTGGAGACGGCCGGGTCGCCGGGCGGGGTGGCCCCCGTCAAGATTCGACTCGGAGCGGCCGGGCTCGGGGGCCGGGGGATGCGCGCTCCGCGCGATGCGTACGGCCTCGTCGAGGCGACCGTGGCGCGCGACTCCGGGCGGAGCCTGAGCGTGCACGCGGTGAGGCGCGGTTCCGCGGCTGGCGGAGCGACCGCCTCGAGCACGACGGTCGGGACGAGGCTCGATTGGAGCGCCGGCTCGATCGGGGATCATTCACTCCTGATCGAATCGACGCGGATTCGAAGGGGCGCTCCCGCGTGGGGTGTTGCGCTTTCACCCTCCGGGGACGTGACGCTGCGCGCGCGCTCGAAACCCGGCCTCTGGGTCACGGCCCGCGGAGGGCTCGGCGCGGGACCCTGGCATCTGGGCTACGCGCTGGAACGCGGCGAAGACGCCGCCGGCCCGAAGCCCTGGAGCGGATCGGTGTGGCTTCGGCGGAACAGCGACTAGAACGGAGACGGCGATGCGATACGCGGATCGAATGAGCCAGCTGGGCACGGAGACGGCGTTCGAGGTGCTCGCGAAGGCGCGGGCCCTGGAGGCCAAGGGACGCTCCATCGTTCACCTCGAGATCGGCGAGCCGGACTTCGACACCCCCGCGCCCATCCGTGCCGCCGCGGTCCGCGCCCTGGACGAAGGGTTCACGCACTACGGGCCGTCGGCGGGCCTTCCCGAGGTGCGCGAGGCCATCGCCGCCTTCATCGCCAAGGACCGGGGTCTTCCGGTAACACCCGACCAGGTCGTGGTGACGCCCGGAGGAAAGCCGGTCCTCACGTTCGCGATCATGGCCTGCATCAATCCTGGGGACGAGGTCATCATCCCCGATCCGGGATTCCCCATCTACGAATCGGTGGTCCGCTTTCTGGGCGCGAGACCGATGCCCCTGGTGTTGCGGGAGGAGAAGGGGTTCCGATTCGGCGCCGCGGACCTCGAGGCCCTCCTCACCCCGAAGACGCGCATGGTCGTGCTCAACTCACCCCACAATCCCACCGGTTCGGTGCTCACCCCGGCCGATCTGGACGAGATCGCGCGGCTCCTGCGCGACCGCGACATCTTCGTTCTCTCCGACGAGATCTACTCCAAGATCCTCTACGAGGGAGTGCACGATTCCATCGCGACCCGCCCCGGCATGGCGGAGAAGACCATCCTTCTCGACGGCTTCTCGAAGACCTACGCGATGACCGGCTGGCGCCTGGGCTACGGGGTCATGAATCCCACGCTCGCGAAGCACGTGGCGCGCTTGGCCACGAACGTCTACTCCTGCGCCACCGCCTTCGTGCAGCGCGCCGCCATCACGGCGCTCGGTGGATCGCAGGAGCCGGTCGCGGCCATGGTGAAGGAGTTCCGCCGGCGCCGCGCGGAGATCGTGGAGGGACTGAACGCCATTCCCGGGCTCCGGTGCCTCGAGCCCTCCGGGGCCTTCTATGTGTTCCCGAACATCCAGGCGCTCCACATGAAGAGCGCCGACGTGGAACGGGTGCTCCTCGAGGAGGCCGGGGTGGCGGCGCTCTCGGGCACCGCGTTCGGTCCGAGCGGCGAGGGCTACATCCGGCTCTCGTACGCCAATTCGATCGAGAACATACGAGAGGCGCTCCACCGCATCGGAGCCCACGTTTCGAGCCAGCTCCGGGCCGCGCGCTGACGACGCTCCCCCGATCCGTCGTGATCACCCTCGGCGGGAACGCGATACTCCCCGCCCGGGGCACGGGCACGTTCGAGGAGCAGCTCTCGATCACGCGCGCCACGATGGAGCCGATCGCCCGGCTCGTGAAGGAAGGCGTGACCGTGGTGTTGAGCCACGGCAACGGACCCATCGTCGGCAATATCCTGATCCGGAACGAGGCCGTCCGGGATCAGATCCCCCCGATGCCGCTGGACGTCTGCGGGGCCGATTCCGAGGGCGGGATCGGCTACATGATGCAGCAGGCGCTCCAGAACGAGCTTCGTCGTCTGCGCCTCGATCGGATGGTGGTGACCCTGGTCACCCAGGTGGTGGTCGACGAGCGTGATCCCGCGTTCCGGCGCCCGACCAAGCCGATCGGCCCCTTCTATACCCAGGAGCGCGCCCGGACCCTGGCGCGCGAGAAGGGGTGGACGGTGGTGGAGGACGCGGGACGAGGGTACCGGCGGGTGGTGCCTTCCCCCAAGCCGCTCGAGATCGTGGAGATCGACGCGGTCCGGAAGCTCGTGGGCGAAGGGATGATCGTGATCGCCGCCGGGGGCGGCGGGATCCCCGTCTCGCGCCAGTGGGACGGCGCCCTCCACGGCGTCGAGGCGGTGATCGACAAGGACCTCGCCTCCTCGCTCCTGGGGCGGCTCCTGGGCGTCGAGATGCTCGCGATCGTGACCGGCGTGGACCGCGTGGCGCTCCACTTCGGGAAGCCGGAGCAGCGCGATCTCACCGCGGCCAGCGCATCAGAGCTTGAACGTTGGCTCGGAGAGGGGCATTTTCCACCGGGGAGCATGGCGCCGAAGATCCAGGCGTCGATCGAGTTCGTCCGCAACGGCGGAAGCTCGGTGGTGATCACATCGCCGGAGTTAGTCCGCGAGGCACTGGAAGGCCGGGCGGGAACGAAGATCCTGCCGGATTGACGGACGGGGTGCGCCCGAAGGGCGCGGGAACGGGGGGACGTGGCGGTGAGCGCGAAGAGATCCGCGGAGGCGATCGAGAAGGGGCCGGCGGGGAGAGATGTCTCCAAGTCCCCCGAGGCGATCGGGAAGGCGTCGGGGCTTCGGGTGAAGGGACTCGCCGCGGCCCAGGGATCGCGATCGGTCGTGCGCGATCTGGATCTCGAGGTGAGGCCCGGGGCCGTGCACATGGTGCTCGGGGAGCGCGACTCCGGGAAGACGGCCCTTCTGGAAACTCTCGGGGGCATCCGCCGGCAGGAGCGCGGGTCGATCACCCTGGCCGAATGGATCGATTCCAACGTGCGCGAGCGGAGGCGCGGCGCGCGGTTCATCCCGCACGATGCCGGCCACTGCCATCTGACCGTCCTCGCCCGCCTGCTTCTCGCCCGCCCCCCGCGACGGCTCGGCTTCGTGATCCACGGCCGGAACGCGCGGGACCACGCTCGCGCGCTTGCGAAGCGCGTCGGGCTCGACGGTCTCCTCGATGTTCCGGTGGAGTCACTCCGTCCCCTCGAGCGGCGGCTTCTCGAGATCGCGGCGGCGCTCGACGACTCCCCCCGGGCGCTGCTCCTGGACGAGCCGACGAGCGACCTGGGTCCCCACGAGGCGCGTCACCTGCTCCAGGCGCTGCACGCCATCGCCCGCGAGGACTCGATCCCGGTCGTCTTCACGAGCACGTGGGCCCGCGACGCCTATCCCGAGGCGCACGCGGTCACGATTCTCTGGCGGGGCCAGAACGCGGTCACGCTTCCCACGGACGAGGTGACCGAGTCCGCGCTGATCGAGCGCTGGACCGGCGGGACTCCGCGGCGCGGCCCCACCGGCCAGCACGCCCCGGGGGACTCGCTTCTCCGGATCGAGGGCATGGTCCTCGAGGGACGGGGACGCGAGACCTCGCTCGCGGGCGTTGGATTCGAAGTGCGCGCCGGGGAAGTGCTCGCAATCGTGGGCGCTCCCGCCGACGGCCTGAGCCTCCTCCACGAGATGCTCCTGGGGCAGAGGAGACCGGGGCGCGGATCGATCCAGTTCCTCGGAAAGGAAATGGCCGCCACCGATCGGCGTCAGCGGGTCGAGGCGGGGGTGAGCTTCGTGAACCCGCCGCACGCTCGCGACCAGTCGCTGGTGGACTTCACGGTCGAGGAGAATCTCATCTTCGGCCAGACACGGCGCGGACCGTTCGCGAAGCGCGGCTGGCTCAAGTTCGATTCCATCCGGGGGAACGCGGTCCGCTCGCTCACCGACTTCGAGGTCTCCGAGGCCAAGCCGCGGGACCGGTTCGGAGGTCTGAGCCTCGGCGCGCGGCAGAGGATCGTGATCGCCCGCGAGGTGTCCCGGAATCCGGTGCTGGTCGTGGCGCGATCCCCCGCGCAGGGGCTGGGCCTGGAGGCGCAGGAGTACGTTCGGAAGACGATCGTGCTGCAGTGCGAGCGCGGCAGCGGGCTCCTCTGGCTGACCGAGGATCCAGAAGAGGCGCTCCGCGTGGCGGACCGGCTGGCCGTCCTCGCGGCCGGACGATTGGTCTGGATGCCGGTCACCGAGACGCTCACCCGCGAAGCGATCATCGACGAGATGTCGGGGACGGCCGCGTGATCCCGGGTCGCGTTCGGGGCGGCTGGGGCGCCATCGCCGCCAACGCGGCCGCGTTCCTGCTGCTCGCGCTGGGCACGCAGGTTCTCGCGCAGCAGGCCTCGCCCTGGGATCCCTCGGCCTGGGCCGCGCCCTGGACCGGGGACGTCATTCTGGTATTGGCCACGCTGCTTTTCCTGGGGCTGGCGTTCACCATGCCGCTCCACGCGGGGGTCGTGAACCTCGGGATCTTCGCGCAGTTCCTCGCCGGCTTCTCGGTGGGGGCGCTGGTCGCGCGGAGCCCTTCGATCGATCCCGGCGCCCGGGCGGTTCTGGCGCTTCTGGCCGGGGCCGGCGCGGGCGCCCTCGTGGGCGCCGTGATCCTCTGGCTCAAGTGGCGATTCGCGGTGCACGAGATCCTGAGCGGGCTCCTCCTCGGGGGGGCGCTTGCCCCGTGGGCGCGCGCGGTCTCTCTGGCGCCGTCGGCTCTGCCCGCGCTCACGTTGGAGGCGGCGACCTTCCAGGGAGCGCCCCCGTTCGCGCCGGATCTGGGGCTGGGGCACCACGCCACCCTGGCCGGCGGGATCCTGCTCCTGGCGCTCGGGGTCCTGATCGCGCTCGCTTTCGCGCATATCCTGCGCACCTCGGCGCCCGGCTTCGATCTCAGGATCGTCGGATCGAACCCGCTCGCCGCGGTGGCCGCGGGCGTGAACGTGGATCAAGTCCAGCTCGGGATGCTCGTGGCCGGAGGCGCCTGCGCCGGTTTGTCCGGAGCCCTTCAGCTCTGGACCCATCCTTCCGTGGCGCTCGAGCGCTGGCCCTTCCCGCTCGCGTTCGCCGGGATCACCATCGCGGTCTACGGCCTCGGCAGCGTCCGCGGCATCCTGGTCGCTTCGGTCCTGTTCGCGATCTGGCTGAACGTGCCCGGAACGCTGGTATCCCTCGGCGATCCCCGCTGGGGCACCGCGGTCGCGGCGCTTCTCCTGCTTCCCGCCGCATGGATCCTGCCTCGTCTTCTCCCCGATCAAGGAGCACCACGCGCCCTCTGGCGCACCCGGCATCGCGAAACGTACTGAACACCCTCCGCCCGCTTCCTCGCGGAACAAAAACCAATACCCCCGACGAAACCGCGCTCCGGCGCAAGGAGTGGAACCATGATTCGTTGGTGGGGAGGCATTGTGTGGGCCCTCGTGGGGGCGATGGCGGCGGCGGTGGCGATCCAGGCGCTTCTGATCCACGATGCGGCGGGACAAGCGCTGGGGGGATTGCGGCTGAGCGAGATTCTGGCCGGCCCGGCGCGCGACTGGGACGGCGATGGGCTCTACGATTCCAAGTCGGACGAGTGGGTCGAGGTGCAGAACGCGGGACCAAGCGCCGTGCTCCTGGACGAATACCGGATCGCGGACGCGGATCGCACCGTTCGCTTCGCGCTCTCGGGCAGCCTGGGTCCGGGCGAGGTGAGGCTCGTGACCGGGAGCGCCGCCGTCGCGTGGCAGCGCTCCCAGGGAGTCTCGACGGCGGGGCTCAGCCTCAACAACTCAGGGGACACCGTCTTCCTGCTCCACGTGGCGGGGACGGACACCACGACGGCCGACTCGCATTCCTACGGAAGCATCGAGGGGGGAAGCGATCGCTCCGTGGGTCGGCTCGGATCCCAGAGCGAGGAATGGATTCTCTTCGATTCCTTGAATCGCTACACGGGCGCGGGAACCCCGCAGGGCACCGGGTGCGCTCCGACTCCGGGCGGCGTCAACGGCTGCTCCACGGGCGTCAGCTCCACCACGTGGGGCGCGATCAAGAGGCTTTATCGGTGAGACATTCTCGAGACGATTTCGCGTCGCGGAACCACATGCGCGCCCGAGAGCTGCAGCGTCCTCGTCCACCCCCTGAATCTCAGGCCGCAGACACGAACGAGACGTTCCAGGAGACAGCTCCGAGGCGCCGGCCGAATAAAATAGGACGATGGCGCCGGCCCGATGTTCACGATGTCGATGGTTGTTCCTCCCCGCGGTGGTCTGTCTGCTTGCGCTCGCATCGTGTTCCTCCCAACCCGCCCTCCATTATTCCGTGACTGTCTCGAGCACGTTGCCACGCCGCATGACGATCGATCTCTCCATCACCGGCGTGAGCGGACCGCATCTGGACCTTGTCGCGCACTCGCCCACCGACATCATGCAGGTCGAGGACCTGCAAGTGAGGAGCGGCGATGGGCATCTGCTCCGTTGGGTGGAGCGGCCGGAGACCGTTCGTGTCCAGGGCGTGCCGCTGCGCCTGTCCACCTATCGAGTCTCGGGACCCATCCCGGATCGGATTCGCGCGACGTACCGCGTCAGGCCCGGGCGCCTCGAGGGCGACAAGCACATTGGATTTACAGGTCGATGCTTCGGGTACTTGGGCCCCGACTTCTCCCTCGTCACGGGAAGGGATGTTTTCCTCATGCCGGCCGGCTCGGAGCGTGTGCGGCGCATCGACGTCCGCTTCTCCCTACCTCCGGCATGGAGGCCGATGACCCCCTGGACGCCCTCCCAGGGCACCTGGACGGTTCCCACGACGCGGGGTGATCCCGCCGAGAATCTCGCGGGCTCGGCGATCGCGATGGGGCGGTTCCGGGAGCGGGCGTTTCAAGCGGGGAAGACCCGGATCCGTCTCGCCTTCATCGAGCCCGTCCTCGATCCCGTGGCCGCGAACCAGGTCTGCGAGTCGCTGCGGGCCTCGGTGGCGTATCTGCATGGTGTGTTCGGCCGGGACCTGGGGCCCGAATACCTCGTGCTGGTCGCACCGGAGACGCCGGAGGGGTGCGACATCGCGGGCGCCGGCTGGGCCGGAGGGCAAGGCCGGACCCTATTGCCGCTCTCCACGGAGCGAATGCGTGGATTCGCCGAGGAATTCATCCAGGCCTATGTCCGATACGCCCCCTATCGAACCGAGATCCGGCGTCCGGAGGAGTACTGGGTGGTCGACGCCATCGCGGATTTCTATTCTCGTCGCGCCGTGGCCCGGGCGGGGATGGGGAACGACGAGGCGGTCGCTCGAGGTCTCGCCGCCGGCTATATGCAAGCGATCACGACCGCCGGCGTGAGCCGGAATCTCGAGCGTTTCTCCCTGGGGAGCGAGGGAGCCGCCGTGACCCGCGAATCGATCGCCCCGTACATGTTCCTGCAACTCGACCATGAGCTGAAGGCGAAATATGGCGTGGCCCGAGGCGTGGACTCCATTCTGCCCCAATTCTTCGCGAGACGGTCCGCGCCCAGCCTCTGGTCGCTCCTGCCGGGGTCGGGGTCTCAGGACTGGCAGAGGTTCCGCGCGGACTATATCCGCGGTGCAACGTTTGCGCCCGTCCCGGATCTCTTCTCCCTGGCGGCAACGCGTCCCGTGCCGACCCCTGCTCGAGGCGCCCCGGTGTCGCGCCTCACGATCGCCTACACAGGCAACACCGACGGATATCTCGAGAACTGCGGTTGCAAGTCGAACCAATCGGGTGGAGTCGCGCGGCGCGCGACGGTCCTCGACAGCCTGCGACGTCTGGATCCTGAAACGGTCGTGCTCGACGCGGGGAGCGCATTCAATCGCCCGGGCCAGTACGAGAGCCCCAACGCGCTCCAGGAGCAGGAGCAGCGCTTCTATCTGCGGATGATGGATCGGATGGGCTACGCGGCCGCGGCGATTGGGCTAGGAGAGCTCGCGCACGGCGCGCGGTACTTCCAAGACGAGACTCGGGGCCTCGCCATGAAGTTTCTGACGGCCAACGTGTCCGCGAAGGACTCGAGACTCGGCTGGCCTTCCGTCGTCCTGAACTCCCACGGCCGACGCATCGGTCTCATCGGCGTCTTCGAGCCCTCTCGAGGCGGGAAATCCCAGCTTCACCTGGACCGGGCGCTCAGCAAGCTCGTCATGGAAGATCCGATCGAGGCCGTCGCGCGTGAGGCGCGGAATCTACGCCCGCGGGCCGACCTGACCGTGGTCATCGGCAAGCTCTCGCCCCTTCTCGTTCGACGCATGGCGGCATCGGCTCCAGATGTGGACGTCATCATCTCCACCGATCCCAGCGCCCCAATCTGGGGCCCGGGCTCGAGCCCCGAGCACCGCCTGATCCTCGAAGACGATCGCTCCGGGTTCCTCGGCGGCACGCTCGTTCTCTACGCCACGATGGCGCAATACGGCCTCTCGATCGCCAACCTCGACCTCGACCGTGCCGGCCGAATCACCGGCGCGAAGCTGACCAACTCGTGGCTGACGGAGGCCGTTCGGGACGAGGACGGAACGCGACGGGCCCTGAACCGCTTCTACGATCACATCGGGTCGCTGCCGGAAGCGCAGGCCAGCGTGACGCCGCCCCTCGCGGAGGACGCCTACTGGCAGGGGAAGCGATACGTCGGAGCGCAGGCTTGCCAGAAATGCCACTGGGCCGAGTTCGAGCAATGGAAGAGCACGCCCCACGCCAGCGCGTACAAGACCCTCCTCGATAAGCATCGGCACTATCAGCCCAAGTGCGTGTCATGCCACGTCGTGGGATTCGGGTCCGAGAGTGGTTACCGGATTGGCCAGCCCGAGTACCCGATGGGGAACGTTCAGTGCGAGATCTGTCATGGACCAGGCGCCGAGCACGTGGCGGCTCCGGGTCGCGCCAACATCCGCAGGGAAGTCCCGGAGCACGTGTGCCTGGAGTGTCACAACCCGGAGCACTCGGATCGATTCGTCTATTCGTCGCGGTTGCCTCTGGTGTTCCACCGGCCCGGGGACCGCGTCACGATGCGTTGAGGATTTCGGTGGTGCCGCCGAAAACCGCCGCGGGCTCGGCCGCGCGGCGGGGCTGTCCCGGACAGGCCGAGCGTCTGGAGGTTCCAAATGACAAGGATGCTTCGTATATCCCTCGGGCTGGTTGTCATCTTGGCCCTCGCGTCGATCACCTTCGGCACGATGGTCCCCGCAACGTCCCACTCTTCACCGTACTTCTCGTCGCTCTCGAACCTGGCCGTGAGCACGGCCGAAGCGTGTCCCTGTAATCTCAAGGATTGCGGGAACAACGTTTGTTACTACACCGGCGACATCGATCATCCCACTGCTTGTTGCATGCAGGGAACGAACTGCGTACGCGCGCTCTGCTTCCCGTAGTAGCCGTTGCTGGCTGATCCGCGTTGAATGGCGGCGGCACCGCCGATACACAATTCCATCTCGAGGGATCTCATGCGGAGAACAGTCGCGATAACGCTGCGCGGAGCGTTCTGCCTTCAGCTGATCCTGGGAGGGTTGCCCGCGGCCTGTGCCGCGGCCCGCGCTCCGGTGCGGGACCCTTGGGGGAACCCGCTCGTGCGGGCCGGGGACCCTGTGCCGGATCTCCCGATACGGGACCTGGATGGCGGGACCCTGAGTTTGTCGGACCTTGGGGGCAGGGTAGTCTTACTCAGCTTCTGGGTCTCGTGGTGCGGCGAGTGCCATGACCAGGCGCCCCTGGTGCAACAGCTCTTCGATGCCTACCGCACACGGGGGCTACGAATCGTGGGCATCTCCTACGATACCGACCGGACGAAAGCCGAGACGTTTCGCCGGGATCATGAGATTTCCTGGCCCATCGATTACACGGGCCGGGGATTCTGGGAGAATCAGCTCGGCCGAATGTTTCATGTGGAGGATACCGGTACGATCCTCCTGGTGCGGGACGGTATTCTCGAAGGCGGTTATCGAGATCTGGAGCAGCTCAGGAAACGACTCGAGAAAATCCTGCCGGCCGACCGCGACCCCTGAGTCCGCAACCGAAGTCATTCGAATGAATTGAGAGATTGTGGCCGTGTTCGGCCACCCCCCCGCTTTCTACGTACGTACCCTCGCACCGGCGAGGGTCATGGAGTATCATTATGTGTATGGAAGCTACGTAAGAGACATCGCGCGGGCTTCGACACAAGTCGCTCATGAGCAGTGGGGCCTCCTATGCAGTTACGACAGAGATTCTCGATTCCTCGGTCGAGCGCCAGGTCGAAAGATCCTCCTAGCGAGCCGCCAGCGATCGGCCCGAGCCCCAGCGAAAGCCAGTACCAGACCATCTTCGATCGGTATCCCCACCCCGCCTGGATCCTCGATCGCGCCACACTCCGATTCCTGGCCGCCAACGCAACCGCGGTCGAGCGTTACGGGTACTCACGCGAGGAATTCCTCGCCATGTCCTACCCGGAGATCCACCTCCCGGAAGATGAAGGGGAGCTGAGGCAGGAGCTGGGCCAGCACGCGGTCTCGCGGGGCGCCTCGCACTGGCGTCAGAAGTCGAAGTCGGGTTCGCTCATGCGGATCCACGCGGTCTGGCGGCCCGTGCCGTTCAATCGCGTGCCGGCCATTCTCATGATCGGGGAATCCACGCAGCCCAGCCGGCGCCGGCTCCTCGAGGAGACCGAGGAGGGTCGCGATCGCCTTCTCGCCCTCTCGCGCCGCCTCGTGGAGATCCAGGAAACGGAGCGCTCCGAGATCGCGCGGGAGCTCCATGACGAGATCGGGCAGCTGCTGACGGGCCTCAAGCTCCTGATCGCCGCCGGAATGCAGCGCGAGTCGCTCGAGGTGCCGGACCCCGACCAGGAGGAAATGGCCGCGATCGTGGCCGAGCTGATCGGCCGGCTTCGGGACATCTCCATGACTCTGCGCCCTCCGATGCTGGATGAGATCGGACTCTTGCCGACGCTCCAGTGGCACTTCGGGCGCTACACCGCCCGCACCCGTGTTCGCGTGCGCCTCCAGCAGGACATCGAGAGCGCCCGTTTTCCGGCCGCGGTCGAGATCGCGGCGTTTCGGATCATCCAGGAGGCGCTGACCAACGTCGCGCGTCACGCGGCCGTCGAAGAGGTCGAAGTCGAGGTCCGGGCCGACCGGGATTACCTGACGTTGCGGATCGAAGATCGGGGGCAGGGATTCAATCCGCGGACGGCGTCCACCGTCGGCTCCGCCGGAATCATCGGCATCCAGGAGAGGGCGCGCCTCGTCGGCGGCCATCTCACACTCGAATCGGCGATGACGGCAGGAACCCGCATCGCCGTGGTGTTCCCGCTGGGTCATCACGAGGCGGGAACCCCGGTGCCCGAGCCATGAACGAATCAAGCACGCCTACGACGATTGTCCTCGGAGATGATCACAAGATCGTCCTGAGGGGGCTTCGCGCCCTCCTGGACGGGCAGCCCGGCTTTGCCGTCATCGGTGAAGCTGCGGACGGCCTCAAGGTAACGGGTATGGTCGAGCGGTTGAAACCGGATGTTCTGGTCGTGGATCTCATGATGCCGGGGCTGAGCGGCTTCGACGTGACCCGTCGCGTCACCAAGCGGCTCCCCAAGACGCGCGTGGTCATCCTGTCCATGTACTCCAGCGAGGCCCACGTCGCGGAAGCCCTGCGGAGCGGGGCCATGGCCTACGTCCTGAAGGACGCCAGCGCGGAGGACCTCGTGAACGCCATCCGTGAGGCGGCGGCGGGGCGCCGGTTCCTGAGCGCGCCCTTCTCCAACGATCTCATCGAGACCTATCTCAATCGGCCGGAGGGCATCGGCCCCTACGACACGCTCACGCCGCGCGAGCGGGAGGTGCTCCATTTGGTGGCCGAGGGCCTCACCAGCGGTGAGATCGCCGGACGCCTCTTCATCAGCCCTCGAACGGCCGAGAGCCACCGCGCGAATCTCATGCGAAAGCTGGGGCTCCGAAGCCGCACCGACCTGGTTCGATTCGCCTTCCAGCGCGGGATCGTGCCGCTCGAAACGTCGGGGGCCCCCATCCCCAGCGAGTCATGACGGAAGGCGGCATGGGAGAGGAGATGGGGCGCGGCGCGGACGCCGCCGATACGGAGCTCGAGACCCGAGCTCAGGCGGAGAACGAGGGCGAGCTCCACGACGGCCTCTCGGAGATTCAGCGCGCCGCGGAAGACCGGGATCGAGACACCGACCGACTCTTCGTCGTCGGGATCGGCGCCTCGGCGGGCGGCCTGGAGGCGCTCGGGGAGCTGGTCAAGCACGTCCCCATGGACAACATGGCGTTCGTGGTGGTGCAGCACCTGGCTCCCCACCACGAGAGCGTGCTTCCGCAGCTGCTGTCGCGCACCAGCAAGGTTCAGGTGCAGACGGCCACCGACGGCACCCTCGCCGAGCCGAACCACGTGTACGTGATTCCCCCCAACACAGACCTCGCCCTCCTGCACGGGACGCTCCGACTCATTCCCCCTTCGGGGGGGGACCGCCCGCGTTTGCCGATCGATTACTTCTTCCGCTCGCTGGCGCATGACAAGGGGGCGCTGGCCATCGGCGTCATCCTCTCGGGCACGGGCACGGACGGGACGCTGGGCCTGCGCGCGATCAAGGAGTCGGGCGGACTTGCATTCGTGCAGGATCCCTCTTCCGCCAAGTACGACGGGATGCCTCGAAGCGCGCTCGCCAGCGGGTTCGCCGACTTCTGCCTGGCCCCGAAGGCCATCGGAGAGGAGCTGGCGCGGATCGCGCATCGTCCGGATGCGGCCCGCATCCCGAGGACCCCGGCGCGTGCGCCCCAGATCCAGGAGCAGATCGCGAGGCTGTTCCTCCTCGTGCGCTCCGCCTTCGGAAACGACCTGACACGCTACAAGGCCTCCACGGTCGAGCGGCGGATCGAGAGGCGGATGACGCTGCACCGGATGGGGAACCTGGAAGACTATGTGAAATACGTCCAGTCCAACTCGGACGAGCTCCAGGCTCTCTACAAAGACATGCTCATCACGGTCACGAACTTCTTTCGCGACCACGAGCCCTTCGAGGCGCTGCAGGCCAAGGTCTTTCCGAAGATCCTCGAGGAGAAGGACCCGCGGGCGCCGATGCGGATCTGGGTGCCGGCCTGCGCCACCGGCGAGGAGGCGTATTCCATCGCGATCGCGCTGCTCGAATCCCTGGGGGACCGGTTCCCGGACAAGCGGATCCAGATCTTCGGCACCGACGTGGACGACGACTCCGTCCAGCACGCGCGGCGGGGCGTCTATC
>DASQBE010000035.1:0-6063 GCA_035635355.1 Binatia bacterium | reverse complement strand
GTCATCTCGGCGGACGGGACCGAGCCCGTGCTCGGAGCAATCCGTCAGGCGGCGGAGTACGAAGGGGTCCCGTACACGCTCTACGTCGCGAGCCGAACTCCGGGCGGATTTACGCCGGCGATGCTGTCGGACGGTGACGCGCACGCGTACTACCAGGGCATCGTGCTCACCACGGGAACTCTGGCGTACTTCAACGGAACGGCGTGGTCCAGCGCCTTCAGCACGTCCGAATGGCAGACGCTGTGGGACTACCAGGCCAAATACCGGGTCCGCACGGCCATCGCCTACGCGCTCCCGACCGCGGACCTGGGCTATGCCCCTCCTGACCCGGCGGGGGGGACGGACGCCACGACGAATCCGATTCCGGCTCGACTCACGTCTTCCGGTCAGTCGGTCTTTCCCTACGTGAACGCGGCGAATCCGCTCACCATCACAAAGGCCTGGGTGTACCAGGCCCAGACGGCGGGACCCGGCACGAACGTGCTCCTGACCGACCCGCAGAACAACGCGCTCTCCCTGATCCGGACCTATCCCGACGGCCGGCAGGTGCTGTCCTCGACGTTCGATGGGAACTTCTTCCTGATTCACAGCCTGACGCTTGCCTACGGCCTCCTGAACTGGGTCACGGGAGGGTTGTTCCTCGGAGAACGCCACGTCTACATGGCGCCGCAGGTGGACGACATCTTCATCGACGACGATTTGTACGGGGGAGGGGCCTACCGCATCACGGGCACCGACTGGACCGCCATGGACGCGTGGCAAGCGCAGAAACAGCTCCAGTCCCAGACGTCGGACCTGCACCTCAACATGGCGTTCAACGGCGAGGGCACGAGCGGCGAGTATTCCTTCGACACCCTCACCCCGACGGCGGACCTGACGAACAGCCAGTTCCCTTGGATCAACCACACGTACTCGCATGAAAACCTGGACGCCGCGAGCTACAACGTTGTCTATCAGGAGATCACGCGCAACAACCAGACGGCCGCGTCCATGGGAATCGCCAGCTACGATCGTCGCGCGCTGGTGACCCCCGACGTGTCGGGGCTCTCGAACCCGGATGCCATGAGCGCCGCCTACGACGCCGGCGTCCGGTTCCTCGTGACGGACACTTCCCAACCCGGGATGGACAACCCGACGCCTCAGGCCGGGATCTACAACCGGTACCAGCCCGGCCTCCTCATGATCCCCAGGCGGCCGGTCAATCTCTACTACAACGTGACGACGCCATCTCAATGGACGGGCGAGTACAACTCCATCTACCACAGCTACTGGGGACGCGATCTGAGCTATGGCGAGATCTTGGACAAAGAGTCGGACGTCCTCCTCCAGTACATGCTCCGGGGCGAGATCGATCCCTGGATGTTCCATCAGACCAACCTGCGCGCCTATGACGGCGTGCACACGCTGCTCGGGGACCTGCTCGATCGGACGCTCGACAAGTACGGCAGCCTCTTCGTCCTGCCCGCCCGCAGCCTGACCCACGCCGCCCTCGGCGAGTGGATGGCGAATCGCATGCGCTACAACGCGGCCGGGATCGTCGCCTCGATCAAGCCCGATCAAGGGACGCTCACGATCACCGCCTCCCAATCGGCCGTCGTGCCCGTCACGGGCCTTTGCACGGCGTCGTCGGAGACCTATGGGGGGCAGTGCGTCAGCCACGTCTCGCTCAGCGCAGGGCAGACCGTCACGTACAGCATCGCCACGGCGGGCTCCCCGCAAGCCGCGAGGATCCTCTCCGCAAGCTCCCCGGCGGATCGGGGTATCACGCTCAGCGCGTCCCCGAACCCATTCAACCCTTCGACCACGATCTCGTTCACGACCACGCGAGCGGGTCACGTCACAGCGAAGATCTACGATGTCTCGGGCCACCTCGTCCGGACCCTGGCCGACCGTACCCTGGAAGGCGGGCTTCACACGCTGCCCTGGAACGGGTCTACGGAGAACGGCTCACGGGCGGCTTCGGGCGTCTACTTCGTCAAGCTCCGCGCTCCGGATGGCAAGGCGGCGAAGTGTCTGGTCCTCATGAAGTAGTCGGAGCGAGCGATATGGAACGAGCCTTCAGGCACTTCACTCGAGACACGTTGCGGATGGCGGTCCTTGCTCTCTGGTTGATCACGGCCGGCGGTCGGGCCTGGGGACAGGTGCCGCCGGCCCCGGCGATTGCCCTGGAGCGGGCGGCGGCCCTGGTCCGGTCCCACGCGTTCGACCAGGCCGTGGTCCTGCTCCGGGGCCTGCTTTCGGCCGATCCGACCAACCGCGGCGCACAGGAGATGCTCGCCTTCGCCCTCGAATCGAAGGGGGACCTCGAGGGCGAGCGCCGGGTGCGAACCGCCTTGGTCGCGGAATTCCCTGGGGACCCGCGCATCCAGACCGACTACGGAAGGGTCCTCGAGCGAGCGGGGGACGAAGGCGGGGCGCTTCGAGCGTACCGCCGAGCGCGAGATCTGAGTGCAGGCGGGCCGGCCCCGGATCTCGACGCGGCGATCGAAAGGATGAAAGGTCGGACGACGCTGGAGGTCGGTGCGCCGCTCTCGGTGATGTCCGATCCGGACGCCACCGCTTCGGTCGTGCAGGCAGGCGCCGCGGTCCCTCTCGGATCCCGTCAGCACCTCGCGCTCCTGGGCACGCGATGGGCCGCGGAGGCAAAGTCCACATCGGGCGCGACGGAATCCGCGGAGCTCGGCGTGTCGTTGGTACGACGCGGGACCGGAGCATCCTGGACGGTGGGCCCTCGCCTTCACGTGGTCTCGGCCCGTGGAGCGGCGCGCAGGGACGTCGCCGTCGGGGGCGTGATCACGGGACGAGCGCCCGTCGGGCGATCGTTTGAAGCCGAGGGGAGGGTCGAGGCCGAAACACCCTGGAACGACGCCGCGATCACGATGCTTCGGGGAGGACGGAGCACGTGCGCGGAGGGGCATCTCTATGTCCACGCGCTATCGCGGCGTCTCCTCCTCCAGGCCGGCGCTCGAAGACGCCGGCTCTCGATCCTCTCCGAGGAGTTCCCCCGGTCGCGCCGCCCCGCGGCCTGGCAGTCCCTGTGGCTCGTCGGCGCCGACGCGGTTCTTTGGCGGCCGGGCGCGGCGATCCGGGGCGAGATGCTGGACGAGGCGATGGTCGCGCCCACGACCCTCGTCTCGGCCATGACGCTGGCGTACCGCCACTACGATCTGTCCACTCAGACGACGCCCGATTTCGATGCGCTCATCGGGCTCGCTCCGCGCGGATCGGTGAATGAGGGATCGGTCGCCACGACCGTGGCGTCGCCGCAGGGTCGTCTGGGCCTCGAGGTGCGCGCCGGCCTCTCGCGCGACTCCGTCCGGCGCGCCCGGGCGTGGAGGGCCGGCGGCGCCTTGGTCTGGGCGCCGACCCGGGCCACCCGAGTGGAGCTGGGGTACGAGGGAGCCACCGAGGTGACCAGCGGGCTCATGGGCCAGCGGCGCACGGGATGGTTGAGTGTCCATGCGGATCTCTAGACGAACCGGCGGCCGGGACCAGCCCTCGCTGAGGACGATCGCGCTCGAGGTCGCGGGACTTGCGACCGCGCTCGCCTTCCTCCCCCAGGTGGCCGGGGGGCGCGCCGCCGCCGTCCTGGTGCCGCACCCGGGCTGGATCGCGGTGCTGATCCTGGCCGCGCGGTACGGCAGCGGCGGGTTCTTCGCCGGTCTCGGGGCATCCGCCGGCGCCGTCGGAATCGGCTCGATGGTCGCGGGCGCCGGGCCCGTCGCCGGGTGGAACCGCCTCGACTCGGGGCCCGACCTGATGGCGTTCGGCGCCTGCCTCGCCGTCTCCTGGATCGCGTCGTGGCACCTGCGGCGTCAGGCGGATCTCGACGAGCGGTGCCGCGCGCTCTCGGACCGAACCTCGGAGGCTCAAGGAACGATCGAGACGCTTCGCGGCGTGGTGGTGACGCTCCGAGCCCGGGTCGATCGCTCCTTGACCTCGCTCTCGTTTCTCCGCGACGTCGCCGCGCGTCTGGAAGGAACGAATCCGACCGCCGCCGCTGAGGGAGCGGTCGATCTCGCGCTCGCGCGAACCGGAGCGTCTGCCGCGGCGGTCAAGGTGGGTATGGGTTCCTTCCAGCGGCTCCTGGCCGTTCGGGACGCGAGGGGGCCGGGGATGCTCACGCCGCTTTCGCTTCAAGGCGCGGATCTCACCGTGCCCATCCGGAACGGAAAAGATCGGGTCGGAGTGATCGCGCTTTGGGGGATCCCTCCATCAGCGCTCGACGGCCCGGCGGCCCACGATCTGGAAATCATCGCCGCGTGGTGCGCGCGGGCGCTCACCGTCGCCGCGTGGCGTCCGACCGAACAGGCCGGTCCAGCGAGGAGGGTCCTGTGATCCACGTGGCGCCGATGATCCGGGAGGTCGCGCGCTCGGATCGCGGGAGTCGCCCGCGCGGTGTCGCCCTCGTCGCCCCGGGCGCGGCGGCCGATGCCGTCGCGGTAGGGATGCTCCTTCTCGGCCCGCCCATTCCGCAGCCGCTCGGGAGCCTCGCGCCGGCGGTCTTCCATGGGATGGCGGTTCTGCTCCTGTACGCAGGAGTCGCCGGCGCGCGGCCCAGCCGCCGGTTTCTGTGCGTCTCGGCGGTGCTGGCGGTTCCGTTGCTCGGAGCGGCCGTGGCTCTCGCGACGCTCGTCACAAGAGGGCGCGACTCGGCCGCGCCGGGCCTTCGCATGAGGAGGCGCCGGCGGCAGGCGCTCACCGCGGCCGCGATCCTGAGCCTCGCCGACGCGCTCTCGAATTGGGACGCCCTGGAGTGCGGCGACGAGGAAGAGCGGCGCGGCGCGCTGTCCCGGCTCTCGCGACGAAGGGATCCCGAGGCGATCGCGTTATTGCGTCGGGCGGCGACGGACCGCGACCCGACCTTGGCCCTCTCCGCAGCGCTGGTGCTGGACGAAATTGGAGAGCGCGCCGAACGGGAGGCCAGCTGGCTCCTTCTCGCGGACATCCGGCATGAAGCCGTTTGACGTCCAGAACGGTACGCCACGGGAGAATTCCCCCGGCGGCCGCCGGTGCGCGGATGTTTGCCTCGTGCTCGAGGGGACCTACCCGTACGTGAAGGGAGGCGTGTCGACGTGGGTCCACGATCTGATCGAGGGCCTCCCGGACCTTCGATTCGCCCTGGTCCACGTCGGCCCCGAGCGCGGAACCTACGCCCGGATGGTCTATTCGCTCCCAGCCAACGTGGTCTCCCTGTCCAACCTCTACTGTCGCGAGCCGCCGGCGCGCCGCCCCCGCCACGCGGACGATGGCCGATCCTCGCGGGTCCTTCGCGGCATTCGGAGATTGCATCTCGACGATGAAATCGACTCATCGCTGCTCGACGACCTCGCGAGCGGGGACCTGTCTCCCGGCGCGTTTCTCCACGGGCGGGCGTCATTTCAGCTGACGACCGACCTTTGTCAGCGACTCGCGCCCGACGCATCGTTCATCGACTTCTTCTGGCACTCTCGATCGATGCACCTGCCGCTCGTCCGCCTGCTCGCGGCGGAGCCACCGCCCGCGACGGTGTACCACTCCCTCTGCACCGGTTACGCGGGACTCTTGGCCGCGGTCTGGGGCCACCGAGCCGGTCGCCCCTTCCTCTTGACCGAGCACGGGATCTACGCGCGCGAGCGAACCGTCGAGCTGGACCGCGCCCCGTGGCTCCGCGGGACCCGCGACAGCCGCGCCCCGGACGGCACCCAGGAAATGGTCGAAGGTGCGACGGCCTTGGCGTTGCGCCGGATGTGGGCGCGCTTCTTTCGCGCCCTGGCACGATGCGCCTACGCTCGGGCCTCGACCGTTGTCTCGATCTGTGACACCAATCGAACGAGGCAGATCGCCGACGGCGCTCCGGCCGACAAGACACTCGTCGTTCCCAACGGGATCGACCCCGACGGGCTCGGCGGCCGCCGGCACGGGACGTTGCCTCGAACACCGGGGCGGCATCCGGTAAGGGTCGCCTTTGTGGGCCGGCTGGTGCCCATCAAGGACGTCGTCACGTTCATTCACGCGTGCTTCCTGGCGCTCCGAGACGTCGAGCTCGATGTGCGCATCATCGGTCCGATGGACGAGGACCCG
>DASQBE010000034.1:0-7097 GCA_035635355.1 Binatia bacterium | reverse complement strand
TACTCCCTCTACGCGCACCTCATGCCCCACTCCGTGACCGTCCGCACCGGCGACCTCGTCAGCGCGGGCGAGCCGATCGCCAGAGTCGGGAGGACCGGGCGTGCCACGGCGCCGCACCTGCACCTCGAGATACGAACCCGGCGGATCGACGAGAACCCGGCGGTCCTGGACCCGGACGCGGAGTCGGACGAGGAATCCGACGCCGGGGACGGCTCCGAGACGGAAAATGCCCACACGGTGGACCCGGTCGCCTTCCTCGAGAGCCATGTCCTCAAGTTCAAGGACCTGGACGCGGGGACATGGCAGGCGCGTTACGCGCTGGCCGCCGTCAAGGACGGCGTGATGATCGCGGACAAGGGCCATTTCGATCCGGACGAGGACGTCACCCTAGGCGACTTCTACGCGGCCCTCGTGACCACGTTCCATCTCGGCACGCCGTTCACCAAGAACCGGTTCGATTCGAGCCTCGATGCCCTGGTGGACACGGGGATCGTGGACTCGTCCACCCGGTCGAAGCAGGACGAAGACGACCGGGTGAGCCGCTCCGAGGCCCTGGAGATGATCCTCCGATGCCTGGATCACGGGGCCGCGCGGGGGCAGAGCATGGGCCGGATCGCCGCCGATCAGCTGGCGCGGGACTTCAACGTGGAGTTCGCCGGGCCGGATGCGGCGGCGGACGCCGACCAGGAAGCGACGAAGCTCGCCGCGGACGAGACCGAGGGGCTGCGAAAGGCCGCCCGGGACCGCGCGGATCTGCGGGCCAAGGAAGCGCACAAGCGCGGAGCGCCCGCCCCCAAGCGGCGCACCAAGATCGACGCGGTCAAGCCCACGCCGATCCTCGATCCAGGATTCGAATCGCTCGCCCAGTCCAAGAAGAATCTCTCACGGGCCGAGGTCTGTCTCCTGCTCACCTCGGCGCTGCGCCTCGGCTCCTCCAATCTCTCGGCCCTGGAGCGCGCGGCCACGCGCGCGGCAAAGACGGGCTAGTTTTCCTCGACCGGCGCTGGCATGGTTGGCGCCGTGAGTGAACCCACCTTACCCCCGCTCCGCCCCATCCTGAGTCGCGGCGAGGGCGTCCAGGTCTGGGACGTGGACGGCCACCGATTCCTGGACGCGATCTCGGGCTCCTTCTGCGTCCAGCTGGGTTATGGGCGCTCCGACCTGGTGCGCGCCCAGTCCGACGCGGCCAGCCGCCTCCCCTTCGCGCGTCCGTCGACCTTCGAGAGCGAGGAATCGGAGGCCTACGCACAGGAGTTGCTCCAGGCCGTGGGTCCCCCATTCACGCGCGTGATCCTGACCACCTCGGGGAGCGAGGCCGTGGAGGCCGCGTTCAAGGCGGCCTACTTCTTCCAGGCGGGAGGGGACCCTCCCTTGCGCGCGCGGATGGCGCATCTGCGCGGACACTTCCATGGCGCCACCGTGGAAGCGATGCGATTCAGCGACTATCGAGCGCGCCGCGCCCCGTACGAGTTTCTGCTCGGACAGGGGCACATCACGCTCGACCCCAGCGATCCGCGCGCGCTCGAGGAGGGGCTGGGGGACGCCTGCGCGCTCATCGCGGAGACCGTCCCCGCCGTGGGATTGGGCGTCGCGGTTCCCCGTCCCGGCGCGTTGGCGCGAATCCGTCGCGCCTGCGACGCGCAGGGCGCGGTCTGGATCGCCGACGAGGTGCTCACCGGATTCGGACGCGTGGGATCGCTCTTCGCGTGGCAGCGCCTGGCGGAGCGGCCGGAGGACGCTGGAGCGGTGCCGGACTTAGTCGCGTTCGGGAAGGGGGCGGGAGCCGGATACGCGGGCCTCGGCGGCGTTCTGGTTTCTGGCCGCGTCGCCGCGTCGATGGACCGTTTCCGCCACGCGCAGACCTACGGCGGGCACGCGATCGGGTGCGCGGTGGGCCGGCGCGTGCTGGCCGCACTGCGCGAGGAGAAGATCGAGGAGCGAGTGCGGTCCCTGGAGGGCGCCCTGCGGGGAGCGCTCGAGCCGCTCGCCGGACACGAGCATGTCCGCGAGGTGCGCGGCATGGGCTTTCTCTGGGGGCTCACGCTGCGGGAGAGCCGCGCGACGGGTGCGTCCTTCCCGCGCGAGCTCAGGATCGCGGAGCGCGTGGAGGCTGCGTGCCGGGACCGGGGCCTTCTCGTCTACGCGGGCTCTGGCGCCGACGACGGCGATCGGGGGGATCAGCTGTTGGTGGCGCCGCCGCTCATCTCCGAGCCGCATCACTTCACGCAGATCGCGATCGGAGTCAGGCAGGCTTTGGACGAGGTGATCCGCGATACGCGATCACCTGGACTTTCTCCAACGTGATCATTCCGTCCCCGACCATCTCTTCGAACAGGGGCAGGATCGGCTGGATCTTCTCGGCCGAATCCACGAGCTCGATGACGATCGGGAGGTCCTCGCTCAGCCGGAGAATCTTGGCCGTGTGGATGCGGCTCTTCGCGCCGAATCCCATCATCCCGCGAAGGACCGTCGCGCCCGCGAGGCCCGACTCCCGGGCCTTGGCCACGATCGCCTCGTAGAGCGGCTTTCCGTGCCAGTGGTCCTGTTCCCCGATGAAGATCCGCACGAGAAGGCCATCCCCTTCGAGATTCATGGATCTCCTCTCTACAGTTTGACCGCCAGGGCGTACCCGCCCCAGACCGCCGCGAGCCCGAGGACGGCGTGCACCGCGAGATTCAGGGCGCCGCGCGCCGGATCGCCGGTTCGGACCAGCTCGAAGGTCTCGTAGGACAGCGCCGAGAAGGTGGTAAACCCGCCGCAGAATCCGATGAGGATCGCCGAGCGCCAGAGCGGGCTCACGACCGCGCGCTCGAGGGTCAGGGTGGCGACGAACCCCACGAAGAACGATCCCGCCACGTTCACGGCCAGGGTGCCGTACGGAAACGCGCCCCCCAGGAGGCGCTGCACGCCGCCCTGGACCGCATACCGTACAATGGTACCGATGAACCCGAACGCGCCGACCACGAGCCAGCGAAGCATGGGGGCACGGTGCCACCGGGGCGCGGCCGCGCGCAAGCGGATTCGGGCATGCGTCCTTCTGGTGGCCGCGCTGGTCCTGGGATGCGCTCCGGAGTCGGAGTTCGGCCACCTGGATTCCTCGGTCACGGCCCAGGACTTGAGGCAGGGAAAGATCGCGGTCCTGGGCGTGGTGAAATTCCAGGAGCCCGACCAGGTCCGTCCGCCCCTCATCGCCATGCTCGAGAAGACATTTCAGGCGGAACGGCGCGTTGTCCCCTTGATTCCGGCGGACAGCGTTCGACAGATTCTGGGCGCGGAGCGCGACCAACGGCTCCTGCTCGGATATGAATACCAGGGGACGCTGGATCCTAATGCCCTCGGCGAGATCTCCGATTCGCTGCGCGGCACGGCGCGCTTCCTCCTCCTGGCCCGCGTGGAGCGGGAGCGCACGCGCAACTCCACCCGTGGGGTCACGGGCGCCGATACGGCCAGGACCCGCGCGAACTTCGCCATGGGGATCACGGGGCGGGACGCGCGCGTCAGCGTCCACCTCTATGATCTGACCCGCCGCACGCTGGTGGCGAACGCGCGCTACGACGGATCGACCGAGAACGAGAAGCCGATGCTCGCCCCGATTCCTCCGGGCGGTGGGGCCATCGACGCCGGTCCGGCCGTCTCGCCGGAGGACCAGGGCTATCCGGGTGTGCCGGAGCTGGCGCTTGCGCTGGAGGAGCCGTTCCGGGCCTTCGCCCGAGCGCTTCCGGGCGGGAGCGCTACGCCTTCTTCAGCTCCGCCACGAGGACACCGGCCATGATCGCAGTACTCGCCCACACTTCCCGCGCGCTCATCCCTTCCCCGAAGAACGTCATCGAGACCACGGCGGCGAACACCGGCTCGAGCGAGTAGATCACTCCGGCCCGAACCGGCTTCGTCCTGCCCAGGGCCCAGGTCTGAAGCGCGAGGATGAACGCGGTCGCCACAAGGCCCAGGTAGAGGATGCGCCCCCAGGGAATCGCACCCAGCGGCGCGGAGAGCCCGCCGCGCGCGCCGACGAAGAGCCACCCCACGGCCGCCGCGACCAGAGCCTGGAGCGCCGAGACGGCGAAGGGATCGCTGCGCCGCGCGGCCACGTTGGTGGTCACCACCTGGCCGGCGAAGCACACCGCTCCGGCCAGGGTCCAGAGATCCCCCGCGCGGAGCGTGAGCCCCGCGTCGGCGTAGAAGAGCAAGAGCCCCACGAATACGAACCCGACCCCGGCCGCCTCCCCGAGGGCGATGCCCGTGCGCGCGACGAGAAAGTCGAGGAACGGAACGAAGATCACCGCGGTCCCGGTCAGGAACGCGGAGCGTGGGGAGCTGTCCGTGGTGAGGCCGATGGCCTGCGTCAGGTAGCCGGCCACCATGAGGATCCCCGTCCGGCATCCGTCCCAGACCGCGACGCGATCCATCCGTGCGAGGCGCCTCCCGTAGAGGACGGAGAGCACGGCGCCGGCCACGGTGAAGCGGAGCGCGATGATGTCGTAGGGATGGAGGACCTGGAGCGTCGTCCGGAGGAGCGGGAAGGTCGTGCCCCAGATCGCGGTGATGAGGAGGAGGGAGGCCTCGGCGACGCGGTTCGTGCGGACCCGCGCTTCCTCCATCAGCCGCGCGTCCGGCGCGAGGGCCGGGCGTTCAACGCCTTGATCGAGAAGGAGAGGCTCTCCAGCTCCACCGCCAGGTTCACGTTCCGAAGCGCGACGTGTCGAGGGACGAAGAGCTTGCGATGCGCGAAATTCAGGATGCCGCGCATGCCGGCCTCCACCATGCGGTCCGCGACCCCCTGCGCGGCGCGCGCGGGGACCGCGATGACGCCGATCTCGAGGCCCAGCCGCTGGGTCTCGTCTTCGAGCGATTCCACGTCGAGGATATGCAGGTCCCGCCAGCGCTGGCCGACCCGGTCAGGACTCACGTCGAACACGGCAGCGAAATCGAAGCCCTGCCGCTTGAATTCCTTGTAGGAGAAGAGCGCGGACCCGATGTTCCCCGCGCCCACCAGCGCCACGTTCCACCGGTGGTTCAGCCCGAGGATGAGCCGGATTTCCTTCTTGAGGCGCGCGACGTTGTAGCCCAGCCCGCGCTTTCCGAAGTTCCCGAAGCAGGAGAGATCCTTCCGGACCTGGGCCGAGGTGACCCCGCCCAGGTTGGCGAGCCCCGAGGAAGAGACGGTCCAGACGTTCGTGAGCTCCAGCTCTTCCAGAACCCGGTAATAGTCGGAGAGCCGGCGGACCGTCGAGGTCGAGATCCGAGGGTCCAGCTACTCCTCCTCGCCCTCGTCCTTCTCCTCCACCCGGGCGACGTCGATCAGCTGATCTCCGGCTTCCAGGTTGATGAGCCGGACTCCCTGGGTGTTCCGCCCGATCTCGGAGATCTCGGACACCTTGGTGCGGATGACGATCCCGCCCCGCGTGATGAGCATCACCTGGTCGCTCGCGATGACCTCGAGCGCCGCCACCACGCGGCCGTTCCGCTCGGTCGCCTGGATGGAGATGATCCCCTTCCCGCCGCGGCCGGTGATCCGATACTCGGAGATGGGCGAGCGCTTGCCGTAGCCGTTCTCGGTGGCGACCAGGAGCGTGGCTTCCCGCTTCACGGCGATCATCCCGACCACCGCGTCGTCCTCCTCGAGCGTGACGCCGCGCACCCCGTAGGCCGTGCGGCCCATCGGCCTCACGTCACCCTCGCTGAAACGGATCGCCTTGCCGTTCCGTTTCTGCAAGATGATGTCCTGGGTGCCGTCGGTGAGGACCGCGTCGATGAGGGAATCGTCCTCCTCCACCCCGATCGCCACGATGCCGCCCCGGCGAGGATTGGAGTAGGCGGAGAGTGGCGTCTTCTTCGCCGTGCCGTTCCGCGTGACCATCATGATGAAGTGCGCTTCGTCGAATTCCTTCACGGGAAGCACGGCCGCGACGCGCTCCTGCTGCGACATCTCGACCATGTTGACGATCGCCTTCCCCTTGGCGGTGCGCCCGCCCTGCGGCACCTCGTGCACCTTGAGCCAGTAGACGCGGCCCCGGTCCGTGAAGACCAGGATGTAGCTGTGGGTGGAGGCGATGAAGAGGTGCTCGATGAAGTCCTCTTCGCGCGTGCCGGCGCCCGTCACGCCGCGGCCGCCGCGCCGCTGGCTGCGGTAGGTCGTGACCGGAAGACGCTTGATGTACCCGGCGTGGGAGATGGTGATGACCATGTCCTCTTCGGCGATCAGGTCCTCGGCCTCGAATTCGCCGGAGCCCGCGACGATCTCGGTGCGCCGCTCGTCGCCGAAGCGCTCCCTCACCTCCGCCAGCTCGTCCTTGATGATCTGGAGCACCTTCGCCGGGGAGTCCAGGATCGCCTTCAGCTGGTCGATGAGCTGGATCACCTCGAGGTACTCGTCCTCGACCTTCTTCCGCTCGAGGCCGGTGAGCCGCGAGAGCCGCATCTCGAGAATGGCGTTCGCCTGGATCTCGCTCAGGCCGAAGCGGGTCATGAGGCCGGAGCGCGCCCGCTCCGTGTCGGCCGAGGCGCGGATCAGCGCCACGATCTCGTCGATATGATCGAGGGCGATCTTCAGCCCCTCGAGAATGTGCGCGCGCTTCTCCGCCTCCCCGAGGTCGTACCGCGTGCGCCGCACCACCACCTCGCGGCGGTGGCTGACGTAGTGCTCGATCATCTCCTTCAGCGTGAGGGTCAGCGGGCGGTTTCCGACCAGGGCGAGCATGTTCGCGCCGAAGGTCGTCTGCATCTGGGTGTGCTTGAAGAGCTGGTTCAGGACCACGCGGGGCTGCGCGTCGCGCTTCAGCTCGATCACGATCCGCATCCCGTCGCGGTCCGATTCGTCGCGAAGGTCCGAGATGCCGTCCAGCGGCCCGTCCTTGACCAGGTCCGCGATTTTTTCCAAGAGGGCGGCCTTGCTCACCATGTACGGGATCTCCGTGACGATGATCGCCTCGCGGTCCTTCCGGATCTCCTCTACGTCCGTCTTGGAGCGCACCGTGATGTGCCCCCGCCCGGTGCGGTAGCAGTCCTGGATTCCCTGACGGCCGTAGATGACCCCGCCCGTCGGGAAATCCGGACCGCTCACGATGCTCAACAGCTCGTCCACCTCGCACTCGGGGTGG
>DASQBE010000033.1:0-17699 GCA_035635355.1 Binatia bacterium | reverse complement strand
GCCCCCAGCATCCAGGCGGCCGCGCGGTTGGGAAGGTTCTCGAGAACGCCGGCCAGGGCCGACTCGATCTCGTCGATGGCCTTCTCGCAGCCCCAGCTCAGGAAGGGGACGTCGGCCTCGGGCTTCCCATCGTCCCAGAATTTCTTGACCGTCGCGGAGCCCAGGTAGAGCCACGCCAGCGCGTCCGCGAGCCGGCCGCTGATCTTCTCCCGGCGCTTGAGCTGCCCGCCCAGCGTCGCCATGGCGGCGTCGGAGACCAGCGCGAACGCCGCGGAGAGCGCGGTGAGCCGCGCCAGATACCCGGCAACGGGATTCGGAACCCCCGACGGCCGGGCGAACCTCGAGCCGGTCAGCGCGTGGCCGAAGCACCGGACGGCGTTTCCGGCGATGAACCCCATGTGGGCGAAGAACGCGCGGTCGAACTTCACGAGATCCTTCGCCGCCACCGCCTCCATCTCGCTCCGAACGTAGGGATGGCAGCGGATCGCGCCCTGCCCGAAGATGATGAGCGTCCGGGTGAGGATGTTCGCGCCCTCCACCGTGATCCCGATCGGGACCGCCGAGTAGGCGTGCGCGAGCAGGTTCCTCGGCCCCTTCGAGATCCCGGCCCCGGCCTGCACGTCCATGGCGGCGTTCACGACCGTGCGCATGCCCTCGGTCAGGTACGCCTTCATGATGGCCGAGATGACCGCGGGCTTCTCCCCCGCGTCCACGGCTCCCGCCGTGAGGACCCGCGCCCCGGACATGACGTAGGTCATGCCGCCGATGGTCGCCATCTGTTCCTCGATCCCCTCGAAGCGGCCGATGGGGAGATCGAACTGCTCGCGCACCGTGGCGTAGGCTCCCACCACGCGCGAGCAGAGCTGGGAGGCGCCGGTGGCGAGGCCGGGTAGCGAGATGCCCCGTCCCGCCGCGAGATTCGCCATGAGCATCTGCCAGCCTTGTCCCGCGCGCTCCTTGCCCCCGATGATGGCGTCCAGCGGAACGAAGACGTCGCGCCCGTAGATCGGTCCGTTCAGGAACGGAACGCTCAGCGGATCGTGCCGCTTCCCGATCTCGATGCCCGGCAGGTCGCGAGGGATGAGCGCGACCGTGATGCCCAGGTCCTCCTTGCCCCCCAGGAGATGGTCGGGATCGTAGAGACGGAACGCCAGCCCGATGAGGGTCGTGACCGGGGCGAGCGTGATGTAGCGCTTCCGCCAGTCGAGCCGCATGCCCAGAACTTCCCGGCCCTGGTAGGTGCCGCGGCACACCACACCCCGGCTCTTCGTGGAGGCCGCGTCGCTCCCGGCCTCGGGGCCGGTGAGGGCGAAGCACGGAATCTCCTCGGCGGTGGCGAGGCGCGGGAGGAAGTGTCGCTTCTGCTCCTCGGTCCCGTAGTGCAGCAAGAGCTCCGCCGGCCCGAGCGAGTTCGGCACCATCACCGAGACGCCGGCGGCGACGCTCCGGCTCGAGATCTTGGTCACGACCGCGGAGTTGGCGATCGCGGAGAATCCGAGACCGCCGTACTCCTCGGGGATGATCATCCCGAAGAATTTCTTCTCCTTGATGAAGCGCCAGACCTCCGCGGGCAGGTCGCCGTCGCGCTCCACTTTCCATTCCTCGACCATGCCGCAGAGCTCCTCCACCGGTCCGTCGAGAAAGGCGCGCTCCCGCGGGCTCAGTGGCTTCCGCTGAAACGCGAGGAGCTTCTTCCAGTCCGGGCGCCCCGAGAAGAGATCGCCGTCCCACCAGACGGTCCCGGCCTCGAGCGCGATCCGCTCGGTCTCGCCCATGCGCGGAAGCGCGCGCGCCATCGCGCGCATGATGGCGGGCGTGACGACGCGCCGGCGCAGGGCCGGGACCAGGAGCATCACGGCCAGGGCGAGGACGAGAATCGAGATCACGGCGACAACGTTCATCTAGGGACCCCTCCGTTGGATGTTCGGGCCGAACTATAGGATACCGAAGTTGGGTCAGGGTCTGCGACCGCGGATCAATGCCGCGATGCCGCCCAGGCGTTCCTCGAAGGATACATCGGCAAACCCGACCTCGTTCATCAGCGCAGCGATCGCGCGCTGGCCCGGGTAGGCCCGCAGGGATTCCACGATGTGGGTGTAGGTGCCGGGGCGGCCGTGGAGCGCGAGTCCCCAGAAGGCGCCCGCGACGAGGAGGTATCCCTGGGCGAGCGAGCGGTAGGCGCGTGACGCGGGCAGCCCGAAATCGAGGCTCAGGAAGCGCCCGCCGGGCCGGAGGAGGCGGAAGATGCCGCTCAGGAACACGCGAAGATCGGGCGGGTAGCGGAGCCCATAGCCGATCGTGACCGCATCGAAGGAGCGGTCGGCGAACGGCAGGCGGCTCAAGTCGCCGCGCAGAAACCCGACGCTCCCGTCGCCGGCGCATTTCCGCCGGGCGAGCGCCAGCATCTCGGCGCTCCGGTCGAGACCCACGATGGGACCCCGATGCCCTGCCCCGCGGAGGAGGAGGGGAAGCGCCGCGGTCCCGGTCGCCAGGTCCAGCACGCGGCCCTGCAATCCGGCCTGGAGCGCCTCGTCCGCAAGCCGCCTCTTCCATCGGCGGTCCTGTCCGAACGAGAGGGCGTCCGTGAGGGTGTCGTATCGGGGCGCGACCCGCCGGAAGATGGACTCGGCGTAGCGCGCCCGGTCCCCGGGATCGGAGGGCCAGCGCTTGATCCAGGGGGTCAGATGGCGAACCAATAGGAGCCGTCCCCTCCGGGGAGAAATGCCTTGAAGGATGATTCGGCGTAAGGCGCTGGTAGTACCAGGGATAGGAAAAAAGTGGCCACGCCGAGGTAAAGAGTGGCCCGGTTCGAACCGATATTGGACGGTAGTCGGAACAACATGAGTCCCCTCTCGTCGACCGGACCGGCGTGCCCATGCTTGGATAGATCAGGGGGGAGCAGGGTTTACGGGAGGCGCCATTCTGAATGGCGGGGTGCTGAATGGACAAGCATGAAAAAGGCATCGAGATCGACCCCTACCGGCCCGACGCGCCCCTCACCCGGTGGGACGGCAAGTATCGCGGCGACCAGAAGCGGCTTCCCAAAGTCGTGCAGAAGCTCGTGCTCCGCCGGCCCCTCACGCCGGAAGAAAAGGCCGAGCTCCTCTGGCGCTTCTACGAGCTGGAGCAGGGGGGACGGGCGCGCCGGGGCCTGATCGGGGTCCTGATGGTGATGGTGCTCTGCGCCGTCTGCGTCGCGGGGTACTTGGTCTATACCCACCAGATCCCCTTCTTGGCGGCGCTTGCGCCGCCGAGGTAGCTTGGCTACATTCCGCTCGTTGGCCGTGACGCTCAGCACCATTTCTCCGGATCGAGGAGGCTTCGTGTCTCGGATGCGCGTTTCCCTCATGCTGCCCTTGCTGCTCCTGGCGACGGCCGGCGCCACATCGGCTTCCCCGCTCAAGCCGTTCGAGATCGGATTCGGCGGAGGCGCCACCGTCCCGGTGTCGCACGCGAAGGATGCGTTCAAGACCGGATGGCACGGGTCCGGAATCGTCCGCCTCAACATCCCCATGATGCCGTTCGGCCTTCAGGGCAACTTCACATACAGCCACTTCTCGCTGGACAAGCCGAACGTGGGCTTCGGCGGAAGCGGGCGGATCCTGTCGGGGATCGCGGACGCGCGGTTCAGCCTTCCCCTGCCAGGTCCCATCAAGCCGTACCTTCTGGCCGGGGTGGGCACCTACAACATCAAGGCGAACCCGGATTCGACCGGCGCCCTCGCGTCCCCGTCGACCACCAAGTTCGGGATCAACGGCGGCGGCGGCGTGACGATCGACTTCCCCGGGCTTCCGGTGCACGCGTTCGTCGAGGGGAAGATCGAGAACATCTATACCGACAAGGGGCTGAATTCCGCGGTGACGCAGGATTTCAAGACGCAGATCATCCCGGTGACGTTCGGGATCTTTCTCTTCTAGCCGGGGGGCTTCCGGTCGGATCCCCGTCTCGCGCGTGACGATGATGGAGGCCACCCGATTCTCCCGGAACTCCGCGTGCTGAGTACCCCCCGACGCTCGCGTGAACCGGAACAAGATGTTGTCCGCGCGGCGCACGATCCCCTCCTCACCGCCGTCCGCGCCAGGATCGAACTCCTTGAGGAAGCAACGCTCATGAGCGGGAGTGCTACCACGACCGTGCGGGCGATGACAGTGGACGATGCGGAGCGGGTCGCGGCGCTGTCCGGCGAGCTGGGCTACCCCGCCACTTCCGAGCAGATCGTCTCGCGCCTCACGGCCATGGCCGAACACACCCAGGCGCGCGCCCTGGTGGCCCTCGACGGGAACGGACGGATCCAGGGCTGGGTTCATGTCTACGGCCGCTATCACCTGGAGTCCGACCGCACGGCGGAGATCGGAGGCCTGGTGGTTGCGCCCGAATCGCGAGGCCAGGGAATCGGTCGCGCCCTGATGGGCGAGGCGGAAGCGTGGGCTCGCGAGCGTGGCTACGGGCAGGTTCGGCTCGGCTCGAACATCCTGCGCGACGAGGCGCATCGCTTCTATCAGAAGCTGGGCTATACGATTTCGAAATCACACCATCGATTCCAGAAAGCCATCCTTTGAGAGGAGGACCCGTGCCTTCGAGATTCCTACCCGTCCGTTTTCTCCCGAGCATGATCCTGGCGCTGGGAGTGCTCCTCGCTTGCCCGATGCTCGGGCGAGGCGGCGTGGCCTCCGCGCAGGCGACGATGGAGGGCGCCCTCGGGGCGTCTCGTGCCGCAGCGTCCGCCCCTCGCGCCGCGGCCCCGTCCCGGCCCGGCCGCTCGGGGGCTCCGGCCGCTCCCGCGCGGCGGGCCTCGCGGCCCACCGTCGCGCCCCCCTTCTTCGCCGGGCGCCCCAACGCGACGCAGTTCCGCGCGAGCTCCGAGGCGGAGCTCCGGCAGGCGAAGAGCGCGATCGATCGTGTCCTCGCGGTCCACGGCCCCCGCACGATCCAGAACACGGTCCTGGTCTTCAACGAGGCCATGGCGCACGGGGAGAACGTCGCCTATCAGGCATCCCTCCTCGAGGCGGTTCACCCCGACTCCACGTTCCGCTCTCAGGCGGAATCGATCACCCAGACCGCGAACAAGTTCCTGGACGACCTGAGCCTCAATCGCCGGGTCTACGACGCGCTCGCGGCCGTGGACGTCTCGAAGGCGGATTCCGCCACCCAGTACTTCATGATGCGCACGCTTCGGGATTTCCGCCGGGCCGGCGTGGACAAGGACGACGCCGCGCGGAAGGAGATCGCCGCCATCGATGAAGAGCTGGTGAAGACGGGGCAGAACTTCGATCGCAACATCCGGACCGACTCCCGGAAGATCCAGGTGCCCGCGGCCGATCTCGAGGGCATGCCCGACGATTTCATCAAGGCGCATCCCCCGGGGACGGACGGGGTGGTCACGCTGAGCATCGAGACCCCGGATTACGTCCCGGTGATCCGCTACGCCAAGCGCCCCGGCGTGCGGGAGAAGCTCATGCACGAGGCGATGAACCGGGCCTACCCCGCGAACATCGCCACGCTCGACTCCCTCCTGGCCGAGCGCTACCGGCTGGCCCGGATCCTGGGCTACGCCACCTGGGCCGATTACATCATGGAGGACAAGATGATCGGCACCGCCCAGAACGCGGCCGATTTCATCACGAGGCTGAACGACACCACGATGAAGCGCGCGCAGGAGGAGTACGCGGTCTACCTGAAGCGCAAGCAGGAGGATAGTCCAGCGTCAACGCGGGTGGACCGGTGGGAGATCTCCTATTACGGCCGTCTCATCCGGAAACGCGACTTCGACTTCGATCCCCAGGAAGTCCGCCCCTACTTTCCCTTCGACGAGGTGAAGCAAGGGCTCCTCGACGTGACGTCGAAGATGTACGGCATCACGTACAAGCGGATGGCGAACGCGCCGGTGTGGGACGCGTCGGTCGAAGCCTATGAGGTGTACGAAGGGCCGAAGCTCATCGGACGGTTCTACTTCGACCTCCATCCGCGGCCCGGGAAGTACAACCATGCCGCGAAATTCACGATACGGCAGGGCTCGAAGGGGCTTCAGCTCCCGGAGCACGCCCTCGTCTGCAATTTCCCGGGCGGCAAGGCCGGCGACCCCGGCCTCATGGAGCACTCCGACGTTCAGACGTTCTTCCACGAGTTCGGCCACCTGCTCCACGCGATCTTCGGCGGGCAGGGCCAGTGGGAGCCGATCGCGGGCACCGCGACCGAGCGGGACTTCGTGGAGGCTCCGTCGCAGATGTTCGAGGAGTGGGTGTGGGACCCCAAGGTCCTACAGACCTTCGCGAAGCACTATCAGACGGGCCAGCCCATCCCGACCGAGCTGGTGGCGAAGATGCGGCGCGCGGACGCGTTTGGTCGCGCGATGGCGACGGGGACGCAGGTCTTCTACTCGGCGGTATCGCTCAACATCTACAACAAGCCGCCCGACCAGGTCGTGACCGACCGGGTCGTCGCCGATCTCGAGCCGCGCTTCTCACCGGTGCCGCCGATGCCGGACTCCCACATGCAGACATCCTTCGGCCATCTCGACGGCTACTCGGCCTACTACTACACCTACATGTGGTCGCTCGTGATCTCCAAGGACATGTTCAGCGCGTTCGACAAGACGGATCTCCTGAACCCCACCATTGCGACGCGTTATCGCGACATCGTGCTCAAGCCGGGTGGCACGCGCGCCGCGCGAGACATGGTGCACGACTTCCTGGGCCGGGATTACGACTTCCGCCAGTTCGACGCGTGGCTCGCGGGGAAGGACTGAGGGCCGCGCTCAGTATAGATCTCCGTACCTCACCGCATCAGGCTCTCCGACCTCCCGATCCCACGGTGCGAGGATTGGTACACCTGCTCGTCGGTGAGCCCGTCCCCTTCGACGGAGATCACATCCCCCGCGCGCGACAGGACCACCACCCGATGGGCCAGGGACACGGGGACGAACGTGCCGTCGTCGTAGCTCCACGCGAGGCTCATCTCCGCCACGTACACGCTCGAGGCGGTGCTGTCGGCCATGTAGTAGTGGTCGTGGAGCTTGATCGACGCCTCGTAGCGAAACTCGGTCCAGAAGAGGTTGTGGTCCCACGCGCCGCGGAAGTTGTGCGCGCGAAAGCGATCGGTCAGGTCGGTGTAGTGCTTCACGGCGCCGGCGGTGACCGCGTAGGGAACGCGGGAGACGCCCACGCCGTCGCACCACCAGAGCGGCGCGCGCGTCGAATCCGAGCCGATCTCGGTCGTCTGCTCGATCGCGCGGTCGATGAGTCGCTCTCTCGGAGGGTAGATCGATTCGGCGATGCCGAGCAGGCGCGCCTCGAGCGGGTTCTCGAACGTGCGGTGGATCGACAGCGTGAAGTCCCCGTCGGCCTCGACTCGATCGGCGGGACGCGCCTGGTCCGCCTGCGACGGATCCACGTAGTACCCCGAAGGAATGGTGGCCGCATGCCTCGCCAACGCGGCGGGTGCCAAGAGGAGGAGGCCGCCGAGGCAGATGAGGCGGCCGATCTCAGCGCGCGTTGGTCGCAAAATGCCCGATTCCTCGATGCAGCGAGAAGTACACCAGCTCCTTGGTGTCGCCGTCCCCCTCGACGGAGATCACGGTTCCGTCCGGGGAGAGCACGACGACACGGTGGGCCAGGCACTCGGGCGCGAATGTGCCATCGTCGAAGCCCCAGGCCAGATTCATCTCCGCGACGTACACGTTCGTGAAGGTGCTGTCCTCGGCATAGTACCGGTCGCGGTGCGAGATCGATGCGCCGTAGCGGAGCTCGGTCCAGAAGAGGTTGTGGTCCCAGGCGCCCCAGAAGTTGTGCCTCCGGAATTGTTCCGTGAGACCGATATAGTGACGAAGGGCGCCGGCGGTGACGGCGTAGGGGACGCGCGAGACGCCAAGACCGTCGATCCACCAGAGCGGCGTGCGTGCGGAATCGGACCCGACCTCGGTTCCCCGCTCGATCGCCCGGATGATGAGGCTGTCCCGCGGCGGGTACGTCGCCTCGGCCACCTCGAGCAGACGCGCGCCCAGGGCGTCCTCGTATTTCCGGTGGATCGACAGGGTGAAGTCGCCGTCCGCCACCTCACGATCGATCGGTAGATCCTCGGCCACCCGGGTCGAGTCCACGAAGTAGCCCGGGGGTATCGCCACGGCGCGGGCCGGGAGGAACGGGGCCGCGAGGAGCAGCGCCAGGGAAACGAGAGCAGGGCCTGAGCCTCGAATCATTTCTGCCTCCGGTTGGGGGGAGACCTACTCGATTGTCCTCTTCTCAACCGGGAAATGCCAGATTTCCTTGACCTCCGGAGGCCGAACGGCGAGGATGCCGCGGAAAGCGCCTACAAATTAGTCGGAAAGGGTCTAGGGGGGTAGACTCGATGCGCCGGGCATTACGACACGCTCTCTCTGTTCTATTCGTTCTCCTCTTCTCCACCGGACTTCCCACGACCCTTCGTGCCACCGGGGGGCTCACGGGCAAGACCCTCACGCCTGCCAGCAACGTCCAGTCCGGTCTGCAGAGCGCTCTCGGGACCCTGATCTCCGGAACCCTGAAGGGCGACGTCTCCCAAGTCGAGGTGACCGAAGACCAGGAGCGCAAGGTATCGGTCACCGTCCGCTACGCGGGATTCGAGGGCGGAAAGGTCTGGGTGGAGACCGCGGGCCAGGACAAGAGGACCCAGCGCTTGATCCATGGCGGCGACCCCCAGACGGTCTCGGCGCCGTCGGGAGATCTCGATTTCACGCTGAGCCTCGATCCGGACGCGCCCCAGGGCACGATCGTCAAAACCACCTATCTGCGCGTCTGCGCTTCGCGGGCGGACCGGACCACCGCGAGCTACACCCGCGGATTTCTCCTCCCGAAGGTCTGGACCGTCGCCGTGAACCCGGAGACGATGGTGCTGACGGTTTCCGCCAAGCCCGTCGGAACGACCGCCACCCTGGGGGCGAGCCCGACCTATCAGCTTCCCCCCAAGATCATCAATCCGGCGATTCGCCCCATGACGCTGACCCCTGCCTTGCGCATCGCGGGCAGCGCCCCCGCGTCGGGCACTCCGGCCCCCTCGAGCACTCCGGCGCCCGCGCGAAGGGCCATGATCCGGCCGATCACGATCGCGTCTCCCGCACCCGCGGCGGGAGGCGGCGTGAGCTCCCCCATGATCGCCGCGCGCCCGATGATGGTCGCGAATCCGATGATCCTCGCCAAGTCCTCGCCCGCGGCGAGCCAGATGCCGAAGTATGCGGCGATGACGGCCGTGGGGAGTTTCCGCTTCGGCGTCCCCGACGACCCCAGCCCGAACGCGCCGAAGGGGCCGGGGACCGTATCCGTGGAGCCGCTCGGCCAGGTGCGCGCCGAGGACATCGATCTCGTGCCGAGCCACATCCTGGGCGTCTTCCCGAGCTTCTACCCCGACCAGAACGCCGCTTCCGGGGTCTATTACTTCCTGCCCTACTCCTACTCGTTGCGTTGGGATCCCGACCAGGGCTACGACTTCCGCGTGATCTACTCGGCCACGGGCACGGCGGGCCAGGCGGGAGACGTCGCGATGGCCGCGCGGCTCGACGCGGGAATCGGGATCAAGGAGCGCCAGGTCGCCTCGGAGCTCATGGCGGCGTACGCCAGCGCGCACAGCCTCGCCTTCACGGAATTGCGCGCGATGCCGATCGACAGCATCTCGGTCTCCTTCTCGGATGACCTCCGCCGCTACAGCATCCCCTCGGACAAGATCGCGGTCACCGGGCTCTCCGATTTTCTCGGACAGATCGACGTCTCGTGGGTCACGGATCCCGTGACGAAGGAAAACCTCCAGCAGGCCCTGATCGAGGACATCGGCGTCAGCGGACGGGTGACCCTCTACCCCGCCGGCCACGCGCTCGGTCCGATCGACGTGCCGATCCAGATCCGGCTCGCCGACTTCGGCACGTTCGGCCCATTCCGCTGGAGCCGCGGCGACCGCTGGAAGAACACCACGCCCTATCCCATCAAGCTCAAGTACGTGAACGCCCTGGTTCTCGATCCGTCCTCCCGGCCCGTCGTCTACAGCTGGAGCCTGGGAGGAACGGCGGTGCCCCCGCACGCCCAGGTGCAGTGGGACGCGGCGCTCGTTCCCTCGTGGATCGACGCGCAGGCCAAGCGCCTCTGGATCGAGTACGCGGTGGACGGGAGCTGCGCGAGCTGCGACGACGACGTGATTCGCTCCATCACCGGAGGCGTCTCGTCGGTCGGGCCCGCCTCGATCACCTTCCATACGATCACGCCCCTCGCGGACGCGGGCGCCTACGAGATCCAGACCCAGGTCCGGTCGCGCTTCTTCGATCCGTCTTCCCGGGATCCGCAGGTGCGCACGGTCGTGCTGAACTCCGACGGACATGACTTCACGCTCGGCCCCATCTACACGGCCGACCGGGACGCCGGTACGGGCTCGAGCCCGCTCTTCGAATATTTCTTCGAGCTCACGATGAAGGACGGAACCACGTACAAGGCGACGCACTGGATCGCGTGTGACGATCTGAGGCTCACCGTCGGCCGACACCAGTTGGAGGAAGCCCTCGGCTCCTTGCCGGGAACTCATTGATGCGGGTTGAGATTGGATGGCGGCCGCTGCTGCGCGGCTGCGCCGTGCTGTTCCTCTTCGCGATGCCTGCCGCCCCCACGGGAGCGGCCCCGAGCCTGAGCACCGGTCGCAGGGTCTACACGCTCACGGTCTATGCCGACAGCACCAAGCCCCAGCTCTTCTACTACGCGCCTCCCCCCATCGAGCTGGCGAAGGACGCGGACGGAAAGCCCGACTTCCATTTCCTGATGACCCGCTACACGGGCACCGCCACCTCGGCGGACCGTGGCGTCGAGCGGACCAAGAGCCTGATCTCGTTCCGCGTCCTTTTGCCCCGGGTCGATCCGGCCGAGCTTGCCAGGGCCGCCCAGTCCCTGGCCGCGCAGGGACGCGTGCCGGAGATTCGTCCCCTGCCCATCCGGGCGCTCCGCACCGCCCTGGTCTACGCGACGGTGGGCTCGGCGGGACCGGACACGGTCGCGCTCCCCGGGGGCCGCTTCGAGCGCGATCCCAGGGTCCCGGGCGCCGACGAGGGGTACTGGACGGAGCGGGTATGCAGCGTGGGGCTGGATTCGCTCAGCGCGCAGGTCTTCCAGAAGGCGCTCGAGAAGGAACAGGTGATCCTGAGCGTGGGCTACGCGTTCCTCGCCGACGGCTCGACCGACTCAGCCCTCGATCCGGGCGAGCTCACGGGCTCCCCCGCCCTCGTGGCGGAGCTCCTGCACCAGCTCGGCGCCGCGGCGCCGCACGACAGCGCCGCCAACGTTTCCCATCCCCTGCGTGTCATTGGCTCGGGCGCGATCGAGATCGGTCTCGATGTCAAGCGCTGGCCGGACCTCCTACGACGCGTCGATCTGAACGACCGCGTGCCTCCGGGCTATGCGGCGCTCGACGTCTATTGCTACGACTTCAACAACACCATGCGTCCGGACCTCGCGGAGAAGCGCGTCGAGATCGACGCCGAGTCCATCGGCGGCCGGCGCGTGAAGCTCGACACCATGTTTCGCGGCACCGAGCCCGATATCTACTCGGCCGGGATGCGCTTCCCCGTCGCGGTCCGGCTGGACCGACCGTACCGGTACCGGGTCTCGGAGACCAGGCTGGATGGGTCGAGCACGGTCGGCCGTTGGCAGGAAGTTTCGTCCTGGAACAAGATTCTCGACGTCACATCGAACAAGACCGTCGATGTCCCATCGTCGCCGCCGAAGCTGGGCGTCCGATCCGTCCTTGGCCAGTAGCCACGAGGTGACCATGAAGCGAGCGGTTCTCGCTCTGACGATTCTCGGCCTTTCGTTCGGCGCCGTCCCGGCGCGCGCGCTGGTGAATTACGACAAGGGGTCCCGGGTCGTGAAGGGCGTCCAGCTCCTGCAAGATCATGACGACGCCACCGCGTACTACTACCTGCCCCAATTCCCGCACCTCTCGATGAACAAGGACTCGACCTACGAGTTCCTCTGCATGAAATACGTGGATCAGGCGGGTGGGACGAATGGCGGCCTCTTCCACGCGCTGGTGGAGTTCTCGCTGCCCGAGAACCTCCGCGCGGACGTGGAGCGGGAGCTCCAGAAGCAGGTCGCCGGAGCCAAGCTCCTGGGCCCGGTCCCGCTCATGCAGACCTCGAAGGACGGCGAGGAGGGCACGGGATCCTTCGAGGTCGTCTCGGCCATTCTCTCGGACAAGGGTGAGGGCGGGTTCACGCGCTCCGTGATCACGTCGGGCAAGGCGCCCCTGATGCCCGGATCGAAGGCGGTCGTCGCCGCCCTCCTGAAGCAGGAGGGGGCCACGCTCCTCTGGAACTCGATGAACAGCCCCACCTCGGACGTCTCGGTCGCGGTGCACGCCTACTACGAGGCGGCGGTCGAGGGATACAACGCGCGGGTGCTCGCCGACGTTTCCACCGTCTACCAGCACTTCAGCGAGTTCCAGAGCGTCCAGAAGGGCTACTCGAAGAAGCAGGTGCGGAACATCGTGGACAAGCTGCAGCGGGACGGATCGCTCAAGATCGAGGTATTGGATCGGAGCGCGGGACTGGGAATCAAGGCCGACGACATGGCGGGCGTGCTGCAGCTCGTGACCGACAAGCTCACCGAGGTGATGTTCGACGCCAAGACCGGCTGGGCCGCCGATCCCGAGCGGGAGACGGCCGTGGAGGCGAACCAGGCGAAGGGGCGCCAGGAGCGCGGGTACTTCTGGCAGGTCTTCGGCGACAACCAGGACACGCCCTACTACACGGACAACCAGTACGTGCTGAAGAACCGGAAGGACATTCGTCAGAACACATTCACGCTCACGCTCAGCAAGAGCTCCTCGATCAAGGTGCCGCTGGACACGGCCGGCAATCTGGGCGGCCTCTATCGAACCATGGGACAGGATCCGCGCTACTTCCGGGTCGTGAACCTGGCCGATCCCGATTTCGAGTTCCGCCCCGTCTACTTCCAGGTGGACGGTGATTACCTGGATTCCTTCTCGGACGCGCTCAACTTCGTCTCGGTCAACTTCCGGAAGCCCTACGCCGGGAAGCCGGCCTTCACCAAGGCCGTGACCTTCAACCGCGCCGACGTCGAGGCCGGCAAGACGACCCAAAACGTCTCGTTCCCCCGCCTGGGCATGACGGACGCGGATTGGACGTCCTACGAGTATCAGGTTCGGTGGGCGCTTCGCGGGGGCCCGACGCTCTCGGTGCCGTCCCACGAGGATCAGTGGCTCAAGGCGTCCGATGCCGCCATCTCCCTCACGCCGCCCTTCGAGAAGCGGGTGATCGAGATCGACGCGGACCGCTCGTCCTTCCAGGAGCGTGGGATCGCGACCGGGGTCGTCGATTTCGCGCTCATCCTGGCAGGAAAGGCGCGCGTCATGAGGAGCACGACGCTCCGCGCGACCGACACCACGCCGACGATGAAGGTTTCCCTCTACCACGACAAGGGCACGCAGATCGCCTATCACGTGACCTGGCACTCGAAGAACGGTGCCAAGGAGAGCAAGCTCGAGGTCCTCGACAACGACTACATCTACCTCGCGCCGCCGACGGCGGGCGGTGGGGCCACGGGAGCCACGGGGGCCGGCCGGTGACGCGACGGCCTCTTCTGGCCGCGGCCGTCGTGCTGGCGACCGCGCTCTCGACGGTCGGAACGGCCGGAGCGCAGATGGTCCTCATGGACCGCGGGGTGCGCGCGGGCGGGCTCTGGTGCTTCCCCGTCACGACCGACTCCACCCAGTACGTGTACCTGCCCGCCGGGGCTCGTCTGGCCCAGGATGCCCAGGGGCTTCCGCAGCTCTCGTTCGTGCGCTACGTCGTGAACGCCCCCGGGGACAGCGCCTCCGCGGCCACCATCACCGAGGCCAAGGGAGGCGGCATCCTCCATTTCCTCGTCATCTTGGAAACCCCGGACGCGATGGTGAAGGACGCCGAGAAATCCCTCCAGACCACCCTCAAGAACGACAAGATCGCCGTGCGCGGACCGATCGTGTTCCAGGACGGGCGCTACACCCTCATCTCCTCGATCCTCCGCGCGGGCAACAAGGCGCCCGATCGCGAGGTGATCGCGTCGGGGCGCGCCCCGGTGCTCGAGGGAAACCGGCTCGCCCTGTCCTTCGATCTGGATCCCGAGCATGCCTCCCTCCTCCAGCAGAGCTTCCAGATGAACACCCCGGACATCTCCCTGGTGTTCGACATGACGTTCCACGGGCTCTCCGAGGCCTACGACGCGGACATCACGATCGACTGGTCCGAGGTGAAGAAATCGAAGGGATACTCGGCGGGCGGCACCGTCTACTGGATCAGCGCCGACGTGGAGCTGGCCTTCGACGAGATGTTCAAGAACCACGCGATCAAGATGCGCTCCAGCGGAAGCGACGCGGTGATGGAAGCGCTCATGAACACGGTCTACAACAAGCTCCTGGATCTCATGTTCCGCCCCGTGGAGCCGGAGCGCGTCCCTCCGGACCAACGCGGAGGCCTGACGGACGCGCTCTCGAAGATGATGGATCCGAAGGGTCCGATGGGCGCCCGGAAAACGACCGGCTTCGGGGCCTCGGTCGGCTTTCAGCTCAAGGAGATGAAGAGCGAGGGAACGAGCCATCTCACCTTCAATCACCGGTCGAACGTGGAACGGCACAGCTTCGTGGTCTTCAACATCGGCGACCTCTACAAGCGCTACGGCAAGGACCCGCGCTTCTTCCGCGCCGTGAACCTCGGCGATCCCACGTTCCAGCAGCGCGAGGTGCACGTCGGCGTGGACGCCGCGCTCATTCCGGATTTCGACCAGTACGTGAACACCGTGACGGTGACCCTGCGCAAGGACCACCAGGGCGGCGAGCAGACGCTCCAGGAGGTCGTTCTCGACCGGGCCGCCGTGAAGGGCGGCGTCGACAACCTGAGAATGGTCTACGGCTGGAACGGGGACCAGGACCGGCTCGCGTGGCTCGACTACGCGTACCGGACGCGCTGGAGCTTCAAGGGAGGCGGCAGCTACGAGACCGATTGGGTCAAGAGCAACGCCCCGATGATCGACCTCTTCGCCCCCTACGAGCACCGGATGGTGCAGCTGGTCGGAGACGCGAAGGCCCTCAAGGCGAAGGGCGTGCGCGCGGTCATCGTGCAGCTGGACTACCCCTTCTTCGGAGAGCGGCGGCGGCCGCAGATGGTCGTGCGCCCCGAGGATTCGATCGAGGAGAAACAGGTCCAGATCACGCTGCCCCTGGGGCAGCCGGACTACGACTACATGGTGACGTGGCAGATGGAGGGGAACAAGCGCCTGACCGACCGGCGCCATGACGCGAGCGGTCTCATTTTCGTGGACGAGCTTCCATGAGCGAAGCGAAGGCGGATGGACCAGAACCCATGAGGGAGGAACGGATGATGAGGAACCTCGAGAACTCAAGCCGGCGCCGCACGCGGCCCGGAACGCTCCGACATGCGGCGGTCCTGGGAGCGGCGGCCGCATTCCTCTTGGCCGGGACGCTCCTCGCGCGACCCGCCTCGGCGGTCGTTCTCGACGACGACAATGTCATCAAGGTCTCGCTCAAGGACGGCACCTATCTCCAGTGCTACGGGGTGGCCACGGCGACGCAGGGAGAGAAGAGCCACAATTACTACTACCTCCCGGCGAATCTCCACCTCTCCAAGCGCGCGGACGGCGTGCCCGAGTTCCTCTTCCTCAAGTTCACCACCGAGGCGCGCGCCGACCAGGGCGGCATCAGCGGAGGGCTCCTCCACTTCCTCATGGAGTGGGGCCTCACCCCCGAACAGGACGCGGAGGCACAGAAGCTGTTGAAGGCGAAGGATCCCAAGGGGGTTCTCCTCGGCGCGGCGCCGGTGGACGTCCCCGCCGACGGAGCCTCGTTCCAGATAATCTCCGGGACCCTCTCGGACGAGAAGATGGCCGGAAAGCTCGTCACATCGGGCAAGGCGCCGCTGGTGGAGGGCGGCAAAGCCGCCGCGGCGACGCGGCTGAGCCCCGAGGGAGCGCAGCTCCTGGCGGCCACCTTCGAGAAGTCGCGCTCGATCACGGACCTCTCGGTCCAGTGCAACTACCAGTACCAGACCCTGACCCCCGCGGCGAAAGGGACCATCACCTTCAACTGGTCCCGCCTCCAGACCGCCTACGACTCCTTGAAGGCCGAGTACACGCACAAGCAGTCGGGCACCACCCGATCGGGCGGGTCCTTCTTCGTCTTCGACTGGAGCTCCTACAACCCCGAGTACTCGAACTCGTACGACGAGGTGCACAAGCAGTACCAGTTCCTGGTGGAGAAGCAGATCGTGGACATCAAGTTCGACGAGACCGTAGCCGACGAGCGGGTCGCCAAGATCCGGGAAGCGTTCTTCCAGTACTTCCTGAACTCCATGACCGAGCCGGCGCCCCAGCAGTCCGCGCAGGCCCCGTCGGATGACGAGAAGCAGCAGACGCCCGACATCAAGCAGGGAAGCCGTTACGTGTACAAGAAGGTCTCCATGCAGAGCGCGTTCCAGCAGAAGACGAAGGTCATCAGCTTGAGCTACCGGATCGCCATCAAGCACGACCTGCCGCTGGTCGGCAACATGGCGGATTGGTACAACGGCGTCCGCGACAATCCCCAGTGCGTCTCGGCCGTCAATCTGAACGATCCCTTCTTCCAGCATCGCGACATCAATTTCATCATGGACCTGGACGCCAAGGACATGTTCGAGCAGGAGTGCAACTACGTCACGGTGAACGTCCGGAAGCTCCGCGACAGCGGGAATCCGTTCCAGGACCACATCACCATCGATTCGAAATACGTGAAGGAAAAGGGAATCAACGCCACCGTCACCTACGCGCGCGGCGAGGACAAGAACTCGGATCTGTACGAGTACCAGGCCCAGTGGAGCTTCCGCGGCGGCCGCGTCTGGCCCCCGAGTCCCGCGTGGGAGAAAGGAAGCTGGGAGGGCGTGACCCTCGCCGCGCCGATCGCGCCGCGCACCATCGAGGTGGAGGGCGACCTGGACGCGATGAAGGCGAGCGACATCACACGGGTCACGGTCCAGATCCACTACCCGAAGTTCGGACAGGAGATGGAGGAGAACTTCTCCATCTCCCCCGTCAAGAACGAGCCCCTGATCTCCAAGAAGATCTTCATGGACCGGGACGCCAAGGGTTACGTCTACCGGATGATCGTGGACCACAAGACCGAGGGGAAGATGGCGACGCCGTGGAGCCCCAAGGTCGGTGACGACTACATCTACGCCGCGGTCCCGAAGGACATGCTCACGGCGCCCGCCCTCAGGGCGGAGGCCAAGACCGCGGCCCTGGATGCCGCGACGAGTGCCAAGGAGAAGGTCCTCGACAAGTTCTCGGAGCTCCTCGGAGGGAAAACGCAATGACGAGGGTCTCCTTGCGTCGCGTTCGCTGGGTGTTGGGGTTGTTCTGCCTGGTCGTGGCCCTGGGGTCAATGGCGGGCCCTGCCTCCGCGCAGCAGATCCTGATCGACAAGCCGGTCCGTGCCGGGGAGCTGACGGTGTTCCCGGATCTGAACGATCCGATGTCCTACTACTACGTGAACGACAAGCCGCACCTGTCGCTGGACGCGAACGGGAAGCCGCAGTTTTCGTTCTTGCGGTACGTGGAGAACGTGCGGTCCGGGGCGGATCAGGCGGAGGCCCAGGAGGGCGAGGGCGGTGGGATCGTGCACGCGGTGGTGGCGCTGAGCATCACGCCGGAGCA
>DASQBE010000032.1:0-13592 GCA_035635355.1 Binatia bacterium | reverse complement strand
CGTGACCATGTCGTTCTTCCCCATCCCCGAGGAGAGCTGGCGCAGGATCCGATAGATGCTGGCGCCGACCGGGATGGTGTAGCGCCCCGCCTTGAGCCTCCGGTCGTGGCCCAGCACCCGCGCGGCCAGCACGAACAGGGTGGGGCTCTGGACCAGGCCGTTGGCCTTGAGAATCCCCGCGATCGTCTCCACGCCCGCGCCGCGCGGGATCAGCACCTCGCGCGTCTGGAAATTGCGCGTGACCGAGGCGGGGAAGAAGAGGATCCCCGAGAGCAGGACGACGCCGACGATCCCGCCCAGGACGAGGCTCCGGCGAATGCGATGGCGGCGCTTCATGACGTTTCCCCGTCGGGCTCGCGGCGGCTCTGGCGCGGCCGGTCGAGCCAGCGCTGGAGAATGAGCGCCGCCGCCTGCGCGTGCTGCGAGGGGTCACGGCCGCCGCGCCCCGCTTCCAGAGCCCGCTCTCCCGCCTCGCGCGTGCTCAGGCTCTCGTCGACCAGGAACACGGTGAGCCCCGAGCATTTCCGGAGCGCCCGCGCGAACCGCTCCACGCGACGGACCTCCACGCGCCGTTCCTCCCCCTCGAGCCCGAGCGGAACCCCGACCACCACGGTCTCCGCACCCGAGTCCGAAGCCGCGGCGGCCACCGCCTCGGGCGCGTCCCGCACGGAGGCGATCTCGACCACGCGGAGCGGGCTCGCGAGCGAGGCCCCCTCGTCGCTCAACGCGATCCCGAGGCGCTTCAGGCCGAAGTCCACGCCTAGGACTCGCATGCGAGGGCCCGGAGGACCGCCTCGAAGTCGGGCGGAACGGGAGCCGTGAGCTCCATCGGCTCCCCCGACTCGGGGTGGCGAAAGGCCAGGCGCTCCGCGTGGAGCGCCTGGTGATCCATCTCGGAGAGAAGGAGCGCCGCCCGGGAGCGCTGCGCGGGAGGGAGCCTCAGCAACGGTCCGCGGCGGCCGCCGTATTCCGGATCGGCGAACACCGGGTGCCCCAGGTGCGCCAGGTGGACGCGGATCTGGTGGGTGCGCCCGGTCTCGAGCGTGAGGTTGAGCTCGGAGAGGTACTCGTACGCCCGCTCCACCCGGTAGCGGGTGGCGGCGAAGCGGCCGCCGCGCGTGACCACCGCGAACTTCTTCCGGTCGCGGAGGCTCCGCGCGAGAGGCGCCTCGATGCGGCCCTCCTTCTGGCGCAGCCGGCCCCACACGAGCGCGCGGTAGACCCGGCGCACCTCGCGCGCCTCGATCTGTCGCGCCAGCTCTCGGTGCGCGGTCTCGGTGCGCGCGATGAGGAGAAGGCCGGAGGTGCCCTTGTCGATCCGGTGCACGAGGCCCGCCCGCTCGAGGCCGGAGGAGCTGGGGAGGGCGCCGTAGCGGTGGAGGAGCGCGTGGACCAGGGTGCCGGTGCGGTGCCCCACGGCGGGATGGACCACCATGCCCGCGGGCTTCGCGATCACGGCCAGCGAGTCGTCCTCGTAGACGACCGTGAGCGGGATGTCCTCGGGCAGGAGGCGGGTCGGAACGCGCCGGGGGCGCGTGACCTCGATCGAGTCCCCCACCTTCACGCGCCGGCTCGCGCGCGCCGGAGCGCCGTTCACGCGCACGCATCCCGCGTCGATCAGCTGCTGGATCGCGGAGCGGGAGAGCGAGTGCTCGACTTCGGTTAGGAAACGATCCAGGCGCTCACCCGCGCGCGAAGTCGGAACCGGGTGGACTTTCGAGATCGGAGTCGGTGCGGCCGGATCGGGCGAGGTTCCAGGCAAGCAGGATCACCCCCAAGGTGACGGCTGAGTCCGCGACGTTGAACACGGGCCACCGGACGGAGCCTAGGCCCACGTCGATGAAATCGACGACTCTCCCCCATCGGATGCGATCCACGAGGTTGCCGAGCGCGCCTCCCAGAATACACCCGAGGAGAACGCGGTTGATGAGGCTGCGATAGGCATCGCGCGCGAACAGGTACAGGACCACCGCGATGGCCAGCACGGAGACCAGAATGAAGGGAATCCGGCTCCCGGGAAAGAGCCCGAAGGCCGCCCCGGTGTTGTGCACGAGCGTCAATCGCAGGACCTGCCCGATCAGGGGCATGGGCTCGCCCGGAATGAGGCGCGCCGAAGCCATCGCCTTCGTGAGCTGATCGAGGGCGAGCACCGCGGCCGCGCAGGCGAGGAACGTCCCGATGCGGGAGGTCATCCGCGCGCGCTGTTCGGCGCCTTCTCCTGCTTCTCCTGACATTGCACACAGAGGTTCGCCATGGGCATGGCGTCCAGCCTCTGCTTCCCGATCTCCTTCTGGCAGGTCTCGCAGTTGCCGTACTCGCTCCGGTACAGGCGGCGCAGGGCCTCGTCCACGCTCATCAGCTGCCGGCCCTCCGCCGAGGCGAAGAGAAACGCCTTCTCGCGTTCCATGGCGTCGGTGCCCATGTCCGCCATGTGGAAGGAATAGGCCGAGAGATCGCCCGAGGAGTCGCGCTGGGTCTGCCCCATCGCCTTCTCGAGATAGCCGAGCTGGCTCAGGAGCTTCTTGCGCTCTTCGATGAGCCGCTCTTCGAAATGCTTGAGATCCTTCTTGGTAAGCAACCGCTCACCCTCCTTTGTGGACCCGCTCGATCCCGACGCGGGCCCGTTCGCCGTCGAACGTCCATTCCTCCGAGGGGCCGTTTCCCGGCGCGCGGGATAGGACCTCCTCCGCCAGCACCTCTTCCCGAATGAATTGCTCGTGACGCGCGGCCGCGGCCGCCAACCCCGGGCTCAGCTCCTCCAGGAAGAGGCGGATCCGGTCCGTCACGTCGAACTCGGCGCTCTTGCGCAGCGTCTGGATCCGATGCGCGAATTCCCGAACCAGGCCCTCGGCGCGAAGCTCCTCGTTGAGCCTGGTGTCCACAGCCACCGTTAGGGGCCCTTCAGCTTGGGCAGACCAGGGAGGGCGTGAGGTCTGCTGCCTGATCACGTCCTCTTCCGTCAACTTGAACTCGTGCCCCCCAACTGTGGTGGTCCATCCCCCTGACTGGATGTCGGCCCAGAGCACATCAGCCGGCTCGGATTGGAGCTTAGACGCCAGCTCCTTCATCGCGGGTCCGACCTTCTTCCCCAGGACTGGGTAGTTGGGCTTTACAACGGTCTCAAACAACTGGCCCTTGTAGTCCAGGAAGCTCATCTCCTTAACGTTTAGCTCCTCCAAAATGATCTGCTTCGGCTCACCGAATAGGGACTCCTTCTCCTTTTCGGTCAAACCATCCGTCGCAATAATCGAAAGCGGCTGCCTCGTGCGCACGCCAGCCGCGTTCCGCGCAGCCCGACCCTGCGCCACGATCCGGCGGACGAGCTCCATGTTCCGCTCTAGTTTCTCGTCCACCGCCGCGCGATCCGCGACCGGATAGTCGCACCAGTGCACGCTCTTCGGGGCCTCCGGGAAGGCCGGCCGCACGAGGCTCTGGTGCAGCTCCTCGGAGACGAAGGGCGTGTACGGGGCCAGGAGACGAGCCACCGTCTCGAGGCAGGCGAAGAGCGTATCGTACGCTGCTCTCTTATCGGCAGGGTCCCCGGCTTTCCAAAATCGCCTCCGCGACCGCCGGACATACCAGTTGGAGAGGTCCTCGACCACGAATTCCTGGATCGCGCGTGCCCCCCGGGTGAGGTCGTAGGCGTCGAACGAATCCCGGCAGCCCGCGACCAGCGAATGGAGCCGCGAGAGCGCCCAGCGGTCGAGGAGCGTGGTCTTGGCCTTTTCCTTCGCCGCCGGCTCGTACCCGTCGATGTTGGCGTAGAGCGCGAAGAACTGCGCCGTATTCTTGAGGGTGCCCAGGAGCTTCTTCGTGACCTCGGTCACACCCTCGGGATCGAAGCGCGTGGCCGTCCAGGGCGGGCTGGTGGAGATCAGGTAGAACCGGAGCGCGTCCGCGCCCCGCGTGTTCAGCACGGCTTCCGGATCCACCGCGTTGTTCCGGGACTTGCTCATCTTCTTGCCTTCTTTGTCGAGGATGAGCTCGTTCACCAGCACGTGCTTGTAGGGAGCCTTCCCCATCGCGAAGACCCCGATCGCCATCAGCGTGTAGAACCAGCCGCGCGTCTGGTCCATCCCCTCGGAGACGTAATCGGCCGGATAGCGGGCTTGGAACAGCTCCTTGTTCTCGAACGGGTAGTGCCATTGCGCGAACGGCATCGAGCCCGAATCGAACCAGACGTCGATCACCTCGGGAACGCGCCGGGCCGTCCCGCCGCAGTCGCAGGGGAAGGTGACCTGGTCCACGTGGGGCCGGTGGAGGTCCAGCGGCTGGGGCATGCCGTGCCCCTGGCTCAGCTCCTCGATGCTCCCCACGCAGCGATCCTTGCCGCACGTGTCGCAGCGCCAGATGGGGAGGGGCGTCCCCCAGTAGCGGTTTCGCGAGAGCGCCCAATCGACGTTGTTCTCGAGCCAGTTCTCGAACCGGTGCGCGCCGATCTCCTTGGGGTGCCACGCCACGGTCCTGTTGGCCTCGAGCATGCGATCGCGGTAGCGGGTGGTCGAGATGTACCACGTCTTCCACGCGTAATAGAGGAGCGGCGTATCGCAACGCCAGCAGAAGGGATAGCTGTGCGTGGTCATCTCCTCGCGGTAGAGGAGACCGTGGCCTTTCAGCCAGTCGATGATGTCGCGCTCCGATTCCTTCACGTTCCGTCCTGCCCAGGGCGCGACCTCGGCGGTGAAGCGCCCCTGGGAGTCGACGGTGTGGCGCTGGGGCAAGTCGAGCTTCCGCCCCAGCTGATAGTCATCGGCCCCGTACATGACCGCCGTATGGACGACGCCGGTTCCGTCCTCCGTCGTGACAAAGTCCGCCTCGCAGACGTAGTAGGCCTTCTTCTCCGTCAGCTTCGCCAGGTCGACGAAGTCGAAGAGGCGCCGGTAGGCGCGGCCTTGGAGCTCGCGGCCCTTGAGCTCCTTCTCGATCTCGTACTCGCCGGTGAGCTGCGTGAGACGCGCTTTCGCCAGGTAGTAATGCTCCGCCTTGCCTTCGCGCGTCTGGCGGACCCTCACGTAGGGAATCTCGGGACCGACCGCCAGCGCGACGTTCCCGGGCAGCGTCCAGGGCGTGGTGGTCCACGCGAGCACGTATGCGTCCTTCTCGTCCTCGAGCGCGAATTTCACGGTGACCGAGGGCTCGGTGACCTCTTCGTAGCCCAGGCTCACCTCGTGGCTGCTGAGCGGCGTGCCGCACCGGGGGCAATAGGGAACGATCTTGTGTCCCTGGTAGAGATAGCCCTGGTCCCAGTACTGGCGCAGGAGCCACCACACGCTCTCGATGTAGCTGTTGTCGAACGTGAAGTACGGGTGGTCCATGTCCAGCCAGTAGCCGATGCGCTCGGTCATCCGGCGCCAGTCGGCCTCGTAGCGAAGCACGCTCTCGCGGCACCGGCGGTTGAACTCGGCGATGCCGAACTTCTCGATCTGGTCCTTGCCGCTGATCCCCAGCTCCCGCTCCACGGCGATCTCCACGGGGAGACCGTGCGTGTCCCACCCCCCCTTGCGGGGAACGTAGAAGCCGCACATCGCCTTGTAGCGGCAAACGATGTCCTTCAGCATGCGCGAGAGCACGTGGTGGACGCCCGGAAGGCCATTGGCGGTGGGAGGGCCCTCGTAGAACACGAACGGCGGCGACCCCTCGCGGCGCCGGAGACTCTCCTCGAATGCCTTCGTCTCGCGCCAGAACGCGAGGACGCGCGCCTCGGTCTCGGGCAGGTCGAGCTTGGTGGAGACCGGAAGGAACAGGTCCGATTTCACGCTCACGCCTTTGCCCCGTCCGCGCCGGGCAGGCGTTTCAAGATTCGCGTCACGAGCTTGGTGAGGGCGGGCTCCGCCTTGGCGGCGTTCGCGAGGATCTTCGGGATGTCGACCGCCTCGAGGGCGTCGGGGAGGCAGAGGTCGGTGACCACCGAGATCGCGAGCACGCGCATTCCCGCGTGAACCGCGGCGATGGTCTCCGGCACGACGGACATGCCCACGAGATCCGCGCCCGCCCAGCGGAGGAAGCGGTACTCGGCGCGGGTTTCCAGATTCGGGCCGGCCACGCCGACGAAGACGCCCTCTTGTAATTTGACCTTGTCCTCGCGCGCGGTGTCGCGGGCGAGGGCGATCAGCTCCCTGCTGTAGGGCTCGGACATGTCCGGGAAGCGCGGGCCCAGGGCGTCGTCGTTCGGGCCGATCAGCGGGTTCTCGCCCATGAGGTTGATGTGGTCCACGACGAGGACCAGATCGGCCGGCTCGTAGAGCGGGTTCAGACCTCCCGAGGCGCTGGTGATGACCAGCGTGCGGACGCCGAGCGAACGAAGGACGCGCACCGGGAAGACCACGTCGCGCATGGAATGGCCTTCGTAGAAGTGCGCGCGGCCGCTCAAGAGCACGGTGGGATGCCCCGAGAGCGATCCCGCGACCAGGTCGCCCGCGTGGCTCTCCACCGCGGTGACGGGGAAGTTCGGGATCTCGCGAAAGGGGATGGTCGTAGCGCCCTTCATACCCGCGGCGAACGTCCCGAGGCCGGTGCCCAGGATCACCCCGATCTCGGGCACCAGCTTGAGCTTCGGCGCGAGGAACTCGCGCGCCTCCTCGATCCCCTTCATCGCACGCGTCTGGCTCATGGTCACGCTCATTCTTCCTGTCCCAGCCGTCGTTTGAGTTCCGCGGCGTCGATTCCGTCCAGCTCGACCCACTTGTCCTTGGAGGAGGCCCCGCCCTTGAGCCGGAGCGCCCCGATCGATAGCCCGAGCGCGCGGCTCAGGAGGCGAAGGACCGCCTCGTTGGCGCGCCCCTCGTGCGGCGGCGCCACGACCCGGACGTGCAGGGCCCCGTCTTCGCGCATGCCGACGATCTCGTCCGCGCGACTCCTCGGAATCACGCGGAGCTTGAGCCTCACCCCGGCCGGTTTCCGAAGATCGCCGAGCCCACGCGCACGATCGTGGCGCCCTCCTCGATCGCGATCTCGAAGTCCTCCGACATCCCCATGGAGAGATCGGCGCCTTCGCCCAGAAGCCCGTTCCGCGCGGCGGCGCCACGGATCGCGGCCAGGTCTCGAAACGCGCGTCTCGCCCCGTCGGGACCGCCGGAAAGGGGCCCGATCGTCATGAGACCTCGGAGATCGATTCCTTCGAGGGCGCCCACGGCCCGCAGCAGCTCGAGCGCCTTTGCGGGCGCCGCGCCGAACTTGCTCCGGTCCCCCGAGGTGTTCACCTCCACGAGGCACGGCGTCCGCTTCCCCTGCTCCGCGGCCCTTCGCGACACCTCTTCCGCGAGCGGCGTGGAGTCGACGGAGTGGATGGTCTCGAAGAGCTGAACCGCCCGCTTGGCCTTGTTCCGCTGCAGGTGCCCGATCAGATGCCACCGGGGCCGGGGCGTCACCGCGGTGATCTTCCCCTCCGCCTCTTGAACACGGTTCTCGCCGAATTCGCGAAGGCCCAGCGTCATGGCGTTCCGAACCGTCTCCGCGGGGAATCCCTTCGTGACCGCCAGGAGCCGGACCGTGCCCGGGGGACGCCCCGAACGGGCGCAAGCCGCGGCGATCCTTTCCCGTACGGAATCCAATCGATCGGTCAGATCTCGGACGTCATCCATGGAATTCCCTGGAAAAATCCAAGCCGTGCAGTATATCCGTCGATGGATCGGGCCAACAAGCTGAAAGGGGTTCCCCTCTCGCGGGAGGTGATCGATGTTATGCGCGAACTGCGGGCGTGAGCTGGTGGAGCGGGGGTGCAAGGTGCGCTGCGCGCACTGCGGCTACTTCGAGGATTGCTCGGATCCGAGCGCGCCTGGTGATTGGAGCGCGATCACGAATCCGGCGGCAGGCGAAGCCGGAAACGAGAATCCGGAGGATGGACCCTAGCGGGCCTCCTTGTACTGGGATTCCGTTCGGATGAGAAACCCGGCGCAGCCCCGGTTGCGGCAGGGGACCCGCTCCGGAGCGAGGAGCAAGTCCGCTTCCTTCTCCCCGGTGTGCGACGCCTGGAGCTGTGCCAGAGCTTGGAACTGCTGGGGCGTGTACATGTAGCCGCATTTCACGCAGCGGTACCAGAATTCTTGATGCATCGGGTCACTCCTGTAGCTTCCCACAGGAATTAACCCTGCGATCGATCCGGAGTAGGCTTTCCATCCTTAGATCTCTTCGATGGGACGCGGGCGAACGCGTCAGGCTTCGAATGCGAAGCGTGCCGGTAGCGTAGTCCCGGGCGCCGCGCGCTGACAAGCGCAAATTCACGTGCTAGCATGGAGATGGCTTCCATGGCTTCCGAAACCGCGCGCTGGGAGGGACCCTTCCCTTGCTCAAGGCCCTGATCCACCTCCTGCTGAACGCAGCCGTCTTCCTGATCCTCTCCCAATCGTTTCCGCACTACTTCTTTGTCGGAGGTTGGGGTTGGGCCATCCTGGCGGCCCTCGTTCTGGGGATCGTGAACGCAACGATCGGGCTCGTCCTTAAGATCGTTACCTTCCCCTTGATACTATTGACGTTCGGGCTCTTTCTCTTCGTCGTGAACGCGATCGTCATTCTTCTCGTGTCGATGCTGGTCCCGAACGTCAGCATCAACGGGTTCTTACCCGCGCTCGGCGCCGCCGTCCTCTTTTCGGTGGTCAATCTGGTCTGGAAGATGGCCACGGTGGCACGGGCGGAATAGACGGGGGTGCCGAACCGGCGACTTCCCTCCGACTTAGGGCCGAACGAGATCACCGAGCTGCTCGAGCGGAAGCGCCGAGCGGGCACGCGAGTTCTCGACCTCACCGAATCGAATCCCACCCGCGTGGGTCTGGGCGGAGCGGGGCCGCCGGAGCTTCGGGCCCTGGCGGATGCTGGCGCCGCCACGTACGAGCCGCATCCCCGGGGAGCGCCGGCCGCGCGCGAGGCGGTCGCCCGGTACTACGAGGGGCGGCCGGGGAATCTGTCCCCCGAGGACCTCGTGCTCGTGGCGAGCACCAGCGAGGCGTACGCGCATCTCCTCCGGCTGCTTTGCGAGCCGGGCGACGAGATCCTGATCCCGCGTCCGAGCTATCCCCTCTTCGAGCCGCTCGCCGCGCTCGAGGACGTGCGGGTGGAGCGCTACCGTCTGGCCTACCACCAGGGTTGGAGGCTGGATCTCGATTCCGTCGAGGCAGCCCTGTCGCCGCGCACCCGCGCGCTCGTGGTGGTTCAGCCCAACAACCCCACCGGGTCCTGCTTCTCACCGGCGGAGGTGGCCGCCGTGGAGGCCCTCTGCGCCCCACGAAACATCGCGATCATCTCCGACGAGGTCTTCGGGGACTTCCCATGGCCACCGTCCTCCGCCCCGCTGCCCACGCTCCTCGGCGACCGATCGGCGCTCACGTTCGTGCTGGGCGGCCTCTCCAAGCTCTGCGGGATGCCGCAGATGAAGCTGGCGTGGATCGCGCTCCAGGGTCCGGCGCGCCGGCGTGAGGAAGCCATGAAGGGGCTGGAGTGGATCGCGGATCTCTTCCTCTCGGTTTCCACGCCGGTCCAGGGGGCCCTGCCGAAGCTTCTCGAGGCGAGGCATCCGTTTCAGGCGGCGGTCCGCCGGCGCCTCGAGGCGAATCTCGCCCGCCTCCGGGCGGCGGAGCCGTTTCGCCTGCTGGCGGGAGAAGGCGGCTGGAGCGCCGTGCTCGAGGCCCCGGGACGCGCCGGAGACATCGCGATGGAGGCGCTCTCGAAGCACGACGTCCTGATCCATCCGGGACACTTCTACGATATCGCCCCCGACGGGAGCGTGGTGGTGAGCTTGCTCCCCGAGCCGCGGACGTTCGACGAGGCGATCGGGCGGATCGCGAGGCTCTAGCCCCCAAGAATTTCGCTGAAAATCACCCGCCTCCGGTGTAGCCTACCTCGCGTTGACCGCTCGTCTCGTCTCCTACCAACAAACGAAGGGGGAACCATCCATGAGAGCTCGTGTCGTTCTCGTCTTGCTCGCGGTGTCGTGTTTCGCCCTCTCCGGCGCGCTGCTGGCGGCGGAGAAGGGTTCGGGGGCCGCCAAGCCCTGGGCCATGAACGCGACCATCATCGAGGCCTGCAGCTGCCCCATGTTCTGCCAGTGTTACTTCAGCACGTCGCCCGCGATGCACGCGATGGCGGGCATGGAAGGACACGACGAGGCGTACTGCAAGTTCAACAACGCCTACAAGGTGAACAGCGGCACGTACAACGGTGTGAGCCTCGCCGGCGCGAAGTTCTGGATCGCGGGGGATCTCGGCTCGGATTTCGGCAGCGGCCAGACCAAGTGGGCCGTCCTCACGTTCGATCCCTCCGTGACCCCGGCGCAGCGTGAAGGCATCGGGATGGTTCTCGGCAAGGTGTATCCGGTCAAGTGGGCTTCCTTCGAGATGGGCGCCGACGCGCCCGTGATGTGGGAGCACAAGGCGGGCTCCGACGAGGCGCACGCGCAGCTCGACGGCGGCAAGGCGGGCGAGGTCATTCTCAAGTCCTCGGTCAACCACAACACGGCCGGACCGGTCGTGATCAAGAACCTCAAGTACTTCGGCGCCCCGCGCAACGACGGCTTCGTCCTCATGCCGAACACGATCGAGACCTACAAGCTCGGCGACAAGGCCTACGAGTTCAAGGGCACGAACGGGTTCATGATCACCCTGGACATCAACTCGAAGGACGAGCCGAAGGAAGCGACGAACTAGTTCTTTTCGCACCAGACCGCGCAAGGGCACCTTCGGCAACGCGCCGGAGGTGCCTTTGCTTCTCGGAGGAGGGTACCGTGAAGAAGGCTGATCTCGACGCGTGGTGGAACCATTTCAGGACGGTGAACGGAATCACGCTCCGCGCCATCAAGGCCATTCCGGCCGACAAGATCGACGCCAAGCCCTGCAAGGAAATGCGCACCCCGAAGGAACAGGTCGCGCACATGTACAACGCGATGCGCATGATCGCGGATGGAATCACCAAGGGAGAGATCGTGCATTCGGATGAGCTGGACGCGAAGGCCGCGGCCGGGATCCACTCCCACGACGAGCTCCAGCGCTTCGCCCTCGACTCCTGGAAGGCGGCCGACGAGTCGGTCCGCTCCCTGACCGACGAGAAGCTCGCGGGCATCGTGAAGACCCCCTGGGGGGAGAGCTTCCCCGGTTTCGTCTGCGTCAACATCATCTACGACGAGCACCTGCATCACCGCGGGCAGCTCTACGCGTTCCTCCGCCAGCTCGGGGTGGAGCCGCCCTTCATGTGGGATTTCGAGCACAACGCTCCCGAGTTCCAGCCGCAGGCGGCCGCCGCGCACTAGGCCTGATCCTCTGACCACCGAGGCACGCAGCGGGAGGGGGCCGGACGGGACCAACGCCGGCCCCCTTCGCGCGCCCGGCGCCGGGCTCGGGATCCTATGGGTGGCGCAGTTCTTCTCCCAGTTCGGCGACTCGGTGTTTCAGCTCGCGTTCATCTGGCTGATCCTGGACCTCACGGGATCCAAGTCCGCGACCGGCATCGCGGCCACCGTCTCCTACCTCCCCGCGCTGGTGTTCGGGATCGGCGCCGGGCTCCTCGTGGATCGCTGGAATCGGCGCCTCATCATGGCCGGGGCGGACCTGGTCCGCGCCGCCCTCCTCGCGCTCTGTGTCTTTCTCCATGCCGCGGGCGCTCTCACGCCCCCCGTCCTGACGGCGATCGCGTTCGGGGTTGCGACCGCCGCCGTGCTCTTCTATCCCGCGCGCGACGCCATGCTCCCGGAGCTGGTCTCGCGCGATGGACTGAACCGCGCGAACGCCTTCGTGCAGCTCTCCCAGCAGGGGGCGCTCTTCGCGGGCCCGATGGTCGCGGGCTGGCTCATCAAGCGATTCGGCGTCGCTTCCGCCTTCCCCACCGGGGCGTTCTTCTTCGCCGGGTCGCTCGGCGCCCTGCTGCTCCTGCGCGGCGCGGGCGCGGGACATCGCGCCGGTCAGGCGGAGATCGGGCTGGCGCAGGATTTCCGTTCGGGGATCCGGGCCATCGCCTCGGACCGGGCGCTGGTGCTTCTCCTGGCGCTCACCGCCCTGGACAACCTCTTCCTCATGGGCCCGGCGATCGTGGGGACCGCGGTCATGGTTCGCGACACGCTTCACGCGGACGCGTCGGCCTACGCGATGGTGGAAGCGACGTACGGGGTGGCGATGATCGTGGGGAGCCTCACCCTCGGGCGCCTGGGAGCGCGCGTGGGATACGGGCGGTTGCTCCTCCTCGGAATCACCGCGGACGGGCTGACCTATATCCCGCTTCTCTGGTGCCGATCCCTCCCCTACCTGATCGCGATCTCCTTCGCCCACGCGATCGTCATCCCCATGATCCTGATCCCCCGCGCGACCCTGGTGCAGAACATGGTGACCCCGAGGCTTCGCGGGCGGGTGTTTGCCCTGGTCAACGTGGTCGTGCTGGGCACGACGGCGGTCTCCTCGGGGCTCGCGGGGATTGCCCTGGACCACATGAATGCGCCCGAGCTCTTCGGCTGGATCGGATGCCTCGCCGGGGCGACGGGGATTCTCGGATTTGCCTCCGGGCGGCTACGGCGCCTGTAGCTCCGCGACCTTGCGGCGGGACAGGTCGTCTCCGGGCTCGACCGAAAGCGCGCGCCGGTAGAGCACGAGCGCCCCGCCGCGATCCCCCGCCTTCTCCCGCAGAAGAGCGAGGTTCGTGAGCGCGAGCGTGTTCTCCGGATCCTGCTCCAGCGCTCTCCGGAACATGCCCTCGGCCTCCGCGGTCCGTCCGCGGGTCGCCTGGATGACGCCGAGGTTCACCCACGCCTCGGGGTAGGCGGGGTTTCGTTCGAGCGCGGCGCGGAGGTGCGTCACGGCCTCATCGGTGTTCCCCTTCATCGCGAGCTTCGCGCCCAGGCTGTACTCCGCGTCCGCGTTCATGGACTCGGGCATCGGACCCTGCCCCACGTTCCCCACGAGGAAGAGCGGGACGACGAGCGCGAGCGAAGCGAGCCTGGCCCCGGGGCGCGCCGCCTGGAGGAACCAGCGCACGGCTTCGGCCGCGAACACGAGGAGAAGCGGAACGAGGGGCGCGCGATAGCGGGCGGTGATGAAGAACGCGAGGATCCCGGCGGCATACAGGAGCACGATCGCCGCGAGCAGCGGCGCCCGCCGGGCGCCGATCCCGAGCCCCAGGATGCCGAGCGGCATGAGAACGCCGAACGGAAACGCCAGGCCCGGCACTTTCCAGAGGAGGGCGCGGAGGACGGGCGAATACGCCCGCGCCGGGTAGATTTCCTGGTTTCGCGGGATCTCGTTCCCCGCGAGAAAGAGGCAGAGCTTCTTGATCTGCAGTCGGGCGAACCCTGCGGGGTCCGAGGCCGCATAGCGGAGTACCTTCGCCACGAAGTAGCTCGAGGCCCCCGCCGAGGTTCGCACGCCCGCGCGGCGCGGCTCCTGAACGAAACGCTTCCAGTGAAGGTCGGGCCGAATGGCCACGGTCTCGTCGTAGTTGGGGTTGTTCCCGATGTAGAGGTTGATGCCGCCGTTCCACGAGATGGGGATCAGCTCCCCTCCGCGCTCGAGATTGCGCAGCGTCACGGGGGCGATGGCGAGTACGACGCCCAGGAGCACCGCCCAGGCGCGGCGCCTCGCGGCCACGGCGAGCGCCGCCGCGATCAGGAGGGACGGGGCGGTCAC
>DASQBE010000031.1:0-3143 GCA_035635355.1 Binatia bacterium | reverse complement strand
CTCCACGGCCTTGAGGAGCGGCGCCACGAAGGCGCTCTCCTCGCGCACTCGCTCGTTCCGCTCTTCGACGGTGGGTTGGTCGGGCATGGTCCGTGCGGAAAGCGGGTTTACAAGCCCCGGTTCGCGTAGAGGGGAAAGGCCCGGCAGAGTTCCTCGACCTGGGCCTTGATCCTGGCCAGAGCCTGGGGCTCGGCGCGGTGGCGGAGCGCTTCGTCGATCCATCCGGCCAGCCGCTGGAACTCGGGCTCGCCCAGGCCCCGCGTCGTGACCGCGGCGGATCCGATCCGGATCCCGCTGGTCACGGCAGGCGGACGTGGATCGTTGGGCACGGCGTTCTTGTTCACGGTGATCCCGGCCGCGTGGAGCGCGCCCTCGGCGTCGGCCCCGGAATACCCGGCCTCGCGCAGATCCACCAGGAGGAGATGGTTGTCCGTCCCCCCCGTGACCAGCTTGAATCCGCGCTTGGTGAGGCCCTCGGCCAGCGCCTTGGCGTTCAGGACCACCTGCTTGGCGTAGACCTTGAACTCGGGGGCCGCGGCCTCCTTGAAGCAGACCGCCTTGGCCGCGATGACGTGCATCAGGGGCCCGCCCTGCATTCCCGGAAACACCGATTTATCAATCGCCTTGGCGTATTCGTTCTTGCAGAGGATGAAACCGCTCCGGGGCCCGCGCAGGGTCTTGTGGGCGGTGGACGTGACCACGTCCGCGTAGGGCGTCGGGTTGGGGTGGACGCCCCCGGCCACGAGGCCCGCGACGTGGGCCATGTCGAAAACGAACCTGGCCCCCACCTCGTCGGCGATCGCGCGCAGCCGCGGGTAGTCGAAGAAACGGGGATAGGCGCTCGCACCCGCCACCAATACCTGTGGCTTCGACTCGCGCGCCAGCCTGGCCACCTGATCGTAGTCGAGGAGGCCTGTCTCGGGCGAGAGGCCGTACTGAACCGCCTTGAAGAGAATGCCCGAGAAGGAGACTTTGTGCCCGTGGGTGAGATGGCCGCCGTGCGCGAGCGCCATCCCGAGGAGCGTGGAGCCCGGGGGCATGAGCGCCAGGTACGCGGCCAGATTCGCCTGCGCCCCGGCGTGGGGCTGGACGTTGGCGTGCTCGGCCCCGAAGAGGGACTTCGCCCGCTCGATGGCCAGCGACTCCGCCTGGTCCACGAACTCGCAGCCGCCGTAATAGCGCTTCCCGGGATAGCCCTCGGCGTACTTGTTCGTGAGCGGCGAGCCCATCGCTTCCAGCACGGCCTCGCTCACGAAGTTCTCGGAGGCGATCAGCTCCAGAGTCTGCTGCTGGCGGCCGATCTCCGCGCGGATGGCCCGGTCGATCTCGGGATCCACGGACTGGAGCGTGGCCTCGCGCGGGCTGGCCGCGGCCGAGCCGAGCTTCGATGTCATCGCGGAACCGTCTACCGCGCCTTCTTCGCCGCGCGCTGCACCTTGCCGCGCGTTTCCACCGGGAAGAGCCAGCCATGGCGGTCGCGGGCGCGGCCTTCCACGATGTCGAAGAATGCCTTCTGGAGCTTCCGTGTGATGGGGCCCACCGCGCCCGTCCCGACCGGGATCCGATCGATCTGGGTGATCGGCGTGATCTCCGCGGCGGTTCCCGTGAAGAAGACCTCCTCGCAGATGTAGAGCATCTCGCGCGGGATCTGCTCCTCCCGAACCTCGATCCCCATCTCCTTGGCCAGCGTCAGCATGCAGTCGCGCGTCACGCCGGGAAGGATCGCGTTCGCGATGGTCGGCGTGTAGAGCGTCTCCCCGCGCACGAGGAAGATGTTCTCGCCGCTTCCTTCCGCCACGTAGCCGAAGGTGTCGAGGGCGATGCCCTCTTCGTAGCCGTCGGCCACCGCCTCGAGCTTGATGAGCTGGCTGTTGAGGTAGTTCGCTCCGGTCTTGGCCATGGCCGGGAAGGTGTTCGGGGCCTGGCGATTCCACGACGAGACGCGAACCGAGATGCCGTGCTCGAGCGCGTCCTTGCCCAGATACTTGCCCCAGTTGAGGCAGGCGATCGCGACGTCGATGGGCACGCCGGTCGGGTTCACGCCGAGCGTCTTGAACCCGCGATACACCACGGGACGGATGTAGCAGGCGCCGCCTCCGTTGGCCCGCACGATCTCACGGGTCGCGTCCATCAGCTCGTCATATCCGTAGGGACAACCGAGACGTGCGATCTTGCAGGAGTCGAGCATGCGCTGCACGTGCCGGTCCAGGCGGAAGATCGAAGCCCCGGCGGGTGTGGCGTACGCGCGAATCCCCTCGAACACGCTCGAGCCGTAGTGCACGACGTGCGACAGAACGTGGATCTTCGCGTCTTCGTAGGGAACGAGCTTCCCGTTCATCCAGATCACGCCGCCTGCTTCACGCGCCATGCCTTCCTCCTTCCGGCGTGGTTTCATGATTCGCTCGACCGGCGCACGCCTTCGCGCCGCTCGACCGATTCCCGGATCACCGGAACCCATCCGAGGAGATGGCTCCGGATCCGATGAAAGGTGTCCCGGTACTGGTCGGCGCTGCCTCCCAGCGGGTCGTGCACGCCGGGGGATTCCGTGGACGGAGCCGCCGCGCCCCGTTCCGTGATGAGGTGGATCCGATCGGCGGCGTCCCGCGCCAGACCGCGGGCGAACTCCACATGGTGCGGCTCCATGCCCAGGACCAGGTCGGAAGCCCGGATCAGCGCGGCCGTGAGCGGCGTGGAGCGGTGCGCCGCGATGTCGAGCCCGGCGGCCGCGCACGTCTGAACCGCGAGCGCCGTCGCCGGCAGGCCATCCGCGGCCCCCGTTCCGGCCGAGCGGACGCGCGTCACGCCGGACAGCTCCTCCGGGAGCAGGGATCGGAGAATCGCCTCGGCCATGGGGCTCCGGCACGTGTTGCCGGTGCATATGATCAGGATCTGAACCATGGACCTCGCGTCGGGCAAGAGAGATCGAGGATTGTCGAGAGGTTGAGTCTAGAAGCCGAGGTGTACCCCGTCAAGTGCGCCTTCCAGGCAGCCGGACTGCTCCCTCGCGGACCATGCGGAGATCGTTTCCCTCCACGGCGACCACGGTCGAGGGCGTCCCGGAGAGGGCGCCCTGATCCACCACGAGGTCCACGCGTTGAAGGAGCGGCCCCTCGACGCGGACCATCGCGGGATCGCCCGGCTCG
>DASQBE010000030.1:0-7437 GCA_035635355.1 Binatia bacterium | reverse complement strand
TGAGGAGGCAGTCCAGGCCCCCTCGGTCGATGGCTTCGCGGACCAAGGCGATCCTCTTCTCCGAGCCCTCGAGGAAGGGCTGCCCTCCGCGTCCCGGCTCCACCGTCATCACCAGCGCGATGTCGCACCCCGGGAGCGCCTCGAGGAACCGCGGAAGCGGGGTCCCGGGCTTGATCGAGAGCCCGGCGCGCAGGCCGCGCGCCCGGATCTCGCGCAGCGCGCGGACCGGATCCGGGACCGCCTCGAGGTGCACGATGAGGTGATCGGCCCCGGCTTCGGCGAACGCCTCCACGTATCGGAGCGGCTCGACGATCATGAGGTGCACGTCCAGCGGCAGCGAGGTGAGTCGGCGCATGGCGCGGACCAGGATGGGACCGAACGTGAGATCGGGCACGAATTGCCCGTCCATCACGTCCACGTGCAGGAAGTCGGCTCCCGCGCGGGCGACGCTCGCGATCTCGTCGCCGAGGCGGGAGAAATCAGCGGAGAGGATCGAGGGGCAAATCCGGTTCTGCCGCGGGCGCGCCCAGCGGCGGGCCGTCGCCTCGACCGCGGAAGGCGCGGTCACGGGTGCTCGTAGAGCACGATCGAATCACGGGGAGAGACCCGATGCCCCGGCGACGGCTGCTGGTCCGAGACGAGCCCCGCCCTCTGCTTGGGTCCGCCCTCGCGCACCTGGACGGGAAATCCCTCCTCGCGGAGGCTTCTGGCGACGTCGTCGATCCCTCTCCCGGTGAGATCGGGGAGGAGATAGTTCTGCGGCCGCGGGCCCAGGCTGACGAGGAGATTCACGACCGTGCCCTGCTCGACCAGGGTCTCGCCGGGGGGATCCGAGGCCACGACCAAGTCCTTGCTGGTCTCGTCCGTATACACCCGGGCCAACCGCCCGGCGCGAAGGCCGGAGCCCTCGAGCAGGAGCTGGGCCTGGCGCGCCGTCGAGCCATCGAGGATCGGCACGCTGGTGCCCTGCGCGCCCAGGCTCACGATGACCGAGATCCGGCGTCCTCGTTTCACGACCCCGCCCGCTTCGGGATCCTGGGAGATGACGAATCCGCGTGGGACGTCGGGGCTCCACTGCTCCGAGATCTTCGAGAGCTTGAGCTCCTGGGACGCGAGCACGCGCTCCGCTTCGTTCTCGCTCTGCCCCGTCACCTCGGGAACCGTGACCTCCGCGCCCTGTCGCGTGAAGCTGGGCATGAGCACCAGATTCATCACGAGGAATCCCCCGAAGAGCGCGACGGCCGCGAGGAGAAGGGTGCCGGACCAGAAGGAAAAGCGAGGACCGCGCCGTCGCTCGGCCGGGGGCGGCGGGGGCGGGACTCCGGGTGTCTCCTCTGCGCTCGGCTCCACGCCGACTCCCATGGACTCGCTCACCGTTTGCGAAACCGCGCGGCGAACACGCCGTCCGTGCCGTTCCGCTGCGGCGTCGCGGTCCAGTAGGGATCGCCCGTACGAAACGCGGGCGGAAGATAGCGGTCGGCTCCTTCGATCTCGAACTCCGGATGGCCCTCGAGAAAGGATTTCACGACGTCCACGGTCTCCTCGGGTTCCAAAGAGCAGACACTATACACCAAGACGCCGCCTCGCTTGACCCGCGCGGCCGCCCCTTCGAGGAGCTTCGGCTGGAGCGCGGCCATCGAGAGCACGCTGGACTCTTCCTTGCGCCAGCGCGCGTCCGCGCGGCGTCGCAGCACGCCCAGTCCGGAGCACGGCGCGTCGACCAGGACCCGGTCGAACTCCTCGCGGAACGGGGGCCTCGTGCCGTCGCCGCACACCACGAGGGCGTTCCAGAGCCCCAGCCGCTCGAGGAGATTCGCGCGAAGCGCCTTGGCGCGGCTTCCGTGGCGCTCGAGGGCCACGAGACGCCCCTCCGGGCCGACCGCCTCCGCGATCTGCGCCGCCTTCCCTCCGGGCGCCGCGCAGAGATCGAGCACGCGCTCCCCCGATCGCGGATCCAGAATCGAGACCACCGACGCCTCCGCCTCGTCCTGGAGGGAGATCAGCCCGTCACGAAAGGCGGGGGACCGCGAGGGAACGAAACCGCCGCCCATCACCCATACGGGCCCGCCGTTCGGGGCGGGCATCACGGAGAGTCCCTCGGCGCCGAGGCGCCCGCGTATCTCCTCGGCGCTCGCCCGCGCGAGCGTGGGGCGGACCGATACCTTGGGCTCCTCGTTGTCCGCCGCGAGAAGCCGCGCGGCCTCCTCGCCGCCGAGACGCGTGACCCAGCGCTCCACGATCCAGCGCGGGTGGGAGTGGAGAACCGCGAGGTGATCGACCGGCTGCAGCGCGGGATCGGGTAACGGCGCCCGCTCCCCGCGCGCGAGCCTTCTCAGGATCGCGTTCGCGAGGCCCGCCGTGCCCGGATGACCGTACTTCTTGGCCAGCTCCACGCTCTCGTCCACGGCCGCGCGCGCCGGGATCCGGTCCAGGAAGAGAAGCTGGAAGGCCCCGAGACGCAGCGTCCCCTTGATCCAGGCCGGAAGGGGAACCCAGTTCTCCCTCGCGAAGAACGCGAGGTGGTGATCCAGCGTGCCCCGGTGCCGGAGCGTTCCCTGGACGAGCGCGGTCACCAAGTGCGCGTCCTCGGGGGAGAGCTCGGAGTCGCGGAGGCGCCCTTCGAGCAGCCGGTCGGAGTAGGCGGCGCGGCTCTCGGTCGCGACATAGATCTGGAGCGCCAGCTCCCGCGCCCCGACGGGCTTCTTCGGGGCCCAGGGCTTCCGGCGCCTTCCCTTCTGGGTGGTCACGCCGGCCGGTCCGAGAGAAGAGGGAGCCTCACGCCCGCGCTGAGCCGCGCGCCGTTCGCGTAGTCGAATCCGCCCATCTCCTTCCGGCCCCCCGGCCGCACCCGGCGGAGCCAGACCGATCCCGCCTCGAGGCGGAGCAGGAGGCCCCGTTCCCGATCCAGGGCGAGGGCCGCGCCCGCGTCCGCGGCGGGCGTTCCCGGGTGGGGAGCGCCAGGTGCTGCGGCCAGCACTTGAAGGGCGCCTCCCTCCTCGAGATCCAGGTAGGCGCCGGGTCTCGGCGCGAAGGCGCGCACGCGACGCGCGAACGCCACCGGGTCGAGGGAGAGGTGAAGCCGAGCGTCCTCGCGCCGGAGCTTCGGCGCGTAGGTCGCCCTCGAGGGATCCTGCGCCTCGCGCACCATCTCGCCGCGCCCGATCCGATCCAGCGTCTCGGAGAGACATCGGGCGCCCAGCTCGGACAGCCGGTCCGCGAGAGAGCCCGCGTCCTCGTCCGGCAGGATGCGGGTACGCGACGCCGCGAAGATCGGCCCCTCGTCCAGCTTCTCCGTCATCCACATGGTCGTCACGCCGGTCTCCTCGTCCCCCGCCAGGATCGCGGCCTGGATGGGAGAGGCGCCGCGATGCCGCGGCAGGAGGGAGAAGTGGAGGTTCAGGGCGCCGATCCGGGGGACGCGGAGAAGCTCGGGGCTCAGGATCTGGCCGTAGGCGGCGAGAAGGAGAAGATCGGGGCTCAGAGCCTGGAGCCTCTCGATCTCCTCGGGCGCGCCGGCCCGCGCCGGGGTCGTCACCGGGATTCCATGCGATTCCGCGGCCGCGCGGACCGGGGAAGGCGTGACGTCGAGGCCGCGTCCTCTCGGGCGGTCCTGACGCGTCACCACGAGGAGAGGCGCCCTTCCTTCCTCCACGAGGCGGGCCAGCGCGGGCACCGCGAGGGTGGGCGTGCCGTAGTACACGAGGCGCATGGCGCCCGTCAGAACGAGGGCGAAGCGGAGGCGCCGGACTCGGACGCTTCGGAGTCGCCGGTCAGCATCCGCGCGAGCTTGGATTCGAGGAGCTTCCTTCGGATCGCGCTCACCCGGTCGATGAAGAGGACGCCGTCCAGATGATCCAGCTCGTGCTGGAGGGCCCGCGCCAGAAGCCCGCCGGCGTCCACGGTGAGGAGCGCTCCATGCTCGTCCAGCGCCTCGAAGGTGACCTCCGCGTAGCGCCTCACGTCGGCATGGATCCCCGGAATGCTCAGGCAGCCCTCTTCCCCCACGACGGATCCGCTCGAGCGTGCGAGCCTGGGATTCACGAGCGCGAGCTTCACCCGCTCCCCCTCGTCCCCCTCCACATCCACGACGAAGATGCGCTGCGAGATTCCGACCTGGGGCGCGGCGAGCCCGATCCCGCGCTCGCGGTACATGGTGTCGAAGAGGTCCGAGATCAGATCCCGGACCTCGGATCCCACCGACGCCACCGGCTCGGCTCTCTTGCGGAGGACCGGATCGCCGTAATAGCGAAGCGGGAGCGGCTTCCTAGCCACTGCGCTCCTTCACCTGGATGATGGCCTCGCGGGAGAATTCCATCTTCACTTCGTCCGCGACCTTGAGCACGACGATGCCTTCCTTCTCGCCCACGACGGTGCCGTAGAGGCCGCCGGTGGTCAGCACCCGGTCCCCTTTCTTGATGGACGACCGCATGGCTTCGGTCTCCTTCTGCTTCTTCTGCTGGGGACGGATGATCATGAAGTACACGATCCCCACGGTCACGGCCAGGAGGCTCCCCATGTGGATCATCTGGTCCATCGGCGAAGGCGCCTCGGGTAGCGCTCCGGCCGCCTGTGCGAATACAGCGTCGAGCATGGATTCTCCTTAGGGACTCACGCGGACGCGGGGGGATCCCCGTCCCGCTCGCGGTAGCGCTCCGTAAATTCCCGCGCGTACGAGTGCAGGTCGCCGCGCTCGATCGCGCGGCGGGCGGCTGCCATCAGTGTCTGGTAAAACGTGACGTTGTGCAAGGTCAGCATTCGGTGCGCGAGGATCTCCCCGGCGAGATGCAGGTGCCGGAGATAGGCGCGCGTGAAGAGGGCGCACGCCTCGCAGGCGCAGTGCGGATCCAGCGGCCGGTCGGAGCGCGTATGCGCGGCGTTCCGGATGTTCACGGGGCCCTCGCTGGTGAACGCCATCCCGTTCCTCGCGTTCCTCGTGGGGAGCACGCAGTCGAAGAGATCGATGCCGCAGGCGATTCCGTCCAGGAGGTCGCGCGGCGTGCCCATGCCCATGAGGTAGCGCGGCCGCTCCGGGGGCAGGGCCCCCGCGGCGGCGCGCGTCAGATCCCACGTCTCCTCCTTGGTCTCGCCCACCGAGAGCCCCCCGATCGCGAACCCGTCGCAGGGGTGGTGCGCGGTGCGCTCCGCCATCTCCCGGCGGAGGGCGGCGTCGCCTCCGCCCTGGACGATGGCGAAGAGGAACTGCCGATACCCCCCGGGCGTGGCGAGGGTGCGCGCGTGCCGGAGCGAGCGCTCCGTCCACCGGAGGGTGCGCTCTCCCGCCTCGCGCTGCGCCGCGGCGTCGAGCGGAAGCAGGACCGCGTGGTCCAGCGTGACCGCGATGTCGGAGCCCAGGTCCGCCTGCACCTCCATGGAGCGCTCGGGGCTCAGGAACTCCAGGGCGCCGTCCAAGTGCGAGCGGAACTCGACTCCCTCCTCGCGCACGCTCACGAGCCCCGTCAGGCTCAGGACCTGATACCCGCCGCTGTCGGTGAGGATGGGACCGTCCCACGCCATGAGCCGGTGGAGCCCGCCCAGGGAGCGGATCAGCCCGGAGCCCGGCCGGAGCATCAGGTGGTAGGTGTTCGAGAGGAGGATGCGCGTTCCGGCGGCGCGAAGATCGGAAGGGGTGAGTCCCTTCACGGTGCCCTGCGTCCCGACCGGCATGAAGGCAGGCGTGGGGACGTCGCCGTGGGGCGTCGCCAGGGTCCCGGCGCGCGGGCCGGAGCGCGCCTCCCCCGAGGTGATCGTGAAGAGGCTCAGAGTGCGGCGCGCGCCAGAACTGAGTCCAGGTCCCGGCGTGTGAGCGGCAGCGGGAGCGTCTCGGGTCCCGAGGCGTCCGGCCGGCCCGGAGAGAGGGTGACGACGCTCCCCGGGCGATCGAGCCCCATGGACCGGAGCCGCTCCACGACCCAACCGGCGCCCCGCGGCGGCAGCGTGCGCTCCAGAACGTAGAGCGACGGAGGTCCGCCGAGCGCGGCCCGCTCGAGCACCCGGATGCCGTGCGGCGCTTCCTCGACACGAAGCCCGTGCTGCTCCAGGAGAATCCGGATCCACGCCCGGGTGACGGCCGAACGGTGCGCGATCAGCGCCAGCCCCGGATCGCGCGTCTCGGAGGAGCCCTTTCGCGGAGCGCCCCCCTGATCCGGATCGGTCCTCTCGTAGGCGAATCGATCCCCCCATCGGATCGGCGTGATTCCGAGATCGAGGTCCCCGATGGAATCCTCCGCGCCGAGAAGAAGCACCCCGCCGGGCGCGAGGGCCTTCACGAGGTTCCCGAGGGCGGTGCGGCTGCCGTCCGCGGTCAGCGTCGGGAGAAACCCGCGCGCGAGGACGAGGTGGAAGAGCCCCATCGGGAGGAGCGAGCCCGGATCGCACAGGTTGAGCCGCGCGAAGCGGACATACGGCCGGAGCGCGCCCGCCACGATCTCGCCGCCGCGCTCGAGGAAGTACCGCTCTCGGAGCTCCGAGGGAATGGACTCCGCCCGCGAGGCCGGGTAGACCCCTCGGCGCGCCCGCGCGACGGCTCGCGCGCTCAGGTCGGCGCCGATCACCTCGAACTCGAAGGAGGGGGATCGGGACCGCACCTCGGCGAGTACGACGGCGAGCGAGTAGGCCTCTTCCCCGGTCCCGCATCCCGCGCTCAGGCAGCGGAACGGGCCCCCGAGCGGGAGCGTCCGCCTGGAGTCCGGGTCCGCGGCCATCTCGAGGAGCGGCGTGAAGTCCCCGGGCGAGCCGAAGACCCTCGACTCGTTGGCGGTGAGCGTCTCCGCCAGGTCCTCCCAGGCCGCGCGGTCCCCGGAATAGAGGAGGTACTCCGCATAGGCCTCGGGCCCGTCCAGCGCGCGATCCTGGATCCGGTGGCGAAGGCGCGGCAGCACCCCTTCGGGAGCGCATTCGCGAAGGGCGAGCCCGAGGGTTTCTCCGAGGCGCGCCTCCAGCGCGTCGAGCGGCCGGCGCAGGAGCTCGGCCGAGGCCCGCTCAGCCCCCATAGCCCCCGGGGGAATCGATGCGGTACTCCTTGAGCTTCGTGCGAAGGGTCTGCCTCGAGATCCCGAGCCATTCGGCGGCCTTGGTCTTGTTTCCCTCCGCCTGCTCGAGCGCTTTCTCGATCGCCATCCGCTCCGCCATCGCGATGGTCACGATCCCGTGCTCGCTCTTGATCTTGCTCTCGATCACGGCGCTGCTGCCTCCCACCGCGCCCACGATCTCCAGGGGCAGGTGCTCCGGCAGGATCCACTCGTCGCTCTCGAGCAGGATTGCCCGCTCGATCACGTTCCGGAGCTCGCGCACGTTTCCCGGCCAGCGGTAGGCGAGGAGCAGCTCCAGCGCCCGATCGTTGGGACCCTTGACGCTTCGGCCCAGCTCGCGGTTCCAGTGCCCGACGAAATGATCGATCAACAACGGGATATCCTCGGTGCACTCGCGAAGGAACGGGAC
>DASQBE010000029.1:0-11878 GCA_035635355.1 Binatia bacterium | reverse complement strand
AACGGAAGCGGCGCGGGCGTCCTCATCGTGGACGGCGATTTCCACCTGGGTGGAACCGTCAACTACAACGGCATCGTCATCGTCCTGGGGAACGTGGACATCCAGGGCGGTGGTAACGCCCAGAACATCGTGGGCGGCCTCATGGTCCAGGGCACCGTAAGCGGCACCACGAACGTGGCCGGTAACATCAAGCTCATGTACTCGAGCGCGATGATCAACCAGCTCTACTCGCTCACCCGCTACGAGATCAGCTCCTGGATCGATCAGTAATCGGAACCCCGTTCCACTACTGATAGACCCAGTAGTGGAACGGGGCGAAATCGCCACCGTCCTTCGGATCCTGCCTCCGGAGCTCGATCGACGGCCGCTCGCGCCGGATCAAGCCTCCGGGGATCCGGAACGCGGGCTCGATCCACACCGTATCCGAGCGCGCCACATTCCAGACTCCCGCCGCCGCGCCATCCACCGTCACCGTGAGCCGGTTCGCGTACCAGGCATCGGTGCGCATGATCAGCACCGCGTCCTTCCCCGGAACGACCCTCACGCGAAACCGGTCCCAGCCGAAGACCTTTCTCCCCGCGTCGGTGACGGGCCGCGTCGGTCGGTCCGCGTAGGAGTATTGGCGGAGCACGTCGCGTAGCAGCACCGAGGCGTGGTTCTTCCAGTCCGACCGCTTGTCGTCGTACTCGTATCCGTAGGGCGTCCAGCCGTGTCGCTTCTCGTCCTCGAGCCAGGCCAGATCGAACGTGTCGCGGAGGGTCTTGCCCTGGATCTCGGGGTGGGGCAGCACCACCGAATCCGCGGGCGTGACATCGATCCACTCGGCCGGATACACCACCTTGTCGTCCTCGCCGCAGATCGTGTTGTAGTTCAGGTGCGCCCGGAAGATCTCCGCACCCAGCACCCCGCTCGACTGGAGATAGGGGAACCACTCCGGGTAGATGGCGAAGTAGGTCGGCCGCCGCGCCGGGGGCAGGCGTCTCAGCCTCTCGAACATGCAGCCGATTCCCGACCGGTAGGCCTTGGCGAAATTCTCGGAGGTCAGCCCCAGCATGTCGACCGTGGATCGGTCGCCGTAGTAGGCGATCGCGCCCGCGTCGTTCATGCCCACGATCGCGTTTCGGGGGAGATTCCGGCCGATCCAGCGCCCCGTCTTCACCTGCTGGTGGAGAATGTTCTCGCAGTTGTGGCCATAGTAGAGAATCACCCGGTCGCCCACCTCGGTGGGGACGGGGTACCAGGCCCAGAGCGGCACGCCGATCACCAGCGCCGCCGCCACAATACCCGGCACCCGGGGAAGCCGGGACCAGGCGAGCGAGGCGGTGCGGGCGATTCCGGCCGCCAGACAGGCCAGCACGACCGGGTAGAAGCCCTGCTGGTAGCGGTAGAAGTGGACGGACCAGGCGACGGGGAGCGAGTCCACGATGATCGCCGCGGGGAAGAGGAGGAAGACGATGCGGCCGTCGGCCCATCCGCTTCGGCGGGGCACGAAGGAGGAGAGCGCGAAGAGGAACAGGACGGCCGCCGTCGGAACCCAGTAGCGGGTCACCATGATGGCGTTGGGCGCGAGCTCGAGCCAGGAGAGATACGCCTTGAGGATGGAGAGCCACACTTGGGGCGAGTCGGCGAGGTACCGGTGACGGCTGTCCAGGTGGGGCTCGGCCAGGATGGACTTGGCCTGGGAGCTGGTGGATTCGATGGATCCCGAGATCGCGAGATTGATCAGGAACGGAAGCGCCGCCGCGACGAACGGGAGCGCCAGGGAGAGGCTCCAGAAGTGCTCAAGCCTCCCGGCCCGGACGGCGCGACGACGGTCGAGCGCCATGACCAGGCCGAACAGGCCGCAGAGGACCGCTCCCTCGGGGCGCGAGGCGGCGAGGACGAAGAGCGCCCATCGGAGGCGTGGAAAGACCGCCCCCTCGCGCTCCTCGAGATAGATCCAGAGGGTGGCGAGCAGCACCGTTGCGTAGAGGCCGATCTCCATCCCGCTCATGTAGCCCCAGAGGAGGTGGGGGCTGCCCAGGAAGAGCGCCACCGCGAGGACCATCCCGAGCGTTCCCGCGAGCGAGCGGCCGACCCTCGCGATCAGAAGCGCGCTGGCGAGGAGGGCGAGGGCCCCGAGGGCCAGCGCCCACGAGATCGCGAACGCGGGGCCGAGCGGGGTGAGGTGCGGCGGGAGGAGCAGGAAGGGCCAGAGGAGGCTCGTCGCCCCGGTGGTGGGCGCGTTCCCGGGGGTGTAGACGAACGGGTGCCCCTGGGCGATGGCGCGCGCGTACTGGAGGTAGATGAAGCTGTCGTCGAGCGGCAGGGAAAGCTCGCCCCCGGTGATCAGGCGCTCCGCGCGCAGCATCCGCCCGACCTGATACGTGACGGCCGCGACCGAGACCAGCCCCACCAAGAGCATCGCGCGGCGCCGCGCGAGGTCCGCGAGCCGGGCGATCACCGGGCGGCTTTGGTCCCTGGTGGCACGGGCCCGCGCGCGACCTCACGCACGCGGTAGAGGGGCAGGCGTGGATCGCCCACCGGGGTGGTCTGGAAGAGCGGCAGGAGGCCCGGATCCTCGCGGGTGAGGTAGACGGGGCGCCTCCGGATGTTCCGGGCGATGAAGCGGTTCATCATGAGGTCCAGGTTCCCGGGATAGCCGGGCACCGCGAGGGTGGGGTAGTACCGCGCCAGGTGGTTCAGGTACCACGGCCAGACCAGGAGGTACTTGTAGGCGACCACCAGCCCGGGGTGGCTCTTCCGGAAGTCGGTCGCCTTGTAGAACCAGAGCGCGAAGGTTCGGCCGTCGTATTCGCTCACGATGAGCGCGTTCGGCTCCACGCTCGAGAGGTTGCGCTCGGCGTAGACATAAGGGGTGAGGTCGCCCGAGGCGTCGACCTTGCTCCAGTTCGAAACGAACCCCAGGACCACGACCGCGAGAAGCAGCGTCCCCAGAACCGCCTGGGCGGGACGGCTCGGCGCGCCTTTACTCAGGATTGAGGCCCAGCCCGCTCCGGCCAGCCCGGCCAGGATCAGCCCCGCGGGCATCCAGTAGCCCACGTCGTCCCCGATCGCGTAGACCGACAGGAGCACCAGCGAGGCGGCCAGGGCGCACCACAATGCCGCGGAGCCGGCCGGCCGCCGGAACAACGTCACGAGGACCCCGGCGCCCAGGATCAGGAGCCCCCAGCCGAAGTCCATGGCCCAGCGTCCCGGCACCAGATGGCGCACCGCTCCGGCGAAGTCGCGGACGAAGAAGTTGCGGGCGTACTGGGCCCCGCTCAGCACCCACCAGAGCTGCCCCGGCGACGTGGGCGCCCCCCACGAAAACTCGGGATTTCGGGCCGCCCGGATCGGCAGATAGAGGTCCAGGGTCAGTCCCCAGAAGATGAGAACGGGCAAAAGAACCGCCCCCGCGAGGCCGATCTTACGCGTACGGGCGAACCGCCACGTCACGACGAGCAGCGCGGGTGAGGCGGCGAGCAGGAGCAGGTGGTTGGTCAGCCCGAGGCCGAAGAGATAGGTCGCGAGCAGGAGACGTCGAAGATCCCGCTCGCGATCGGCCTCGACGAGGAGCCACAGGACAACGCCCAGGAACGCGGCGTTCAGCGTGTAGACCTCCGAGAGGACGCTCTGGCTCCACGCGCCCCGCGAGGACGCGTAGAGGAGGGCGCAGGCGGCGGCGCCGAGCGCTCCGAGGAGACGGGCGGCCTCCGGCGCCAGCGCGCAGGCGAGCCGCACCACGAAGTAGACGCTGGCCGCCGCGGCGACCGCGGCGACGAGATTGATGCGAAACGCGATCGTGCCGAGCGGAAGGAACGTCGCGAGGCGGCCGAGCAGGATGAAGAGGGGGTAGCCGGTCGGATGAGGGATGCCGAGGGTCGCCGAGGCTGCGAGGAGATCGCCCGAGTCCTCCCCGAGATTCACCCAAGCGACGGTCGGGGAGAGCGTGAGGGCGTAAGCCCAGAGTGCTGCGAGGGCGGCGACCCAGGCGGCACCCTGGATGCTTCGAGACATGGCCGCAACGTATAGCAAGCGCATCGCGTGGGGTCAACGGAACCCGCGTCGGATGGCGCGCATGGCGCTCGAGCAGAACCGGCGTGCTTTGCGCCGGCGACTCGAAAGACGGCTGAGGGATGGCCGCTCGTGCGCGATGCAATGTGAGGAGAGGCGCGCATGGCAAAGCGCGTCGGACGGTGAGTGACCGCGTAAGCTGTTATGCGTAAACGGCTTACATTGCAGTGGGCGCGGTTCATGGCATGGAACTTGCTCGAAGTGGTCCACGCGAACCGCTGCGTCATGAACGCGGGTCGCGCCACCAAATCACAACTCAAGCGGAGCGGATCATGTTCGGTAAGAAAAAGAGCACGGTAGGGCTCGATATCGGATCCAGCTCGATCAAGGTCGTCGAGATATCGCACGACCGCTCCGGGGACCGCCTCATCAACTTCGGGATCTCCGAGCCGTTGTCCGAGGCCATCGTGGACGGCGAGATCATGGACCGCCAGCTGGTGCACGAGGCGATCGCCAACCTCATCGAGTCCCGCCAGATCCGGAACCGCGTCGTCGCGACCGCCGTCTCGGGCCGCGCCGTGATCGTGAAGAAGATCCTGATGGACCGCCTGAGCGAGGAAGACGCGAAGGAAGCGATCCAGTGGGAGGCCGAGCAGCACGTTCCGTACGACATCAACGACGTCTCGCTGGATTTCCAGATCATCAATCCCAACGTGGACCAGAAGAAGATGCAGGTGCTCCTGGTCGCGGCGAAAAAGGAGATGATCCAGAACCACGCGGAGATCATTCGCGAGGCGGGTCTCAATCCGGTGATCATCGACGTGGACTCCTTCGCCATCCAGAACTGCGTCGAGGCGAACTACGACCTGCGCCCCGACGAGGTCATCGCACTGGTCAACATCGGAGCCGAGATCACGAACGTGAACATCGTCGAGGACCAGGTGCCGCACTTCACGAAGGACCTCTCGGTGGGCAGCAACGCCTTCGTCGAGGGCATCCAGCGCCGGTACAACGTGAGCCAGCCCGACGCGCTGGCCGCGCTCCGCGGCCGCGGCGACTCGTCCATCGACGTGGCGCCGATCATCCAGGCCGCGTGCGAGGACCTGTCGGTGCAGCTGGACCGCGCCATCGCGTATCTCAAGTCGTCCGGGGAGACGGAGCACGTGGACCGGATTCTCCTCTCGGGCGGGTCGGCCCGGGTGCCGGGACTCGCGGAGTTCCTCCACACGCGCCACCAGGTGCCCGTGGAGGTCGTGAATCCGCTCCAGAAGTTGGGGTACGACCCATCCTTGTTCAATGGTGAGTCGGTGGAGAACGTGGCGCCCGCGCTCACGGTCGCGATCGGCCTCGCGCTTCGATAGGGGGATCCAGTCCATGATTCGCATCAACCTGCTGCCCCGCGATGAGCGCCAGACCCGGCGGAAGATGCAGCTGCCGAAGATCGGCTCGCTCATGCCGGTCCTGGTTCTGGCTCTGGTGATCGCGCTCTTCGGGGCGGTCTCGGTCTTCCAGACCCTGCAGATCGGGCGCCTGAAGTCGGACATCGCGCGCGCCGAGCAGGAGTCGGCGAAACTGAGGCCCCAGATCCAGATGATCCAGGATCTCACGCAGAAGCGCGAGGAGCTCACGCGCCGCTTGAACGTGATCCAGGACCTGGACAAGACGCGGCTCCAGCGGGTGATGCTCGTGGACGAGCTGAGCCGCTGCGTGCCCGAGCACCTCTGGCTCACCAGCTATGAGGAGACGGGCAACAAGGTGCAGATCGAGGGCGTGACGTTCTCGAACCTGCTCGTGGCCGACTTCATGACACGACTCGAAGCGAGCCCCCTCTACGGGAGCGTGGATCTGCTCGTCGCGGAGAAGGGTCAGATCGATCAGCGCAACGTGGTGAAGTTCAAGATCACCGCGTTGATGACCTTGTAGCCGAGCGGCACGGGGGAGGACGATGGACTTCAAGGATCCGAAAACCCAGAAGCTGGTCCTGATCGGCGCCGGCATCGGCGTCCTGGTCTACTTCTACCTGATCGCGAACTATGTGCCGTTCAACTACCCGGCGCGGTCGAAGGAGATCAGCGCGTTGAAGGACGACTACACCAAGAAGATGAGCGAGCTCACCAAGGCGCAGCAGCTGGTGAGCCGGCTGCCCGAGCTCAAGAAGGAGTTCGAGCTCCTGAACCAGCGCTGGACGGTGGCGCAGGAGCTTCTGCCCTCCCAGAAGGAGGTCGCGAGTCTTCTCCGCAAGGTGACGATCGCCGGCCAGGAGTCGGGGGTGCACTTCCTGCTCTTCAAGCCGGGCGATCCCAAGCCGTCGACCTACTTCACCGAGAATCCGGTTCAGGTTTCGGTCACCGGCGGATTCCACCGGGCCGGAGCGTTTCTGGGCGAGATCTCGGATCTGAGCCGGTTGGTGAATGTCTCGCAGCTCAAGTTGAAGGGATTTGACAAGGGCGACCTCGACGAAACCGTGCAGGCGGATTTCGTCGCGACCGCGTACACGCTGGCCGAGGGGACTCCCAATGAATCTGCCAAGCAGCCTGGCGCTGTCACAAAGTAAGTTCTTCCAGAGCCGTCTCGGGATTCTGCTTCTGGCTCTGGTCGGGCTCGCGATCGCGGGCGGCATCATGCTGCTCCGGCGTCAGGAGCCTCCGGCTCCCGTGCTTCCGACGCCGGCGACCTCTCCCGCGGCGCAGGCGTTGCCGCGCGCCACGACCCTCAAGCTCATCACCTACGGCCCGCCCGCGCCGGTCTGGGCCCGGAACGACATTCCCTACGGTCCTCCGGCGCCTCCGGAATTCATGACGAGCGTCACGGCGCCCGCGCCCGGCTCCAAGGCAACTCCGGCGCCGGCGATTCTGGCTCCGGGCGAGACGCCCGCTCCGTCCGCGGTCGCGCGGGCGGCCGGCCAGGCCTCGGCCGTGGCGACGCCCGGTCCGGCCTCGGCGCTCGGCACGACCCTCGCGGGGGAGACCCCGAAATCGGTGGACGCCAGCATGCTCTTCGCGCGCGAGCACTACGAATACGTGGGAGGCGGCCGCCGCGATCCGTTCCAGTCACTCCTCGACGGCAGGTTCCAGACCCATACGGCGGACGGTTCTCTGGTCGATGTGGGGGACATTCACCTGGTGGGCATCATGTGGGGATCGTCCGACAAGTTCGCGCTGGTGGAAGACAGCCGCGGACACGGCTACGTGCTTCGCGTCGGAGACCCCGTGTTGAACGGGTATATCTCGGGAATCAGCAAGAGCGAGCTGCAGGTGGTGCAGAACGCGTTCGGCGAATCCCAAACGCTGTCGATCCGCCTGCAAACCAAAGAGGGTGACAAGAATGCGACTCGAAACTAGCTTCGCGCGCGCAGGCCGCTCGGGCGGCCGCATCGCGGCGCTGACGGCGGCCCTTCTTCTGGCCGCGAGCTCGGCGTTCGCGGCAACCGTCAAGAGCGTCTCGTTGAAAGATGCGGGCACCGCGACGCAGGTCGTCATCGAAGGGGACGCTCCGCTCAACTATCACGACTTCACCCTCGAGTCTCCGGATCGGATCGTGGTGGATTGTCCGGGAACCCAGCTCAGCTTCAGCGAGCGCTCGTGGTCCGGACGCGACGGATCGGCCATCAAGGCCGTGCGCGCGACCGAGACCGGCTGGGGCAAGGAAGCCGGAACGCGGATCGTGATCGATCTCGCGCAGCCCTCCTCCTACGCCCTGAGCAGCGTCGGGAACAACCTCGTCCTCGCGGTCGACACGCCGGTCGCTCCGACCGCCAAGGAGCAGGAGGCTCCGGAGGACTACGATCACATGCAGCCCACGGACGGCCGGAGGATGTCGCTCGACGTCCAGGGAGCCGATATCCAGACGGTGCTCCGCAGCCTCGCCGAGTTCAGCGGCAAGAACATCGTGGCGAGCAAGGAGGTCAAGGGTGAGGTGACCCTGAGGCTCCGGAACGTGCCCTGGCGGCACGCGCTCGACATCGTGCTCAAGTCGCAGGGCCTGGGCATGGTCGAGACCGGCCAGACGATCGTCATCTCGACGCTGGACACGCTCCGGAAGGAAGAGCTGGAGCGGAACTCCGCCGCGCGGAACCAGGAGGAGCTCCTGCCGCTCGAGACGCGGATTCTTCCGGTGAACTACGCCAACTCCAAGGAAATGGCCAAGTCGGTCGAGAAGACCCTGACCAAGCGCGGCCACATCGAGGTGGACGACCGGTCCAACTCGCTCATCGTGACCGACATCTCCGACAAGCTCGACCAGGTGGACGCCATGGTCCGGAACCTCGACACGCGGACGCCGCAGGTCGAGATCGTGGCCCGTCTCGTGGACGTGGACGTCTCGGCCACGCGGGCGCTCGGGATCGAATGGGGCGTGCACAACATGGATCTCTTCGACGCCGGGGTCTCCGAGAACGTCGACGTGAAGGCCGCCGACGTGGGCAGCCCGGTCGGCCAGGCCAAGCTCGGGACCATCAAGTCGTTCGGCTCCGTGGAGGCGACGCTCCAGGCGCTCGAGACCCAGAACAAGGCGAACATCATCTCGAACCCGCGCATCACGACGGTGAACAACCGTGAGGCGTCGGTCGTGGTCGGACAGCAGATCCCGCTCATCGTCCAGGACTTCGCGGGGAACGCCGTCACGCAGCTCACGACCATCGGGATCAAGCTCAGCGTCACGCCGCACATCAACACCGGAAACCGGATCACCATGGACGTGCATCCCGAGGTCTCGGACCTGGCCTCGCAGGCCACGGTGCAGGGCGGCATCATCATCAACACCACCATGGCGGACACCCGGGTGATGGTGAACGACGGTGAGACGGCGGTCATCGGCGGGCTGATCCGGAGCAACGAGAGCACGACCAAGCGCGGCATCCCGGTCCTCATGGACGTGCCGCTCCTGGGCAACCTCTTCCGCTCGAATTCGACGACCAAGCAGAAGCGGGAGCTCCTGATCTTCGTCACGCCGAAGATTCTCGGAGAAGCGACGGCGTCGAAATAACCGATCGAGGTCCGCCGCTTTCGCGAGCGGCGCGCCCAAGGTATACTGCGGGGTCCTTCCCACGAAGGACCCCGTTTTCTTTGGCCGCCGAGGAGAGCCCCTGGTCACACGCGTTGCCCTGATCGGCCTGCCGGGCGCGGGCAAGAGCACGGTGGCGCCAATTCTGGCGCGACGATTGGGATGCCCCGGCGCGGACCTGGACCGGGAGATCGAGCGCCGGGCCGGCCGCGCGGTGCGCGCGATCTTCGAGGACGAAGGAGAGGAGCGGTTCCGGGACCTGGAATCGATCGCGCTCGCCGAGGCGCTGGGCGGCGAGGGGTCCCTGGTGCTGGCGTGCGGCGGCGGGATCCTGGGGCGCGCGGCGAACCGGGACCTCCTGAAATCGCGGGCGCGCGTGGTCTGGCTCGGCGTGGACCCCGGGGAGGCCGCGAAACGCCTCCCAACGTCGGGAGCGGGGGAGCGCCCGCTCCTGAGCGGCGGCGCCCCCGCGGAGGGTCTCCGCGCGCTTCTGGAGCTCCGGCGCGGGGCCTACGCCGCGGCCGCGGACGCCACGGTGGATACGGACGGTCTCGCTCCCGAGGAAGTCGCGGAGCGGGTCCTGGCCCGGCTTCGGGCCCCCGGCCTCTGATGGGGTTCATCCGCATCGTGGGCGGAGACCTTCGCGGCCGGCGCATCGAGGTCCCCCAGGGCGGCGTGCGTCCGACTTCGGACCGCACGCGCGAGGCGGTCTTCGACGTGCTGGGTCCCCGCGTGGTCCAGGATGCCCGGGTGCTGGATCTCTACGCCGGCACCGGCGCCCTCGGGATCGAGGCGCTGAGCCGCGGGGCGCGCGAGGCCCGCTTCATCGAGGGGAGCCCCCCGGTCGCGCGGGCGCTGCGGGAGAACCTGGCGCGGCTCGGGCTGAGCGAGCGAGGCGTCGTGCACCAGGCGGACCTCGCGCGGATCGACCTGCCGGCGGAGGCGGGCGCCGGATTCGACCTCGTGTTCCTCGATCCGCCGTACGCGGGGGACGCGGGGCCCCGGTGGCTGGAGCGGCTTCAGGCCTTATCCTGGCCCGAGGCGGGCGCCCTCGTGGTATATGAACGACGGAAGGGCGGGGAGGCACCCCGGCCGGCCCGATTCGAGATCGCCACGGAACGCACGTACTCCGAGACCACGGTCACCTTCTATCGCGTCCCGGCTCCCTGAGGCGCGAGGAACGAGGAGGAGCATGAAACGCGCGGTGTTCGCCGGAACATTCGATCCGGTGACGAACGGACATCTGGATCTGATGCAGCGGGCGCTCCGCATGTTCGACCACCTCACCGTGGCCGTCGCGGAGCGCGCGGAGAAGGGGGTGGTGTTCACGCAGGAGGAGCGCGTCGCCATGATCCGCGAGGCGACCGCGAAGCTCGACCGGCTCTCGGTGGAGCCCTTCTCGGGGCTCCTGGTGGATTTCGCCCGGGAGCGGAAGATCCCGGTCCTGGTGCGGGGGCTTCGCTTCATCTCCGATTTCGAGTACGAATTCCAGATGGCCCTCATGAACCGTAAGCTCTGCGACGAGATCGAGACCGTGTTCCTGATGCCCAGCGAGACCTACACGTACGTGAACGCGTCCCTCGTGAAGGAGATCGCCCGGTACGGGGGCGCGATCGAGGGGCTGGTCCCGCCGCACGTCGCCCCGCTGTTGAAGAAGCGCTTGATGGGGAAGACGTGACCTCCTCCCGCGTGTCCGCCCGTGTCCAGGCCCTGAAGGCGTCGGAGACCCTGGCGCTCGGCGCCCGCGCGCGCGAGCTGCGGGCGCAGGGCCACTCCGTCATCTCCTTCGCCGCGGGGGAGCCCGATTTCGATACGCCCGAGGACGTGCGCGAGGCCGGCGTGCAGGCCATACGCGCCGGGGCCACGCGCTACACCGCGGTGGGCGGCGTGCCCGAGCTGCGCGCGGCGATCGCGCAAAACCTGGAGCGCGAGAACGGGCTCGCCTACGAGCCCGGGGAGATCGTGGTCTCGAACGGCGCGAAGCACGCCATCTGGAACGCGTTTCTCACGCTGGTGGAGCCGGGGGACGAGGTGCTCTGCCCGGTGCCCTACTGGGTGACGTTCCCCGAGCTGGTCCGGCTCGTGGGAGGCGATCCGGTCCTCGTGCCTCCGAAGCCCGGAAGCATGAAGATCGGGCCGGAGGAGCTGGAACGCGCCATCACCCGGCGCTCCAAGCTCCTCGTCCTGAACAGCCCCAACAATCCCTCCGGCGCCGTCTACACGCGCGAGGAATTGCTCGCGATCGGCGAGGTGGTGCGCCGCCACGGACTCTACGTGCTCTCCGACGAGATCTACGAGCAGCTGGTCTTCGGGGGAGCGCGCCACGTGAGCATCGCCTCGCTCGGGCCCGAGCTCCGCGACCGGACCATCGTGATCGGCGGGGTCTCGAAGACGTGGGCCATGACCGGCTGGAGGATCGGATTCGCGGCCGCGCCCCACGATCTGGCGGAGGGGATGGAGCGTCTCCAGGGCCAGTCGACCTCGAATCCGGCTTCGGTGTCGCAGTTCGCCGCGATCCGGGCGTTCACCGGGCCGCGGGATTCCGTCCACGCCATGCGCGCCTGCTTCGCGAAGCGGCGCGACCTCATCGTGCGGCGGCTGAGCGGCATGCGGGGCGTGAGGCTGGTTCCGCCCGAGGGCGCGTTCTACGCCTTCCCGGATCTGAGCGAGCGCATCCGCGCGGCGCGGAACGGCGTGTCGGATTCGGCCGGGCTGAGCGATTTCTTGATCGACGAGGCGCGGATCGTCTGCGTTCCCGGATCCGCGTTCGGCATGGAAGGCCATCTGCGCCTCTCGTACGCCATCGGGGACGCGGACATCGAAGAAGGCTTGAATCGGCTCGAGGCCGCGCTGGATCGAATGTAGGAGGAGAGCGAGGATG
>DASQBE010000028.1:0-2884 GCA_035635355.1 Binatia bacterium | reverse complement strand
CCTTCGACGCATCAACCGCGAGCTGGACGCGGACTTCAACCTCGACGTCTTCCGACACGAGGCGCGGTGGAACGCGCCGAAGCGTCGCGTCGAGATGCACCTCGTGGCGGCGGTTGCGCATGTGGTTCGAATTCGCGCGATCGATCTCACGGTAACGTTCCGCGCCGGCGAGAGCATCTGGACGGAAAGCTCCTACAAGTACGAGGCCGACGATCCGACACGCGTCTTCAGCAAGGCCTCCTTCTCGGTGGCCGGGCAGTGGCTGGACCGGGATTGGCCGTTCGCGGAGAGCCTTCTCATCGCCGAGTAACGCGATAAACCGCTGCGATGTAAGGATATAATGGAAGCTAAGTAGTATTACATAGTCTTGTGTTTCCGTACGATCTATGATGCTTGGCCCCGCAGGGAGAGATGGTTCGAGGCACGGATGCCTTCTGCAAACGCACGGGGACCGCAGCATGTCGACCTCTTCGAAAAGACAGGAAGCCATGAGCATCGCCCAGCTGAACGGCGAGCGCGTCCTCAAACTGGAGTCAGGCGAAGCTCCGTACCGGATTCTCGTGGAGAGGATGCAGCAGGGGGCGGTCGCGATGGGGGCGGACGGGACGGTTCTCTACTGCAATCGACAGTTCGCCGAGATGCTGCAGCGTCCGCTGGATGAAGTCGTTCGGAAATCGATATATGGGTTCCTCACCGCTCCCTTCCAGGCGGCCTACGCCGAGGTCGTGGACTCCGGAAGCGGGCAGGGCGAATTCGGGCTCGTTCGGGCCGACGGCGCCGTGGTGCCGATCCACGTTTCCGTCAACGCGGTCGAGGACATGGATCGAGTCTCGTACCTGATCGTCACCGATATGACCGACCAGATCGCTCGCCGCCGCGCCGAGCAGATGGCCGAGCGCCTGGAGCGAGAGCTGGAGGAGCGGAAGCGGATCGAGGATGCCCTGCGCCTGAGCGAAGTCCAGCTCGCGGACGCGAACCGCCGCAAGGACCAGTTCCTCGCGGTGCTCTCGCACGAGATCCGAGGCCCGCTCGCCCCGATCCAGAGCGCGCTCCATGTGCTCCAGCGCGATCCAAACGGACCTCTGGCGGCGCAGGCCCGCGACATCGCCGAGCGCCAGGTGACCCACATGGCCCGGATCACCGACGATCTCTTCGACCTGTCGCGCATCTCCAGCGGGACGATCCTGCTCCGCAGGGAGCGAGTCGATCTCACCCAGGTGGTCCGGCGCGCCGTCGGGGATTACCGGATCGCCCTGGAGGCCTCGGGGCTGAGCATGGAATCGCGCCTGCCCGATCGAGAGCTCTGGATCAGCGGCGATCCCACGCGGCTCACCCAGATCCTCACGAACATATTACAGAACGCGGTCAAGTTCACCGAGGCGGGGGGCCGCGTCACGGTGACCCTCTCCGAGCGAGCGGACCGAACGTCCGCATCGATCGGAATCCGGGATACCGGCCTCGGCATGGACGCCGAGCACCTGGCGAGGGTCTTCGAGGCGTTTCGTCCCGGCGCCCGGACCTACGATCGCGGGAGCGGCGGGCTGGGCATCGGCATGGCGCTGGCCAAGGGGCTCACCGAGCTCCACGGCGGCCGGATCCTCGCTTCCAGCGAGGGCGCGGGCAAGGGCTCGGAATTCACCGTCGAGCTTCCGCTGGAGCGCGAGGCGGCGGTGCGGGAGACCAGGATCCGCTCCGCGCCGGCCGCCGCGAAGTCCTACAAGATCATCGTGATCGAGGACTGCATCGATGCCGCGGAGAGCATGGGAATGCTCCTGCATCTCATGGGACACGACGTGGAGAAGGCGTACGACGGGCCCGTGGGCATCGAGTTGGCCAAGCGCTTCCAACCCGATGTCGTGATCTGTGACATCGGGCTTCCCGGCCCGATGGACGGCTACGCGGTGGCCCAGATCCTGCGCCGCGAGTTCCCGCGCGGCAAGACGTTCATGATCGCGCTGACGGGCTACGGCCAGCACGAGGACCAGATGCGCTCCCACGACGCGGGATTCGATTTCCACGTGACGAAGCCCGCGGATCCGAAGGAGCTGGAGAAGCTCCTGGGTTCCCTCTCGAGCCAGATCTAGAGGGCTCGGACGGCCTCGGCCAGGGCGTCGATGGCGCCGGCGATCTGCGCATCGGAGAGGTAGGGCGCGGGGCCGAAGCGCATCGTGGTCCCACGGATGTCGATCTGCACGTTCCGCTGCTGCAACCCCCGCTTCAGCTCCTCGGAGTGCGGGCTCTCCAGGGCCAGGAATCCCCCGATCGCCGTGAGCGGCACCGAGCGGTCGCGCGTGACCCTCTTGGGATCCAGATCCTGGGCGTCGAACCGCTCGGCCAGGAGCGCGACTTGGTGCGCGTAGCTCTCCCGTAAGAGCTCGGGCGTCAGCCCCTGCTCCTCGAAGAAATCGAGGACCCGAGCCCCCCGGTAGTGGCTGGTGGGATCGTAGGTCGCGCTGGCCCACTTCGCCCCGCCCTCGCCGTAGCCCACGCCCGGCTTCACCTGCTTCGTGAGCTTCGCGAACTCGCTGAACCAGCCGGTGACGATCGGGCGCAGGTGATCCCGGCCCGGCGGGACGCGCAGGTACGCGTTCCCCTCCCCCAGCTCGCAGTACTTGTAGCCACCCCCCGTGACGAACGCGTCCGCGAATCCGTCCGCCTCGAGGGAGAACGGGATGACGTTGATCTGGTGATACGCGTCCAGCACCAACTCCGCGCCGACCGCGCGGCAGCGCTCCGCGACGGCGCGGAGGTTGGGCACCACGTACGCGTTCTTGTAGAGGATGGTGGACGCGAGGACCGCCGCGGTGCGCTCGTCGGCCGCCGCGACCAGCCGCTCCGCGATGGAGCCCGCGGGCTGGGCGCTCACTCTCACGATCTCGATCCA
>DASQBE010000027.1:0-5505 GCA_035635355.1 Binatia bacterium | reverse complement strand
GTCGCTCACCCGCAGAGGCGCGGCCAGCGCGTAATCCCCGGGACGATCCAGCAGCATCGAGAGCCCGGCCGCCGCGAATTCCTTCCGGGCGAGGAGCCTGGTTTCCCCTCCGAGCACCTCTTCGAGCAGCGTGACGGGGGTGTCCCATCCTTCCAGGTCCAGCGTCCCCGGACCGGACCGGGTCCAGAGGCGCACCGACTTGTCGCGGGGACCCATCGCGCCCGCGAACGCTTCCTCGCCGCCGCAGATGGCGCGGATCCCGCGCGAGGCGGTCTCGAGCATCCGCGGCAATTCGAGGGTGGCCGCCACCTGCGAGCCCGTGCGATGAAGCTCGCGCAGGAGATTCTGCTGCTCGTCGTTCTTCGCCTTCGAGACCTCGAGGTTCTGGGCCATGAGGTTGAAGGCCTGGCCCAGGGCGCCCAGCTCGTTTCGGCTCTGGCCCACGACGCGCGCCCGGAGGTTGCCGCGCGAGATCTCGTCCACGGCGAGGAGCAGCTCTTCGATGGGACGGGTCACCCAGCGCGAGGCCAGGTTGGAGGCCACGACGCTCACGACCAGTCCGACGAGGAAGATCGCGATGGAGACGTACCAGAGGAGCCGCACCTCCTCGATCAAGCCCGAAGCGCTCAGCTCCACCACGACGAGACCGACCGCGCCGCCCTGGGGCGCCACGATCGGCGCCACGGCGACGGCGCGCGCGCGCGAGGGGTTGGTGAGGTCGAGGATATCGGCCGCCGTGCCCGCCATGCCGGCGTGGATGAGCTCGACCGGGAGGCTCGAGGGGGGCTCCGCGCCGATGGGCAGGCGCCCGTGCACCAGACGCCCCTCTTCGCGAACGGGAGCGGATCCGCCCATGTCCACCACGACTTTCCAGGCACCCAGCTCGCCGATGGGCGCCATCGTGAAGAGATGGACGATCTCCGGATTGGCGCGGCGCAGAGCGCCCAGGCTCTGCACGATGTTCCGGAACGGGCGCTCGTTGACGTCGGAGGGAGACCGGACCGAGCGATGGTCCTCGAGGCTGATCAGCGCGGAGGCGGTCTCGGCCGCCGAGGAGGCGCCCGCGATGAGCTGCCGTCGGAGCGAGGCTTGTCCGTTTTGGTAGAGGAGGACGGTGGCGAGAACGAGAAACGCGCTTCCCACGGCGAGGAAGAGGATCTGCAGCTCGTCTTTGAGGGTGCGCGGCCGTTGGAAGAAGCGCATCGGCTGGTTGGTTCAACCCCTTCAGGGTTAGAGTTTTCGCCGGGCGCGTGTCCCCCCTTTCTGGTCATCGAGGACGTAGCCCAGGGTTTGAATCTGATCCCTAAGCTCATCGGCGCTTTGCCACTGCTTCTGGAGGCGGGCCTCATCCCTTTGTCTCACAAGGGCTTGGATCTCATCCGGGACCTCCTCCTCCCGAACCTTGCCCTCCCAGAAGAGGCCCAGGGTCTCCCCGAGGCGGCGGAGCGTGCGCGTGGCGTGGGGCAGCGCCGCGCGGTCCGGGTCCCCGTTCGACTCCGCGACGCGGTTGATGGCCTTGGCCAGATCGAAGAGGTGCCCTTGCGCCTTGGCCGAGTTGAAATCGTCGTCCATCGATTCCTCGAAGAGCTTCTCCGCCTTGAGCGCCTCGCCGTGGAGCCCCTTGGGCTTCAGGGGCTCGGCGGGCTCGGATCCTCCCGCGTCTTCGCCGGTCTTGAGCGCGGCGCGCAGGCGGGCGTAGGCAATCCCGGCCTCCCGAAGGCGATCCTCGTTCCACTCGATCGGGCTCCGGTACTGCGTGGACTGCAAGTAGAAGCGGATCACCTCGGGCTCGACCTTCTTCGCCACGTCCTCGATGAGGAAGAAGTGCTGGTCCGATTTCGACATCTTCGCGCCGCGCAGGAGCACGAGGCCGTTCTCGATCCAGTAGCACGCGAAGGTCTTCCCCGTGGCCGCCTCCGACTGCGCGATCTCGTTCTCGTGATGCGGGAAGACCAGATCCTGCCCGCCGCCGTGGAAGTCGAAGGTCTCGCCGAGATACTTCATCGCCATCGCGGAGCACTCGATATGCCATCCCGGGCGCCCCGGACCCCAGGGGCTGGGCCAGCTGGGCTCGCTGGGCTTGGCACCCTTCCAGAGGGTGAAGTCGAGCGGGTCGCGCTTCGCCTCCCCCACCTCGATCCGGACGCCCGCGCGGAGGTCGTCGAGCTTCCGCCTGGAGAGCTCCCCATACTTGGAATAGCTCCGCACGTCGAAGTAGACGTCCTGGCCCGCGGCGTACGCGTGGCCCTTCTGGATGAGCTGCTGGATCAGCGCGGTGATCTCGGGGATGTGCTCGGTGGCCCGTGGATAGTGCGTCGCCCGCTTGATGTTCAGGAGATCCGCGTACGTGATGAAGGCCTTCATGTTCCGTTCGGAGACCTTGGTGAACGGGATGCCCTCCTTGTTCGCGCGATCGATGATGCGGTCGTCGATGTCCGTGAAGTTGGTGACGTAGTTGACCTCGAACCCCTTGAATTCGAGGTAGCGGCGGATCACATCGCCGGCGACCGCGTAGCGCATGTGGCCGACGTGCGGCTTGTCCTGGACCGTCATCCCGCAGACGTACATCCCCGCGTGATTCGGACGGACCGGCTCGAAGGGGAGCTTCTTCCGCCGCCTCGTATCGTAGACGCGCAGGCTCATACCGGGGTCCCCGAGGTGGAGGCGGGGCGCACCGAGATGCCCTCCTCCCGCAGCCGATGGAGGACCGCGATGCGCAGCTCGCGCATCATCTCGAGGCGCTGCCCCGGGTTGGTCTTCACCTGCAGGAGCACCGTGAAATAGCCGGCGTAGACGTCCTCGATCCCGAGCAGGCGCGGCTCGCCCTCGAGGTGCGACTTCACCGAGGGCTCCTCCGCGAATTTCCGGAGCTCGTCGCGAAGGACGGCCAGCACCCGTTTGGGATCCTCGGCGATGTCGATCGGGACCCGAACCGTGGGCTGCGACCAGCTTCGCGAGAGGTTGGTCACGACCTTGATCTCCCCGTTGGGAATGAAGTGGAGCGCGCCGTCCCCGTCCCGCAGCTCCGTGTGATGCAGCGAGACCACCTCCACCTTGCCGGCCACGCCCGCGGCGCGCACCACATCCCCCACGGCGAACTGGTTGTCCGTGATGATGAGGATGCCCGCCAGCCAGTCGCGAACCAGGGTCTGGGCCCCGAAGCCCGCCGCGATTCCGAATCCGCCCGCGGCGGCGAGCGCCGGCGTGACGTCGAATCCCAGCTCGCGAAGCGCCATCAGGAGCGAGACCACCACGATCAGGACCCAGCTCGCGTTCCGGAGCATCTTCCCGAGCGTGACCGCGCGCTTCTCCCGCTCGATCGCGAACCCCTGCGTGCCCGAGCGGATGGCCGCCTCGATCCGCCCGATCAGCGCCTTGGCGATCCGCGACATGAGGAACGCCGAGATGACGATGAGGGCGACGCGGATCAGCGCCGTGGCGAGGTCGGTATCGTGCGAGCCGGCCGGGGTGATGTTCATCGCGCGGCCTCCACGGGCGCCGCGTCCACGATGGCGCGGACCAGGTCCTCGTAGCTCATGCCCGCGGCGGCCGCCGCCTTGGGAACGAGGCTCGTCTCGGTCATGCCGGGGACCGTGTTCACCTCGAGGCAGAAGGGGGTGCCTTCCTCGTCCATGCGGAAATCCACGCGCGCGACGCCCCGGGTGCGAAGGGCGCGGCAAGCCCGGATCCCCAGGCCCAGGAGCCTCTCGGTCGCCTCGGGCGGAAGCTGGGCGGGGCACTCGTAGCGGCTCGCGCCCGCCGTGTACTTGTGCTCGTAATCGTAGAAGCCGCCCTCGGGGATGATCTCGACGACGGGCAGCGCGCGATCGTCCAGCACCGAGACCGTGACCTCGCGTCCCGGGATGTAGCGCTCGATCAACGCCAGCCGCCCGAAGCGCCGCGCGGTGTGGAGCGCGGGCTTGAGCTCGGCCCGCGTGGCCGCGACGGTGATCCCGACGGTGGAGCCCTGGTCATTGGGCTTCACGATGACCGGGAACCCGCCGAGCCGCTCGATCTCCTCGTCCTCCAGGTCCGGATTCCACGGCTGCGCCGGGTCCTCGGGCGCCCAGCGCTCCACCCATTCCGGCGTGGGAACCGCCTCGTGCACGAAGATCCGCTTGGAGATCGCCTTGTCCATCGCGAGCGCGGAGGCCAGGACGCCCGACCCCGTGTAGGGCACCCGCGCCAGGTCGAGGAGCGCCTGGAGGGTCCCGTTCTCGCCGTCCCCGCCGTGCAGCGCCACGAACACCAGCTCGACGTCGCGCGAGAGCCCGTGGAGGAAGGGATCGAGCCCGACGCCCGGCGCCCCAGGCGGGACGGATACGGGCGCCAGCGCCGACGGGCCCGCCGGGCTTCCGAGCGCCGCGTGAAGCTCGCTCCCCTGGAGGAGCTTTCCGGTCCCGGTGTCCAGCACCGCCACCTCGTGCCCCAGCTTGAGGAGGGCGCGCCCGACGCCTCCTCCCGTGCGGATCGAGATCTCCCGCTCGGGACTCGTTCCCCCCATCAGCACCGCGATCCTCATCGGGCGTCCACCTCCACCAGCGCTACCGCCATGGCCGCGACTCCCTCCTCGCGGCCCACCGCGCCGAGCCCCTCGTTCGAGGTCGCCTTCACCGAGACCGACTCGGGGCCGACGCCCAGCGCTCCCGCGAGGCGCTCGCGCATCTCGGCCACGTGCGGATGAACGCGCGGCGCTTCGAGGATCAGCGTGGAATCCACGTTCACCACCCGCGCGCCGCGGTGCTCGAGGAGCCCGCGAATGTGCTCGAGAAGCGTGAGGCTCGACATGCCCCGGTATCGGGGATCGGTGTCCGGGAAGTGGGCGCCGAGATCGCCCAAGGCCATGGCTCCGAGAAGCGCGTCCCCGATGGCGTGCGCCAGCGCATCGCCGTCGGAGTGGGCCCTGAGGCCGCGCTCGTGCGCCAGCGAAACGCCCCCGAGGGTCAGGGGAAGGCCGCGCTCGAGGCGGTGGATGTCGTAGCCGATCCCGACTCGATATCCACCCATCATCCCTCCGGCACCGGATTCTTGAGCCAGGCTTCGAGGACGGCCAGGTCGCCCGCCTCGGTGAGCTTGAGATTCGACGCTTCGCCCGGGACCACCGCCACGTCGCAGCCGATCCGCTCGACGAGCATCGCGTCATCGGTCGCGGCCGCGCCTTCCTCGACGGCGACCGCGTGAGCGCGGGCGAGTATATCACGCGCGAAGATCTGGGGCGTCTGCGCCGCCCGGAGCCGCTCGCGGTCGACCGTGCGGACCACCCGATCGCCCGCGACCTCCTTCACGCTGTCGCGGATCGGGCACGCGGGAAGGGCGGCCCCGGCCGCGCGCGCGGCCCGGAGCACGCGCTCGATCAGCGCCGCCGAGATGAGGACGCGCGCCACGTCGTGCACCGCGACGAAGGGCAGCGTTCGCTCCAGCGCCTCGAGCCCGCGCCGCACCGAGTCCTGCCGCGTCGCGCCGCCGCGCGCGAAGGTGAGAAGCACGCCGCGAGGGTTCGGCCGC
>DASQBE010000026.1:0-3571 GCA_035635355.1 Binatia bacterium | reverse complement strand
GGCGCGGTCACGCCCTGGTCCCGGACGCGGCGCACGATCTCGGGCACCGCCTTGGCGGCCTCGGGCGTGTTGACCGTGATCCGGACCAGCTCCGACCCGGCCTGGGCGAGCGCCACCGTCTGATCCGCGGTGGCCCGCGGGTCGGCGGTGTCGGTGTTGGTCATGGACTGGACCGCCACCGGCTTCCCGCCGCCGAGGGTCACGGATCCGATCCGCACGGCTCTTGACTCGTGCTTCGTCGAGGGCATGGTCCCGCCAGTCTACGCGGGGCGCGCCCGGGGGTCAAACAGCCGTGGTATTCTGGATCCATGAGCTCCCAGGTGCGGGCCATGTTCGCGTCCATCGCGACGCGCTACGACAAGGGAAACCAGGTGCTCTCCCTGGGGCTTCACCACGGGTGGCGCCGGGCCACGGTGCGCGCGAGCGGTGCCACGCCCGGGGCCAAGGTCCTGGACTGTGCCACGGGGACGGGGGATCTGGCGTTCGCGTTCCAGCGCGCGGTGGGCCGGCAGGGGCGCGTTCTCGGCACCGATTTCTGCGCCGAGATGCTGGAGGTCGCGCGCGCCAAGGCGGAGGAGGAGGGGCTTCCGACCCAGTTCGAGGAAGCGGACACCCTTCATCTTCCCCACGCGGACGGCGCCTTCGACGTCGCGTCCATCGCGTTCGGGATCCGGAACGTGGACGACCCGGCGCTGGGCGTGTCGGAGATGGCGCGCGTGGTGCGCCCGGGGGGCTCGGTGGCCATTCTAGAATTCGGGCAACCGGGCGGGGCTCTCTTCGGGCCCCTCTACCGTTTCTACAGCGCGCACGTGATCCCGCGCATCGGCGGCTGGCTCACGGGGAAGCGTTCCGCCTACGAGTACTTCCACCGAACGTCCTCGGAGTTTCCCTCCGGCCCCGCGTTCGTGGCGCTCATGGAGAACACCGAGCGGTTCTCCTCGGTGCGCGCCCGGAGCCTCATGGGCGGCATCGCGCACGTCTACGTCGGAACGGTGGGGAAGCCCTCGTGAGCTTCTCGGCCCGGTTCCCGATCCGCTTCCAGGACGTGGACGCGGGGGGCGTGCTCTTCTTCGGGCGGATCTACGATTATTGCCATCATGCGTACGAGGAATTCTGGGGTGCGGAGGGAGTCGATCGAGCGCACTTCTTCGCGGGTGCTACGTACCTCGTTCCCATCGCCCACTCCGAAGCCGATTACCGCCGTCCCATCCGGCACGGGGACCGGATCGACGTACGCATCGACGTGACCCGCGTGGGGCGGGCCTCCTTCACCCTGCGCTACCACGTGACGGGATCCGAGGGGGATCTGCGCGTGGAGGCTTCCACCGTGCACGCGTTCGTGGATCGCGGGACCATGAGGCCGATTCCGATCCCCGATCCGCTACGCGCGATTCTTCTCCGCCATCTCCTCCTCGAGCCGGCTCCGAATCTCGCCACGTAGGAGCTTTCCCGCGCCGTTCCGCGGAAGGGCCTTCACCACGTGGAGGGTCCGGGGAAGCTTGTGGGGCGCCAGGGTCCGCCCGGCCAGCTCCCGAAGCTCCTCGAGGGTGACCTCCGAGCCCGGCCGGCACACCACCACGGCGGCCACCTCCTGGCCCCAGCTCCCGGCCGGGAGGGCGACCACGCAGACTTCCGCGATCGCCCGGTGGCGCGCGAGGGCTGCCTCCACTTCACCCGTCGCGACATTCTCGCCCCCGACCACCATGCGGTCCTGGCGTCGGTCGAGGACCCGGAGCCGGCCGGCGTCATCCCAGGCGCCGAAGTCGCCGGTCCGAAACCACCGGCGGTCGAACGCGGTCGCGTTCCGCTCGGTGTCGTCGAAGTAGGCATCCACCACCATGGGGCCGCGCGCGAAGATCTCGCCTTCCTCGAGAGGTCCGAGCGCCCGGCCGTCCGGGCCGCGCACCTCGAGGCGGACGAAGGGGAGCGGCCGTCCCGCCGTGGCGAGCCCCTCGGGCCACTCCCGCGGCGAGAGGGTCGTGACCTGCGAGGTGGTCTCGGTCATTCCGTACGTGGGGAGCGCCACCAGGCCCAGCTCCGCCGCGGCCTGGAGGAGCTCCAGGGGCGCGGGTCCGCCCCCCACGAGGGCCGCACGAAGCGAGCCGGGGAAGGGACGCCCGGCGCGCGCTTCGAGAAGGCGCTCGAGCATCGGGGGCACGAGGGAGACCAGGGTGACGCCCTCGCGGTCGATCGCCCGGCTCACGGCTTCGGGATCGAAGCGCTCGTGGATCAAGACCGCGGTACCGTAGCAGGCGCTTCTCGTGAGCACGGAGAGGCCCCCGACGTGATGAAGCGGGAGGCAGGAGAGCCATACGTCCTCCGCCCGCACGCCGAGGTTTCTCGCGGAAGCGAGCGCGCTCCAGAGAAAATTCCCGTGCGTGAGGACCACCGCGCGCGGCGCTCCCTCCGTGCCGGAGGTGAAGCAGATCGCGGAGGGAGCGTCGAGGCGGCGCTCGAAGAGGAGCGGCCTCATGCCGCGCGCGTTCGATCCCCGGGCGGGGGCGGGCACCGGGGTCGCGGTCAAGGCGAAGTCGACCTGCGCGCGCTGGCGCATCGCCACGCGCTCGGGCTCCGTCAACCGCGGCCCGATCGGAACGGGCAGGAGCCCCGCGCGGTGGAGCGCGTGGACCGTGGTCGCGAAATGGAGCCCCTCCTCCGCGCCGAACTCCACCGAGACGTGCTCGCCCGAAACGAGCCCCTGCTCGAAGAAGGAGAGCGCCGCTCCGGAGACGGCCTCCTCGAGGCGGCCATACGTCCACCGCTCCTCGCCCATGCGGAGCGCGAGCCGGTCCGGACGCGTGCGCGCCCAGAAGGAGACCGGGTCCCAGGTCGAGAGGCCGCCGTCGCCGGGCTCGGCTTCCACGTCGCGCTCCGCGATCACTCCGCCTCCACCGTGTAGGCTTCGCGCCAGAACTCCTCCGGGAGGGCGATGCCCAGTCCCGGTCCCTCGGGCACGGCGATCGTCCCGCGCGAAGGAGAAGCGGAGGGCGCCAGGTCCGAGGCCAGGGCCTCGCCGGTGGCGACGCCGTGCGCGAAGGCCGTCTCTCCCAGGGACGCCGCGAAGTGAAGCGCCGCGGCGCGCCCGATCGCGCTCTCCACGAGCGAAGTCACCACCACCGGCATCCCGCCGTCGCCCGCGACGTTCTGGACCGATCGCGCTTCCCGCAGCCCGCCCAGGGCCATCGGCTTCAGGATCAGGATGTCGGCCGCGGAGCGGTACACGATCATCTCGGCGCTCTTGGTGTCCCGCACCGACTCGTCCGCCGCGATCCGGACAGGGACGCCGCGGCGCACCCGCGCCAGCCCCTCCAGATCCTCGGCGGAGACAGGCTGCTCGGCGTACTCCAGATCGAAGCGCGCGAGCGAGCGAAGCGATTCGATGGCTCCGTCGGGGCTCCAGGCCTGGTTCGCGTCGACCCGGATCTTGACCTCGGGACCCACGGCGTCACGCAGGGCTTGAAGCCGCTCCTCGTCCTCGCGGGGGTTGGCGCCTCCCACCTTGACCTTGAGCGTGCGGATCCCCGACGAGACAGCGCGGAGGCCGATCTCCGCCGCTCGCGCGGGCGGCACG
>DASQBE010000025.1:0-15071 GCA_035635355.1 Binatia bacterium | reverse complement strand
CCACCGCTCGGCCCCCTGGATCCGGGCGATCGGCTTGGGCGCGGGCCCCAGAAGCTCGACGCCGGCGCGGCGCGCGATGGACGCCAGGGCGGTTCGGAGGGCGCCCGCCTCGCGGACCACGCGCTCCTTCTTGGGACCGCGGATCTCGATCTCCACGAGGTGGCCGAACGGAGGGTACCGGAGCTCCCGGCGCTCCGCGGATTCCTGCTCGTAGAACATCTCGAAGTCCTGCGCGGCCGCGCAGCGAAGCGCGGGATGATCGGGGTCGTACGACTGCAAGATCACCTCGCCCGGACGGTCCCCTCGGCCGGCGCGTCCCGCGACCTGCGTCAGGAGCTGGAACGTGCGCTCGGCCGCGCGAAAGTCGGGCAGGTAGAGCTGGAGATCCGCCACGATGATCCCGACCAGGGTCACCATCGGGAAATCGAACCCCTTCGCGACCATCTGCGTGCCCAGCAGGAAATCGGTCTTCCCCATCCGGAAATCGCCCAGGATCGCCGCGGCCGCCCCGCGCTTTCGCGTGGCGTCGAAGTCCAGCCGCGCGATCCGCGCCAGGGGAAAGAGGCGCGCCACCTCGCGCTCGATCCGCTGGATTCCCACGCCGCCGAACCATAGGTTCGAGGCGCCGCATCCCGGGCACGAGGGCAGGAGCTTCCGCTCGGCGCCGCAGTAATGGCAGAGGAGCGTCTGATCGGCGAGATGCACGGTGTAGGAGACGTCGCAGCGGTCGCACCGGGCCACATCGCCGCAGCCGCGGCATTGGAGGTAGGTCGAATGGCCGCGGCGGTTCAGGAAGAGGATCGCCTGCTCGCGGCGCTCGAGGGTCTTCGCCATCGCCTCGACCAGGATCTCGCTCAGGAACCGCGAGGTCGCGGAGCGGTGCCGCAGATCGGTGGTCCGCACGGTGGGAAGCGGCCGCCCGTCGATCCGTGCCGGCAGGCGCAGCAGCCCGCACCGGCCCTGTTTCACCCGCGCGAACGTCTCCAGGCTGGGCGTGGCGGAGGCCAGCACCGCGACGGCGCCGAGGCGCCGCGCCCGCACCAGCGCCACGTCCCGCGCGTGGTACCGGGGCGCATCGCCCTGCTTGTAGGCCGAGTCCTGCTCCTCGTCCACGACCACGAGGCGCAGGTTCCGGAAGGGCAGGAACACCGCGGAGCGCGTTCCGACCACCAGGTCGATCTCGCCCGCCGCGACGGCGCGCCAGACGTCGGCGCGCTCCCGCGGCCGGAGGGTGCTGTGGTAGAGCGCCACGCGCCCGAATCCCGCCCGGCGAAACGAGTCCAGCGTCTGCGGCGAGAGGGCGATTTCGGGCACGAGGATGAGGGTCTGCCCCGAATCGCGGAGCGCTTCGGCCGCGGCGTGGAGGTAGACGGCCGTTTTTCCGCTCCCCGTCACGCCGAAGAGAAGGAACGCAGCGAAGGCGCGCGCGCGGATCGCCTCCTCGAGCGCCGTCAGGGCCGCCCGCTGCTCCTCGTTCAGCGCTTCCCGGCGCGGCGGCGCCACCGCCAGCCAGGCCACCTCCTCCTCGGGCGCCGATCGCGGGGCGCGGCGCGTGAGGCCGCCGGGGGAGGGCACGGCCGCCTGGAGCACGTCGCTCAGGTTCGCCGCGTAGTAGTCGGACACCCAGCGGCAGAGGTCCAGCAGCTCGGGCGTGACCACGACGCGCGGCTCGGGAATGCCCGAGATCTTCCGGACGCGAAAGTCGGGGGGCTTGGATTCGATCCCCAGCACGGTTCCCCACACGCGGCGCGGTCCCACCGGGACGAGCACGCGCAGACCTACCTCGGGGGTTTCCTCTTCGGGGATCTCGTAGACGAGCGCATCTTCACGGGCGAGCGGGATGGGAACAGCGACGCGGACCAAGGCCATGGCGGGCGCATGGTATCACTCGCGGAGAGGTCGCGGACGGCGGACGCCGCCCGCGCGCTACGCCGAGGGAGCCGGGCGTTCGGTGACGGTCTGGCCCAGGAGCTGGTTGATGCGCTCCACCAGCTTTCTCGGGCTGAACGGCTTCGTGATGTAATCGTCCGCGCCCACGTCGAATCCCAGCTTCTGGTCGACGTTCCGGCCCTTCGCGGAGAGGAGGATCACCGGAATGTGCTGGGTGGCGGCGCTGGACTTGATGTTCTTGCAGACCTCGTATCCATCGAGCTTCGGCATCATGATGTCCAGCACGATGAGGTCCGGCTTTTCCGTCTTCACCTTCTCGAGCGCCTGCTCCCCATCGAGCGCCGTAACGACCTCGTAGCCCTCCATCCCCAGACTGAAGTCCAGGATGTGGACGATGTAGATCTCATCGTCGACGACGAGGATTTTCCCTTTGGACATCCGACTCACCTCCTCTTGCCTTGATGCCAGAATTCGTATCGGCCTTTCAGGCCGGTTCTCCACTCCGAACTAGCTTCGTATTTTCCTCGGATTCAAATACTTGCGAGAAAGCTTCCACAACCCTCGAATCGAACTGCGTTCCCTTGCATTGCTGGATCTCCCGGAGGGCCTCCGCATGGGCCATGGCCTCCCGGTAGGGCCTCCCGATGGTCATGGACTCGTAGGCGTCCAGGACCGCGATGATCCGGGCCCCGATCGGGATCTGGCTCCCCTGGAGCCCCTTCGGGTACCCCCGGCCGTCCATCCGCTCGTGGTGGGCCATTATGATTTCGGTCACCTGCTCCTGGAACTCGATGGGTTTCACGATCTCCGCGGAGCGCAGGGGATGGAGCGCCACCTGGGCCCAGGTCTCGTCGTCCAGCCGCCCCGGCTCCTGGAGCACCGAGAGGTCGACCTGGCCCATGCCCACGTCGTGCACGCTGGCCACGTAGGCGAGGGCCTCGAGGTCCTCCTCGGCGAGCCCCAGCTTCCGGCCCACGGCCACGGCGCGTCCCGCCATGGAGCCGCCGTTCAGCTTGAGACGGCTCCGCCGCGCGTTCTCGATGATGGCGGTCAGGGCCTTGGCGGTCTCCTCGGTGCGGTCGGAGGAGCGCTCGTGGTCCGAGACGCGCTTCCAGGCCAGCGCGACGCGATCCGCGAGCGAGGAGAGGAGCGCCCGGTCGTCCTCGGTGAACGGCGTGCGGGAGATCTTGTTGTTGATGTTGATGACCCCGACCACCCGACCCTCGATCTTCACCGGCACGGAGAGCAGGGACTTGGTCTCGTACTGATGCCCGTTCGGCCGCCCGAACCGGGGATCCTCCTCGATGTTGGTCACGAGGAGCGGCTGCCCGTGCTTCGCCACCCATCCGGCGATGGAATCACCGATCCGGACCCTGGTGCCGCATACCACTTCCTCGCGGAGCCCGCGCGCCGCCCGGATGTAGAGCTCGGAGCGCTCCTCGTCCACGAGCATGAAGGACGCGGTGCGCGCGTTCATGACCTCCGCGATCATTTCCACCGTGAGCCGGGTCAAGTGGTTCGAGACCGAGCGCGAGGGCGTCCACGAGGCGTGCGTGATCACGTGCGCGTCCCCCGCCGTGACGGGCAGGAGCACGGTGAAGCGGGATCCGATCCCGGCCTTGCTCTCGGCGGAGATCTCGCCGCCGTGCCATTCCACGATGCTCTTCGAGATGGTGAGCCCCAGGCCCACGCCCGGGTACTCCCGCGAGAGCGAGTTGTCGATCTGGTAGAACTTGTCGAAGATGCGGCCGATCCCGTCCTCGGGGATCCCGATCCCGGTGTCCTCGACCTGGATCCGCACGGCGCGCCCCTCGATGGCGAGCCGGAAGGTGACGGTCCCGGCCTCGTGCGTGAACTTGATCGCGTTGCTTCCCAGGTTGTTGAGGACGCGCCGCATCAGCTCGCGGTCCGCCTCGATCACGATCTCGGGCACCGAGGTCTCGACCACCAGGGTGATCTTCTTGGTATCCGCCATGGAGGCCAGGATCGTCACCACCTCGTGCGTGAGCGCGGTCAGGTTGAAGGGCTCGCGGACCATCCGGAACCGGCCCGACTCGAGCTGCGAGAGCTCGAGGATCGAGTCGATGAGGTGGCGGAGCTTCAGGCTCTGCTCGTCGATCACGCCCAGGAACTGGCGCTGCATGTCCACCGTGGTGGAGCCCACGTGCTCGAGCAGCGCCTCGGCGTAGGCCCGGATCGCGGTGAGCGGGGTCAGGAGCTCGTGCGAGACGGTGGAGATGAACTGGTTCTTGAGCTCGGCCACCTGCTCGCTCCGCTCGGTGGCCTCCTCCAGGCGCGCCATGCTCTCGTTCAGGCGCTCGTAGAGGGAGGCGTTCTGGATCGCCACGACCGCATGGGTCGCGAGGATCTCGAGCGTCTCGATGGTTTCCCGGGACGGGAGCCTCCGGTCCACCGGATCGTCCACCGAGAAGTAGCCGACGGCGGCCCCGTCCTTGGTGTAGAGCGGGACGAAGAGCACATCCTCCTGGTGCCACTCCCCTTCCTGCCGCACGCCCAGCTCCGGCGTGTAGCCTTCCTCGTCCTCCTCGCCCCAGAACTTCCGCTCGTGGCTGATGAAGTAGGAGCGGCCGACCCGGAATTCCTCCTTGAGCCAGCTCTCGAACTCGGTGCGCGGGACCACGTGCTGCTCCAGCTTCCGGATCGCCTCACGGCTCAGCCCGGCGAACGCGCGCGCCTCGAAGTCCTTCCCCCCCTCGTTCAGGACGCGCAGGAGCACGATCCGGAATCCGGCCGCGTCCGAGACGGCGTGGACGATCTCGTGGAGCACGACGTCGAGCGAGAGGTTGGAGTTGATGCTCGTGGCGATTTCCAGGACCTTCTTGATCCTGGCCGCGCGCTTGCGGCTGGTGAGGAGCTGGTAGCGGTAGAGATCCCCCATCTTGTCGCTCGCCTGCGTCAGCTCGTCGTTCCGGTGGATCGCCGCGTCGTAGGAGGAGCGCAGCGACTTGAGCTCGTGGCGGAGCGAGCGGCGGTGGCGCACCTGCTCCACCAGGAGGAGCACGGCCGCCGCCAGCGCCCAGAGCAGCTCGACGGAGGGGATCACCGGCGCGCCTCCGTACGGAAGGGGGCGGGCGTGCCGTGATCGGCCGAGCGCCGGGCCATCAGCGCCTCGAACTCCTCGACGACCCGCGGATCGAACTGGGTTCCCGAGCAGCGGCGGATCTCGGCCAGCGCCTCGGCCTCGGGGACCGAATCGCGGTACGGACGCCCGAGGGTCATCGCCTCGAACGCGTCCACCAGCGACAGGATGCGCGACGCGAGCGGGATCTCCTCGCCGGCCAGGCCGCGCGGGTAGCCGTGGCCGTCAAAGTGCTCGTGGTGGCTCAGGATGATCTCGTTCACCCGTGAGGCGAACTCGATCGGCTGCAGCACCCGCACGCCGTCCCCCGGGTGCGTCTCCACGCGGCTCCGCTCCTGCTCCGTCCAGCGGCGCGAGCTCAGGATCAGGTCCTCGCCGACCGAGAGCATGCCGACGTCGTGCACGCGGGCCACGTAGCCCAGCACCTCCAGCTCGTTCTCGGGCAGCCCCAGCCTCCGGCCGAGATCGGTCGCGAGCTTGAAGGCGCGGCGCGAGCTCCAGAGCGCGTAGCTCCGCTTGGCCCGGATGACGGTGCGGATGGTGTTCAGCGTGGTGAAGACGTCCCCCGTGACGCCGGCCGCGCGCACCCGTTCGAGCGCCGTCCCGACCCGCTTCGAGATCGCCACCAGGAGGCTGAGATCGTCCGGGTCGAAGGGCAGCCCCGTGGACTTGCTGCTCACGTTCACGACCCCCACGACCTCTCCCGAGATGCGGAGCGGCACGCAGAGGAGCGACTTGGTCTCGTACTGGGGATGGTTCAGCTTGCGGAACCTCCGGTCGTTCTCGATGTCGTTGACGAGGAGGTTCTCGCAGGTCTGGGCGACCCAACCCGCGATGGAGGCGCCGGTCTTCACCCGCGCGCGCGCCACCATGTCCGGGTCCAGCCCGTGCGCCGCCCGGATGTGGAGCTCGGTTCCGTCCTCGTTGAAGAACATGATCGAGACGTTCCGGGCCTCCATCACCTCGGCCACCATCTCGACCGCGCTGGAGAGGATCGTCCGAAGCTCGGGCGTCTCGAAGAAGGGCTCGAGGGATCTCATGAGGTTGCGGAATCCGCGCTGGATGAGCGGGAGCTCCAAGATGAAGCGGCTCCCCTGACCCAGCTCGCTCTCGACGCGGATGGTGCCGCCGTGGAGCTCCACCACGCTCTTCACGATCGCGAGGCCCAGCCCCGAGCCGCCGACCCGCTCCGCGCCGCCCTCCTCGACCCGATAGAAGCGCTCGAACACGCGGGCCAGCTTGTCCGGCGGGATTCCCAAGCCGTGGTCCTCGATCACGATCTGCATGCGCTCCCCGGCGGGAAGCGCGTGGATCGTGATGGGCGAGGCCTCGCGGGAGAACTTGGCCGCGTTGTTGATCAGGTTGACCAGCACCTGCTTCAGGAGATCCGGGTCCGCCTCGAGCGGAGGAACCCCCGTGGGGAACGAGCGCTCCACCGTGAGGCGCTTCGCCAGAAGCTGCGGCGCCACGGTCGGAATCACCTCGTCCAGGATCCGGTTCAGGTCGACCGTCTCGGACTTGAGGCGCCGGCGGCCCGAGTCCATGCGGCTCAGGTCGAGGACGTCGTTCACGATCCGGGTCAGCCGGTCGCACTCCTCGTTGATGATGGCGAGGAACTTCTCGTGCATGACGAACGAGGGGTTGTTCACGTTGTCGAGGAGCGTCTCGGTGTAGGCCTTGATCGACGTGAGCGGGGTCCGAAGCTCGTGCGACACGACCGAGATCAGCTCCGACTTCATCTCGTCGATCCGCCGCAGGGAGGCGCTGGCCTCCTCGAGCCGCTGCGTCTTCTGCTCCAGCTCGGCGTGCGTGCGGATCCGGTCCACCGCCAAGCCGATCAGGTCCGCGAGGAAGAGGAGCGCCCTCCGGCGCCGCGCGTTGGCCCGCAGCGGGCGGCGGAAACCGAGAAGCGCCACCCCCAGGAGCGAGGTCCCGACGATGATGGGCACGCCGACCAACGCGGTGGGCGAGGGTCCGTCGTTTCGAAGCTCTCTCCAGTCCGCCTCGTCCAGGCTGCCCGCGTCTTCGACGATCAGGGTCTCGCGGCGCAGAACCTGGGAGAGGAAGCTCCCGGGGCGGGGCGTGACGCGGCACGAGCCATGAGGCGCGTGCTCCCCGCGATCGAAGTGGTCGCCCTGGAGCTCGCCGGTCTCGTAGTCGAGGAGGAGGAGCGAGAAGGTGTCGGCGCGGGCCAGGGAGAGGACGTGCTGCGCGACCGCCGCCACGAGGCCCTTCGCGTCGAACGCGGATTGGACCGCGAAGCTCAGGCTGGAGAGGCCGGGGAGGAGGCGGAAGGCGGTGGCGCGGCCGTCGCTATCGGGGGAGCGGCCCGGCATCAGGGGAATTCCGGCTGCTCGCCGAGAGGGAGATCGGCGGCAGGCATGATGGGCGACCCGTCCGAGCGGCGATCCGAGATCACCACGCTGCCGTGCATCGCCTTGCCCTGCTTCTTCAAGTCCTTCGAGATGTCGATCACCTGGGCGCCGTGGTGGATGTCACGCCCCACGTTGCTCACGATCAGGATCGTGATGGACATGATCTCGAATTTCTTCACGCCTCCCTGGCGACTCGACAGCACCATGATGTGTCCGCGCTTCAGATCCTGCTCGTCGTACTGGCTGGAGATGCCCGTGTCGAAGGTGGCTTGGATCCCATCACCGATACGCGGCGCGCGCTCGGGGGTGGTGATGACCACGAAGTCGTCGCCGCCGATGTGGCCCACGAAGTCGCCCGGCAGCCCGTACTGCTGCACGAGCTCCTGGAGCAAGGAGGCCACGAAGCGGATCACCACGTCGCCGCGCGCGTGTCCGTAGTAGTCGTTGTAGGCCTTGAAGTAGTCGAGGTCGATGTGGAGGTAGGCGAACTTCTCCCCCTGCGCGATCCGCCGCGAGAGCTCGGTCTCGATGAGCACGTTGCCGGGAAGGCCGGTGAGCGCGTTGGACTGGAGCTGGCCGCGCCGCGTCTTGAGTTGGTTTCGAACCCGGAAGAGGAGTTCGTTCTGCGCCCACGGCTTGGTCAGATAGTCGTCGGCGTAGAGCTCGAGGCCGTGAATCTTGTCCTCGAAGGTGGATTTCGCGGTGAGAAAGATCACCGGGATGCGCGAGGTGAGCGGGTTGGACTTGAGCTGACGGCAGACTTCGTAGCCGTCGAGCCCCGGCATCATCACGTCGAGGAGAATCAGCTCGGGAGGATCGCGCCGCACCTCCTCGAGACCGCGGATGCCGTCCGGCGCCGTGCGGACTTCGTACGACGCGTCCTTGGCGTCGGTGAGCTGTTTTTCGAGAATGAACCGGAGCTTGGGATCGTCCTCGATCACGAGGATTCGTCCTGTCTCGGGCGCTGGCGCAGCTTGGTCCACGCGTGCCACCTCGATTTCCGTTCAGGTGTGGCGGTATTCAGCGCGCGGAATTCGAAATCACCGAAACGCGGAACTGGCTACCGCTCTTCAAATTGATCGGCTTTGGGTGTGGCGATCTTGAGCCGCGGACAGGGATTGCGCGGGATCGGGCGGCGGGGGCAAGTGTTGCAAATTGCAATGGCCCCGGGGCCAGCTGGAAACCCGGCTCGGGCTGGGAAGGTGAATCCTGGGTGCGTTTCGGAACCACAAATCGAAAGCGAAATGGTGGTGCCGCTTGGGCTCCCCCGTCTCCAACTCGTCCCAGGACGAGTTCTTCATTACGTACTTATACCGAAGGCGAGGGCGTTTTTTCGGCGCAGCAGCGACAGTTCCCTGGGATCAGACCGGCAAGGGCGTAAAGGAATCCAGGTTGGCGATGGCCGAGGCGCTGAAGGACGTGCGCTCGCCCCGCCGGAGGGCGAAGGACCCGGCGTGGGCGATCATGGCCCCGTTGTCGCGGCAGAGCTTGGGGGACGGGAACCGGGCCAGGATGCCGCGGGCCAACGCTAGCCGAGCGGTCTCCTCGCGGAGGAGCGTGTTGCAGGCGCAGCCGCCCGCGACCGTAACCGCGCGCGCCTCGTAACGGGTAAGGGCCAGGCCCAGGCGGTCCACGAGGACGTCGACGATCGCCTTCTCGACCGAGGCCGCGATGTCTTTGAGGCGCGCGTCGGGGATCGGGCGCGGCTCCTTCTCGAGGAAGAGCTTCGCCGCGGTCTTGAGGCCGCTCATGCTGAGGTCCAGCGTCTCGCCCTTGAGCTTGGCCCGCGGGAGCGGGACCGCGTCGGAGCGGCCCTCGCGCGCCAGCTTGTCCATGTACGGGCCGGCCGGATAAGGCAGCCCCATGAGCTTCCCGATCTTGTCGAACGCTTCCCCCGCGGCGTCGTCGCGGGTCGATCCCACGCGGCGAAACACGCCCGGCTCGGGCACGTGGTAGATCTCGGTGTGCCCGCCCGAAGCGACCATGCCGACGTAGGGCGCCTCGAGCTCTGATTCGAGCCCAGCCGAGACGAGGTGCGCCTCGACGTGGTTCACGCCCACCCATGGAATCCCGCGCGCCAGCGAGAGGCCTTTCGCGAACTCGATCCCCACGAGGAGCGACCCCAGAAGACCTGGCCCGATCGTCACCGCGATGCCATCGAGCTGGTCGATGGTCAGGGCGGCGGCGGTCAGCGCCTCGTGCACGACCCGCGGGAGCAGGGTGATGTGCGCGCGCGAGGCCAGCTCGGGAACGACGCCGCCGTACTCGAGGTGCACGTCCTGGGAGGCGACGATGTTCGCGAGGATCCGGCCGTCTTCCACGATGGCCGCACCCGTGTCGTCGCAGGAGGTTTCGATGCCAAGGACGCGCATGGGGGGAGTATAATGGGGACGCCCCTTTTCGTGGGCCTCCCCCCATTCGAGCCGATCCGGAGCGTTGCGTGGATGCTCGTTCGAGACACCGCCTCGCCGTGTCCCTCCCCCTCGTCGCGCTCGTGTTGTGCTTCCTGGGCCCACTGGTGCTCGGGTCGGGCTGTTCGAAGGGTACGATAGCGCCCAGGAGGCTAGAGCTTTCAGGCCCACAGACCGAGCTGACGTACGCCCCAGTTCAATACGACACGACCAACTTCCGGGTCCACCTTTACTGGAGTGGCTCCGAGAACAGTGGCGAAGTGGTGAGATTTCACTATGCGATCGATGCCGACTCGCTGCTTCCGATCAACAAGTGGAGGACCACCACGGCGAAGGATACGACCCTTCTCTTCCTGGTCGATCCGATCCAGGAGCTCGAGCTCCATTCCTTCAAGGTCGCGGCGGAGGACAACTACGGCCTCATCGATAAAACGCCGGCCTCGCGAGTCTTCTCGGCGAGGACTCTCCCGCCCCGGTCGCAAATCGATCTAGGGCCAGGGCCGTTCAATGGGTTCGCGCCCCCGAGTTTCACGTTCCAGTGGTCGGGGACCGATCCAGACGGTAGCGAGACCGGTGGCCCGGCCCCGGTCGATTCCTTCCAGTACATGCTCCTTCGTGTAGGAGGCGTCGCGGACACCACGCTTCCGCACGATCCCCTCCCCCCGTTCAACCAGACGCTCTATACGAATTTGATCCGTTCCGCCATCGGCGACGGACTCCCGGCCGGGAACGCAGTCGACCACACGCGCTGGGGCGACTGGAAATGGATCGGCCTACGGGCGCTCCAGAACCGTTTCCGCAACGTCGCCTCCGGCGAGTACGTGTTCGCGCTGCGCGCCGTCGACATCGCGGGCGCCAGGGAAAAGGACCTGGCCTTCGCGCGCAACATCCGCCATTTCATCGTCACTACGATAAACGCCGGCCCCGAACTCTACGTGCGGAGCAACATTTCGACCGATCTGGTCGGAGGCGGGGTGGGTCCCAAGTACCACCTCGGGAGCCAGCTGCAGATCTTCCAGGGAGAGACGGTCAGCTTTTCCTGGGGGGCTTTCGCCGGATCCTACGGTGGGGAGATCGTGGGCTACACCTACGCGCTGGACGACACCAGCTCCTTCCCGCGGCTGGATTTGAGGGCGACCGGTGTGACGTTCGAGCCGAGTCAGCTTCCGCCGGGGCCCCATTTCGTCTATGTGCGCGCCGTGGACGACGGAGGCCTGGTGACCAACGCGGTCGTGCGTCTGCTGGTCGTTCACCCGACATTCAAGGATCCAGGGGCCCCGCGCTCGATCCTGTTCGTGGACGATTCGATGGTTCAGCTGGGGAACGGAAGCGGTCCCAACGATCAGGTCGAAACCCAATGGTGGACGGAGCGCGGGTCCACCGGAGACGGGCCACTCATCGGTCTCGGGGGTGTCCCCTATACCGAGTGGGACACGTACGAGCAGGGTCTGGGGACCGTGGAAGGGAGAAAGCCCCCTTCGGTTTCAGACCTCGCTGCATTCTCGACCGTGGTCTGGACTACGGACGCCTCGAACGGGGGCAGCATTCAAACCGCCCTGTTCAAGACTGTCGCAAGCGAGGGCCACAGCGAGTTACAGGAGTACCTCCGCGCCGGAGGCACCTTGATCCTCACGGGCTGGGATCTCGCCCAGAACACGAGCGGGTTTCTGAACGACACCTACAAGCCGAACGGTCCCGCGCCGAACGGGATTTGCTCGGCGTTCGCACCTGGCTCCGATGGATATGACCGGACCATCTTCGCGCGGATGTACATGGGGATCGACAATTCAGTCCCGTCCCAGGAGGGATTGAGGTCGCGTGGATTCGCCGACTTTGTTGGGGGGATTCCGACCACCGCCGGGATCGCGATGGGGTTCGACACGGCGCGGGTCGACACGGGGAATTATTCGTACGGGACCCAGTACCCAGCGGCCCCCGGCGTCACGACGCCCACGTTCAAATGGAATACCAACGCCTATCCAACTCCGATCGTGCCCGACCAGCAGCTCTTCCCTGGGCTCCCCTCCATCGAGGGTTGGATCATGGCGAATGACTTCGGCTGCCAGGGCATCCAGAGTTTCGGCCTCGAGAATCCCAGTCTGCCGGTCGTGCAGCCGATCTATACCTACCATGGGGTTCCCGAGGGTCCCCTGCTCGACGGACCGCCGTCTCCGCGGGAAGGCCTCGTGTGCGCGTCACTCGCGCAGTCCCACGACCTCGGAACCGGCGGCGGCATTTACAAGTACGTGCCGACCGCCGCGATAGGCCGCATCGCGTTCTTCACGTTCCCCTTCTACTACTTGAAGGACGCCGACGCGATCAACGTCATGAGGAGATCGTACGAGTATGTGAGCGCTTCCCCGACGCTACCCTGACCTCTTGGAAGGCCTTACGGCCCCCCCTCAGAATTGTTGCTTGCGGGGCACGAGGCGAGTATCGTAGGTCCGTCGATTCGGTCCCCCCTCGCATCGCGATCCCCCTCGCGTAACCCCGGCATTCGAGCTGGTCTCTCCCCCCTGATTCACGAAAGCACAAGGGCGCCGATCTCTAGGGGGAACGACTGTGGCGATGCATTCAACGCGTGTTCGATGTGCGGGATTGATCCTGGCCGCCTTCATCGCCTGGGTTCTGGCATCGGGCTGCTCCAAGGGAAAGGCGGGGTTCACGCCTCCCCCCAAGAAGGATCCGGAGACCGAGCTCACCTATGCCCCGGTGCAATACGACACGACCACGTTCCGGGTTCATTTCTTCTGGACCGGCTTCGACGACGACGGAGAGGTGAAGAGATTCCACTTCGCCGTGGACACGGACACGCTGCGGCCGCCGGGCGAATGGCCCACCACAACCTCGAAGGACACGACCCTTCTCTTCCAGGTCGACCCGATCCAGGAGCTCAAGGTTCATGTCTTCAAGGTCGCGGCCGAGGACAACGAGGGCCGCATCGATCGGACCCCCGCGTCCCGGGCCTTCTCCGCGAAGACCCTTCCGCCCCACTCGCAAATCAACAAGGGACCGTCCGGGTTCAATCTGAGTATCGGCCCGAATTTCACGTTCGAATGGTCGGGGATCGATCCGGATGGGGGCGAGACCGGCGGGAAGGTCCCGGTCGACACGTTCCAGTACATGCTGCTGCGCGTCGGCGGGATCGCGGACCTGCACCCGGGGGCGCCCTATGATCCGCTGCCGCCCTTCGAACAGAACCTCTACGTGGGCCTGATCGACGGCGCGATCGGGGACGGGCTTCCGGCCGGGGATCATGCCAACCTCCACAATGACCACTCGGACTGGAAATGGATCGGAATCCGGGCTCTCAAGCTTCGATTCCGGAACGTGACGCCAGGCGAATACGTGTTCACCGAGCGCGCCGTGGACATCGCCGGGGCGACGGAAAAGGGCCTGGGCTTTCCGACCAACATCCGCCATTTCACGGTCACCAACCGAAACTCAGGCCCCGTCCTGACCGTCCGGAGCAGCATCTTGAACCGCCCGCTGCCCAGCGCGACGGGCCCGGACGACTTCGCCAGAAAGGAGCTCCAGGTCTTCGAGGGTGAGACCGTGAGCTTCTCGTGGAGCGCCAACGCGGACGCCTATGGCGGCGAAATCGAGGGGTACACCTACGCCCTCGACGACACGAGCTCCTTCCCGGGGTTGGACGTGAGGCAGACGGCAGCCACCTTCTCGCCTAGCAAGCTTACGGTCGGAAGTCACTTCCTGTACGTGCGCGCGGTGGACGACGGCGGGCTTGTGACCAACCTTGTCCAGCCCCTCAAGATTGTCCACCCGGCCTTCAAGGACCCGGGGGCGCCACGCTCGATCCTCTTCGTGGATGACTCGGTGGTTCAGTTGGGGAACCGGAGCGGCCCCAACGACCAGGTCGAGACCAATTGGTGGACGCTCCGAGGGTCCACAGGGCACGGACCGCTCACGGATCTCACGGAAGCCTATGGTGTCGTAAACGTGGAAGAATGGGACACCACGGAGCGTGCTCTTGGAAGCGTGGAAGGGCGAAAGCAGCCCGCCCCGTCGGATCTCGCCCCATTCACGACGGTCGTCTGGACCACGGATGCCTCGAACGGGGGCAGCATCTCGACGGCATTGTTCCGGACCGTGGCGGGCGGGGATTACAGCGAGCTTCAGGGTTATCTGCGCGCGGGCGGAACCCTGATTCTCACGGGCTGGAATATCGCCCAGAACACGAGCGGTTTTGTGAATGATACCTACAAGGTGGGCGGCCCGGCGCCCAACGGAATTTGCACATTCCCGGCCACCTCGGATGGAGCCGATCGGACGGTCTTTCCGCGCATGTACATGGGGATCGCCAATTCCGTCCCGTCCCTGGAGGGGAAGCGATTGCTGGGGGCCTACGATTTCGTGAGGGGGATTCCCACGGCGGCTGGCGCCGCGATGGGATTCGATACGGCGCGCGTCGATACCGGGAATCTCTCCTTCGGGGTTCAGTTCCCCGGGATCCAGGGGGATCCGACGCCCACGTTCAAGTGGAACACCAAGGAGTATCCGCCTCCTTTCGTCCCGGACGAGCAGCTCTTTCCTGGGCTATCCGGCATCGAGGGGTGGATCATGTCCACGAATTTCGGCTGCATCGATGACCATGATCTCGGGCGGGAGGTTCCATCTTCCCCCGTGGCGAGGCCCATCTACACCTATCACGGGGTCCGTACGGGCGTCTTTCAGGATGGGACCGCCTCGTCACGCGAAGGACTCGTTTGCGCCAGCCTCGTGCAGTCGCACGATCTGGGGATCAACGGCGGCCACTATGATGCGAAGGCCGCGATCGGCCGGATCGCGATCTTCACGTTCCCGCTCTATTTCCTGAGGGACGCGGATGCGATCGACATCATGAAGAAATCGTACCTGTACGTGAGTACATCCCCGACGCTGCCGTGATGGGGGGAGGCAGCTAGCTCGTCGGCGCGGTATCCACCACGGCGGAGTCCGCGAGCACGGTCGCGCGGTTGTCGGAGACCTCGAGGAACCCGCCGGTGACGTGGTAGGCCGTCGTGCGCCCCCCGGGATCCTTCACCTCGAGCCGACCTTCTTGTAACGCCGTGATCAGGGGCGCGTGGTGCGCGAGCACGCCGAGGTAGCCCTCGGAGCCCGGCACCTGGATGTAGGACACCTCGGCCTCGAGGAGCAGCTTCTGGGGCGTCACCAAACGCAGAAGAAACGTGTGCTCCGCCATCCGCGGCGCGGGACGCGGCTAGGCCGCGGCCGCCACCCCCATCTGCTCCGCGCGCTGGAACACCTCGTCGATCGTCCCGACCATGTAGAACGCCT
>DASQBE010000024.1:0-9885 GCA_035635355.1 Binatia bacterium | reverse complement strand
GGCTTCCAGCACGTAGAGAAACGGCGTGCCGGGCTCGCCCACCCGAGCCATGGCGAGCGAGCGGGCCCCCTCGGGCGCCTCCTTCGGCTCGTAGGGCGCGACCGCGACGTGCATCGTGGCGTCCATCGACTCGGCGTCGATCATGACGCGCACGTATCCGGGCTTCGCGAGATCCTCGATGTAGACGGGCACCGCGCGCCGGCCCACCCAGTTCTCCGCCAGCGCGCGGTTCCAGGGCTCTCCCTCGCTCATCGGTTGGGCGTAACGGGTGTCGAGCCCGCGGGCGAGGGAGTAGAGGCGTGTGTCGTCGCACTCGAGGATCTGCATGGCCGAGCTCAGGATGGTGCGCAGGATGTCGGCGGGATCGGTCTGGAGGTACTCGGCGTTTCGCTCGTCGCGGGCGAAGAGCTTTCGCTCCACGGCGATCAGGTGTGAGATCACCCGGTAGAGAAGCCGGCTCCGGACGTGCCAGTGGGGCCGGGAGGCGCGGACGAGCCCTTCTTCCTCCGCCCGCTTTCCCACCGCGGCGGGCAGGAGAAAGGTGTCTCCGGCGCCGCGCTCGCGGTAACGCGCGTACGGGATCCCGCCGCGTTGGAAGCGGTCGACGCGCTCGAGAAGCCCCGAGTCGACCAGGCGCTCCGCGATCTCGAACGTGATCTCGTCCCGGCGGGCCTTGTCCATCTCGCCGAGCCCGAGCTCGAAGGGGGAGCTCGGAGCATCGGCGGTCGATTCTTGGTCGAGGCGGAGCGCGGACAGAAATGCCGTACGGATGCGGTGGGGTTCGTTCATTCCCTACGGTCTCGGGTGCGCGCGCAATGATGGCCGGGAAGATTTCATTTATTATATCATGAATGAGGCCCCCTGGAGAGTCCCGGAGTGGCCCGCCGACGCTGCAAATCCGCGCTAAGGCCCTTTTACCCTTGATTTTGTGGTCCGGTTATGGTAGCTTCATCCATGTAGCCGGGTCGCCTGCCCAAAGGAAGGGTGCGAATGGCTCCAAACCACACTCATCGACGGATGGCATCGGTCAAGCCATCCTTGGAATTCCCCCCGCCAGTGTCCCCTATTGTTCCTTCCGTCCGAAAAGAGCGCGGCGTCGACACGTCGATTGCTCGGGAGCGTCCATGATGGATCGATCACGTGGTGCCGGGGGCTACCCTCCCCAGTCAAGACACGCACGTGCCGGAAATGCGGGGGCTGAGCCGATGGTGACGGTACGATCTCGCATCATTCAGTTCGGCTTCATTCTGTGCTTGTTCGCGGTCCTCGTCGCTGGGACCTCGCTCGAGCCACAACAGGCGATGGCAAGGCCTGCGAGCCTTGGAGGTTCGGACGGTACCCCGTACGGAACCGGTGATCCTACCGGGGACGATCTTCCCAGCCCGACTCCCAAGCCCGGCTCGGTCCAAACCGTCTCGCGGACCGCTTCGATGTCCGGAACGGTCGTGCGCGGCTCGACTTACGGCTCGTCCAATCGCTGGAATATCTATCTCAGCATTCTGCTCCGCCTCGGGCTTCGGTAAGAGGCGGGAGGGAGAGAACCGACCCGGGAGCGAGGGTTTCCACCTCGCTCCCTTGAGCCCATGATCCACGACCGCGCAAACGACACCGACGCCGCTGCCCTCCAGCGCCGCCTGGAGGAGTTGATCGCCCACGCGCGTTTCGCCGCGGCGCTCGACCTCATCGCGGAGTTCCAGGCGCGTGGTCCGGTGTCCTCCGAGATGGAGCACCCCCTCACGCTGGCACGCTGCCGCGCCCTGCTCGGGCTCGGCAAGTGGCGGGAGGTGGCCGACCTCGCGGAGAAGAAGCTGGAAGATCTGTACGCCGCGCGCCCGGAGGACAAGAAGCCCATCCTCGAGTACCACATCGCGGCGGGCCGGGCGGTATGGCGGATTGGACGCCCCTCGAGGGCGGAGGAGCATTTCCGCGCCGCCTACCACATCAGCCGGTGGGACTTCGAGGACCTGGAGGGGATGCTTCGCAGCCGCAACCTTCTCGGCCTCTGTTTCCTCGGCGCCGGGGAGATCCAGCGCGCGGTCGGGGAATTCGGCCGCGGCCAGCTCCAGGCCCGGGGCGCGGGCCTCTCGCACGAAGAGGCGAACTTCTCGCTCAACTTGAGCATCGCCCTGGCGAAGCTTGGCCGGTTCGAGCAAGCGGACCAGGAGCTCACCCGCGCGCGCGCGCTTTTCGGCGAGCGCGGGCACTCCCGGGGCAAGGTTCAGACCAGGCTTTGCCTTGGGCAGCATCTCCGCATCCGAGGGGACCTGCGCGGCGCGGAGTCCCACATCCGCGGCGCGCTCTCGGAGGCGGAGGAGCACGGCTTCGAGCGCGAGCACGTGATCGCCCTGGAGTACCTGGGCGACGTGGCTCTCGATCAATTCGACAATCAGTCCGCCATCGAGCGATTCGACCAAGGGCTTCTCCTGGCCGAGCGCCTCGCCCCCGAGGGGGACTTGATCCCCGAGCTCTGCCGGCGCATCGCCGAGGTGCACGTGCGGATCGGGGAGCCCAACCGAGCGCTGGTCACCTGCGAGCGCGGGCTTCGGATCGCGCGGCGGATCAACGACCGCTTCGAGGAAGCCGCGACGTGCCGCGTCATGGCCATGGCCCACCTGCTCCTGGGACACCGCGAGCGCGCGCTTCGCGCCGCGCGCGAGGGCGCGCAGTACCTGCGCAAGCTCGAGGCCATGTACGAGCTGACGCGGATCCTCGTGTGGAGCGGCGAGACCCTGCTCTCCGGGAAAGATTCCGAGGAACGGGGCGTCGCCCGCGACCACCTCTGGGAGGCCCGCAGCCTCGCGATGACCATGAACCTCGAGCGCTGGGTCGAGCGCATCGAGAAGGTTCTGGGCGTGGATCTCGAGCCGGCGGCGCCGGCCCCGCTGCATCGCGGCCAGAAGCCCGCGGAGATGCCCGAGGGGGCCGATCCCGAGTGCTTCCGCTTCGGCATCGTCACCCAGGACCGGCGCATCTCGGAGCTGATTCGCATCCTCGAGCGCGCTGCCTCGAGCCGCCTGCCGATTCTGATCCTCGGCGAGAAGGGGAGCGGTCGCGAGATGCTCGCCCGCGCCGCCTACGAGTTGGGCGACCGGCGCGATCACCCCTTCCTCGTGGGCCGGTGCTCCACGTTGCCGGACGACCATCTGGACGCCGACCTCTTCGGCCACGACCGGCCCGGCGGCTTGAGCTCCGCGGCCACGAAGCCGGGGCTCTTCGAGGGGGCGAACGGCGGGGTGATCTACCTCGACGAGGTGAGCGAGCTCCTCGTGGGCGCTCAGGCGAAGCTGCTCCGCGTGATCGAGATGGGCGAGCTGCGCCGCGTGGGCGCGGCCGGGGTGCGCCACGTGGATGTCCGCGTGGTGGCCGCCTCGACCCGGGATCTCGCGGGTCTCGTGCGTCGCGGGCTCTTCCGGGACGATCTCTACTACCGGCTCAACGGAATCCGTCTCGAGGTGCCGCCGCTACGCGACCGGGTCGAGGACATCGAGTTGATCGGGCAGTACTTCCTGGAGCGCGCCTGCGCCCAGTCCAAGAAGCGGGTCTCCTTCACGGGCGACGCCTGGGCCCAGTTCCGAAGCCATCCGTGGCCCGGAAACGTCCAGGAGCTGAAGAGCACGATCGAGCGGGCCGTCTCGCTGGCGGCCGATGGCGACTTGATCGGGGCCGAGCTGGTCCCGCTTCGCCCGGCGCGCCGCTCGGGACGCGCGCCCTCGGGCGGCGAGCCGCTGCGCCCGGAGAGCCGGAGCGAGCGGGAGATGATCCTGACCGCGCTCCGGGCCAACCGCGGGAACCAATCCGAGGCGGCGCGAAGCCTGGGCGGGATGAAGCGCACCACGCTTCTCTACAAGATGAAGAAGCTCGACATCCGACCGGAGGAATATGGATAACAGGCCCGCTGGCCTGCCGGAGGTCTCCCCCGCGCTTGACCCCGCCGATCCCGCCCCCCTACAATCCGTGGATACCCCAAGCATCCCGAACCGAGAGGGCGGCGGATGATTTCCGAGCTGATGAAGGGTCTTTCCATCACGCTGTCCCATTTCTTCAAGAAGCCTGTGACGCTCCAATACCCCGACGTGAAGATGCAGATGTATCCGCGCTTCCGTGGACTCCACGAGCTCCACCGGTACGAGAACGGCCTCGAGCGGTGCGTTTGCTGCGGGCTCTGCGCGGCGGTCTGCCCGGCCGATGCCATCTACATGGAGGCGGCCGAGAACTCGGAGACGGCTCGCTACTCCGCGGGGGAGCGCTACGCCAAGCGCTACGACATCGACATGCTCCGGTGCATCTTCTGCGGCTATTGCGAGGAAGCCTGCCCGGAGGACGCGATCTTCCTCGGCCACAATTTCGAGCTCTCCGACTACTCCCGCGATTCCTTCGTCTACTCCAAGGAGCAGCTCCTGGTGCCGGTCGGACAGACCCATAGTCCCGGCATCGTGCGCGGGCGGTAGCGGCCCGAGCGCGCGGGCGCACGAGACGCGATTGTTCGAGGGTTGGCTTCTCCCCCTGGCGTCCGGCCTGGTGGCCGGCCTGGCGAACGTGGCCGGCGGGCTCCTGGCGGTGAACCGCCGGGGTTGGGACCGGGTCCGCCAGAGCTACTTCGTCGCCGCGGGCGCGGGGTTCATGCTCGCGGCGGTCCTGCTTCGCATGACCCCCGAGAGCTATCGGATCGCGGCATCCCATTCGGAGCCGGGGCTGGCGGTCGGGACGCTCCTGCTCCTCGGCTACCTCTTCGTGCACGCGGCCGAGCACGTGCTGGTCGGGCACTTCCACTTCGGCGAGGAGACCCACCACGAGCACTGGGTCGAGCCGGTGGTGGGCACCACGGCGCTCCTGGGTCTTCTGCTCCACGCCTTCTTCGACGGGGTTTCGATCGGCTCCGGATTCCTCGTGAAGCCGGAGCTGGGCATCCTCGTCGCGGTCGCGATCTTCCTTCACAAGGTGCCCGAAGGCTTCACGGTCGCATCCATCATGACGGCGGCCGGACGCTCGCCCCGGGAGGCGGCCCTGAGCGCGGCCTGGCTCGGGATCGCGACACTCGTGGGCGTGGCCGTGATCTCGCACTGGCCGGCCATGGTTCGCTTCGCGCTCCCGTTCTCCGCGGGCGCCGCGCTGTACGTCGCGGCGTCGGACCTCATCCCCGCGGTGAACGAGACCAAGGGCATCCGGATGGCGTTATGGGTTTTCGGCGGCGTGGTCTTCTTCTACGGAACGGAAGCGGTGCTGGGGTCCCTGGGGTTGTGATTGACGGTTCCCGGACCGGCTGTTAAATTGGCATGGGTTGGCTTTCCCAAGGAGCCACAAGAGCTTGGCGCGATTTCGGGCCAGGCCGTGAAAGGTGAGCGGTCATGGGCATCGAAGAGAAACTCCCCTCCGGCATCCTGCTGACCAGCGTCGAGAAGCTGGTGAACTGGACCCGCAAGGCCAGCTTCTGGCCGGCCACCTTCGGCCTGGCCTGCTGCGCCATCGAGATGATGGCCACCAGCGCCGCCCGGTACGATCTCGCCCGCTTCGGCGCCGAGGTGTTCCGCGCCTCGCCCCGCCAGGCGGACCTCATGATCGTCGCGGGACGCGTGAGCAAGAAGATGGCGCCCGTGCTGAAGCGAATCTACGACCAGATGCCCGAGCCGAAGTGGGTCATCTCCATGGGCGCGTGCGCCTCGTGCGGCGGGATCTTCAACAACTACGCCATCGTCCAGGGCGTGGACACGGTGGTGCCCGTGGATGTGTACGTCCCGGGCTGTCCGCCTCGCCCCGAAGCCCTCATCTACGGAATCATGAAGCTGCAAGAGAAGATCGACCGCCAGCCGCTCCGGGAGCCGGGTCCCGCGCCCGAGATCCAGCCTCCCGCGGCCAACGAAGCGAGCAACGCCAGCGCCTGATCGAATGACCACCGCGACGTCTTCGGAATTCAAGACCATCACGATCAACATGGGGCCGCAGCATCCCTCCACGCACGGGGTGCTCCGCCTGGTGATCGGCCTGGACGGCGAGACCGTGGTCTCGCTCAAGCCCGTGATGGGCTATCTCCACACCGGGATGGAGAAGTCCATGGAGTCCAAGAACTATCACAAGTCGATCACGGTGACCGACCGCATGGACTATCTCTCGCCGCTCGGGAACAACATGGCCTACGTCGCGGCGGTGGAGCAGCTGATGAACCTCACGATTCCGGAGCGCGCGCAGGTGTTGCGGGTCATCCTGCTCGAGCTGACGCGCATCTCCTCGCACCTGGTCTGGCTCGGAACCCACGCCATCGACCTGGGCGCGATGAGCGTGTTCCTCTACTGCTTCCGCGAGCGCGAGAAGCTCCTGGACGTGAACGACATGGTGGCGGGCTCGCGCCTCACGCCGAGCTACTTCCGCGTGGGCGGGTTCTACCAGGACGTGCCGGACACGTTCGTGCCCCACGTGCGGAAGTTCCTCGAGGAATTCCCGATCGCGCTGGCCGAGTACCAGAACCTCCTCACCAAGAACCGGATCTGGATGAAGCGCACCATCGACGTGGGGCTCATTCCCGCGGATCGGGCCATCGATCTGGCGCTCACGGGCCCCTCGCTCCGGGGGAGCGGGGTCCGCTACGACGTGCGCAAGGCGCGGCCCTACTCGGGATACGAAACCTACGACTTCGAGATCCCGCTGGGGAAGAACGGCGACGTGTACGATCGCTATCTCTGCCGCATCGGGGAGATGAAGCAATCGCTCTCGATCGTGCGGCAGGGGCTGGACCGGCTCAAGCCGGGCACGGTGCGCGCCGACAATCCATATCTCTTTCCGGCGGACCGGACCGACGTGAAGCTGAACATGGAGGAGCTGATCTACCACTTCAAGATCATGTCGGAGGGGTACAGCCCGCCCCCGGGCGACGCGTACTTCTCCATCGAGTCCCCCAAGGGGGAGCTGGGGTTCTACGTCGTGAGCGACGGCACCTCGATCCCGCACCGCACGCGCGTGCGGCCCCCCTCGCTCATCAACCTCCAGGCGCTCGAGGACATGTGCCTCGGACGCATGGTGGCCGACGTCGTGGCCTGCATCGGGAGCATCGACATCGTGCTGGGGGAGGTGGACCGTTGATGCCGACCGCCACCGCCACCTTCGAGCCGGTCCTCACGAAGACGGTTCATCTGCCCGATTCGCACACCCTGGCGGTCTACAAGAAGCACGGCGGGTACGAGGCGCTGGCGATGGCGTTGAAGAAGTCGCCGGAGGAGATCATCGATCTGGTCAAGCGGTCGGGGCTCCGCGGCCGCGGTGGCGCCGGCTTCCCGACGGGCACCAAGTGGAGCTTCGTCCCGAAATCCACCGACAAGCCGAAGTACATGTGCGTGAACGCCGACGAGAGCGAGCCCGGCGCCTTCAAGGACCGGCTCCTCTGCCAGAAGGACCCGCACCAGCTCCTCGAGGGGACCCTGATCGGCTCCTACGCCATCGGCGCGAGCCGGGCCTACATCTACATCCGCGGCGAGTTCGCGCACGAAGCGCGCCTCCTCGAGCGCGCGATCGAGGAGGCCCGGGCGGCTGGCTTCGTGGGCTCGAACATCCTCGGCTCGGGCTGGTCCTGCGAGATCACGATGTACGTGGGGGCGGGAGCCTACATCTGCGGGGAAGAGACCGGGATGATCGAATCGCTCGAGGGCAAGAAAGGCTGGCCGCGCCTCAAGCCGCCGTTCCCGGCGCTCGTCGGGCTCTTCGGATGCCCCACGGTCGTGAACAACGTCGAGACCCTGGCCTGCGTGCCCCACATCGTGAAGCACGGGTGGGAGTGGTTCGCGGGCATCGGCCCGGAGCGAAACTCGGGTCCCAAGCTCTACGGCCTGAGCGGTCACGTCGTGAAGCCGGGCGTCTTCGAGCTGCCCATGGGGATCTCGCTTCGCGAGCTGATCTACGAGTACGGCGAGGGTGTCCCCGGGGGACGCCCGGTCAAGGGCGTGATCCCGGGGGGCGCCTCCTGCCCGGTGCTCCGCGGGGACGAGATCGATCTTCCGATGGACTTCGATTCCCTCACGCGTGCGGGCTCCCTCTTCGGAACGGGGACGCCGATCGTGATGGACGACACGACCTGCATGGTGCGCGCCGCGTGGATCACCGCGCGGTTCTTCGCGCACGAGTCGTGCGGGCAATGCACGCCGTGCCGCGAGGGAACGGGCTGGCTGCAGCGGCTGCTCTGGAAGATCGAAGAGGGGCGCGGGGAGGAGAAGGACCTGGATACCATTCTCTCGGTGACGGACCAGATCGAAGGAAACACGATCTGCGCCCTGGGCGACGCGGCGGCCTGGCCGGCGCGCGGTTTCGCCCGGAAGTACCGCGACGAATTCCTACAGCACATCCGCGAGAAGCGCTGCCCGCTGGGCGGCGGATCGCTCCACTAGAGGGGACGCATGGCGGTCGTGAAAGTCAAAGTCGACGGGCGCGAGCTCTCGGTCGAGAAGGGCACCAACCTGATCGAGGCGGCCAAGCTGGCCGGCGTGTTCGTCCCGAACTTCTGCTACCACCCGGGTCTGCCGGTGGTGGGCGTGTGCCGCATCTGTCTCTGCGAGCTGGAGGGGCGCCCGAAGCTGGTGGCGGGGTGCGCCACCGGCGCCGAAGAAGGGATGCACATCATCACCCGCTCGGAGAAGGTGGCCGTGGCGCGAAAGGCGGTGATGGAGTTCCTGCTCATCCACCATCCCCTCGACTGCCCCATGTGCGACAAGGGGGGCGAGTGCACGTTGCAAGATTACACGATGCTCATGGGCCCCTCGCGGAGCCGCTTCCACTTCGAGAAGCTCACCTGGCCCGAGGAGGACGTGGGCGGGAAGCTGGTGCTGAACAAGAACCGCTGCATCCTCTGCATGCGCTGCGTCAACCTCTGCAAGGACGTGGCGGGCCAAGACGAGATCGCGGTGCTGAACCGCGGTGAGGAGACGTTCATCGGCACGGTGGACGGGCGCATGATCGAAAACGAGCTGGCCGGGAACATCGCCGACATCTGCCCGGTGGGCGCGCTCACGAGCAAGGACTTCCGGTTCAAGGCCCGGCCCTGGGAGCTGCAGAACGTCCCCTCGGTCTGCCCCGACTGCTCGAAGGGCTGCAACCTGGTCGTGGGGTACCACCCGCGCCGAAACGAGATCCTTCGCCACACGGCTCGGACGAACATGGATGTGAACCAGTGGTGGATCTGCGACCGCGGGCGGGCCGGGTTCCACAATGTGCACGACCCGAAGCGGATTCAGGCGCCGTCGCGCCGGGGAGAGCGCAGCCGGAAGGGCGTCGCATGGAACGACGCGCTGCCGGAGATCGCACTGGCGCTGCGGGACATCATCGCCCGGCACGGGGCCCGCGCGGTGGGCGTGGTGGGCTCCGGACAGCTCACGAACGAGGAGCAATTCCTGACCCGGGCGATCTTCCGCGACGGCCTCGGGATCCCGCACGTCGACTTCCCGCGCCGGCCCCAGAAGGAAGTCGCGTACAAAAAATTCACGATCGAGGGGGATCGGGACCCGAACGCCCGTGGGGCGAAGCTCTGCGGGGTCCAGCCCATCGCCAACGGCTTGGGTGTTCGGGACATGGTTCGCGCGGCGGCCGAGGGCACCATCCAAGCGCTCCTCTTCCTGCGCGGCGGCCCCCTGGACCTCTTCGGGGAGCCCGCCATCGTGGAGCGCGCCCTCGAGAACGTGGAGCTTTGCGTCGTGGTGGACATGCTCCCCTCGCCCGTCTCGGACCGCGCGGACTGGGTCCTTCCCGGCGTCTCGTTCGCGGAGAAGGACGGCACCTTCACCAACTCCCAGGGGCGCGTCCAGCGGATCCGCAAGGTGTTCACCCTGAAGGGGGACACCCGCGAGGATTGGAGGGTCTTGCAGGGCCTGGGTCAGGCGCTCGGCGCGATCACGACCCAGGACCCCGATCCGG
>DASQBE010000023.1:0-7889 GCA_035635355.1 Binatia bacterium | reverse complement strand
GGTCCGCGACCGCCTCGCCTCGATCCACGTCCCGACTCTGGTGATCGTCGGGAAGCGGGACTTCGTGACCTCCGAGAAATTCGGCCGGATGATCCACGACGCCATCCCGGGCTCCCGGTTCCTGCTCCTCGAGCATAGCGGACACATGGGGCACATCGAGGAACCCGGGCCGTTCTTCCAGGGGATCCGATCCTTCCTGAAATCGATTCCGCGCTGAGGCGTTGGCAAGACCAAGGTAGGTAGGGATGATCCAGAGCGCCATCGTTCGCCCGCCCTCCACGACGTTCGCGAATGGAATCACCGCCGCGAATCTGGGCGCGCCCGACCTGGCGCTCGCCCTGGAACAGCACGAGGGTTACGTCCAGGCCCTCCAGCGCGCAGGCGCGCGCCCGATCCGCCTCGAGCCGGACCCCGCCTACCCGGATTCCACGTTCGTGGAGGACACCGCTGTCCTCGGGGACAGCTTCGTGATCCTGACGCGCCCCGGCGCTCCGACCCGGCGCGGGGAGGTGCCGTCCGTGCGGCACGCGCTGGAGCCCTTCGCGGCGCGGATCCACACCATCGAGTCGCCCGGCACCCTGGATGGGGGCGACGTCCTCGAGACCTTCGATCGGATCCTGATCGGGCTCTCGGGTCGAACGAACGAGGAGGGCGCCCGGCAGCTGGCGGGATTCCTCGAGGTGGAAGGGATCGTGTCGACCAGCGTGGACATCCGGGGGATCCCGGGCCTCCTGCACCTGAAGGCGGGCATCTCCTTCCTGGGCAACGATCGCGTGTTCGCGATCCGGGAGCTCCACCACGCCGTGAGGGCTCTGGGCTATGAAATCGTTCCGGTGCCCGAGGGGGAGGACTATGCCGCCAACTCCCTCGACGTGAACGGAAATCTCCTGATCCCGGCCGGGTTCCCGCGATCGAAGGACCTGCTGGGTGACCTGGGTCACACAATCGTGGAGCTGGAGATGTCCGAATTCCGGAAGATGGACGGCGGCTTGAGTTGTCTCTCGCTGCGGATCATGTTGTAGCGCCTCCGTAGTCGTACCTAGTCCTCCGCAGCAGTCCGTGACCGAGGTCACGGAGCCCTCCTTGGAAGAAATTGCCCGCCCGAGAGCGCAAGAGAACGAAACGGAACGCACCACCGGGCCCCTCGACCCAGCGGTGCTCGCCGATCCCCGGTCGGCCTGGCCCACTCGAGACGGCACAGACAATGCAACTCCTTGTGCCGGCGAAGGTCCTATCCGGGCCCTCGCGTAGGACGAGAACCACACGGGCAAGGGTATGAGTCAGGAGGTGCGAGTCTCATGAAGGGATTGATTGCTTTGCTTGTAGGGCTGGGATTGACAGTATCGTTTGTCGGAACGCCCGCGGTGATCGCCGATGAAAACGGCGAGGTTCACTATTCGACGTCCAGCTCCACGTATGTTCCCACGGACGAACGGGCCAAACCCTCGGAGGAGATGGTCCGCGCCGGAACGCCGATGATGGTCTCAGGGGCTCGGGTCTACTTCATCAACGACGACCCCGCCTACGATCTCTCGGGGGCGGGGGACCATTGGTTCCTTCTCGGGGACGGGACCGCGTTCCATGAACAGTCCTGGCGCAGTCCGGCCGCGCTGGCGAGCGCCGGGGCCGTGGCCCACGAAGTCGTGCCGATCTCGGCGGAGTACCGACAGGACTGGCTCGCGGTCTGCGCGGGGGATAGGCCCGTACGCACGTTCACCGCGCCGCGCTACGTGACGGACACGGGCGCCATGGCCTCGAACGCCGAGATGACGCGCACCATGCCGGACAACGATCGGGACGAGGTCCGGTCGGCCCGGAGCGCCGACACGTTCCGGCCGGTTCATCATCCGCGTCATCACCGGACCCACTACACGGCCGCGACGCGTTACCGGACGTACCATCGCAGGCACCACGCGGCGATGACCTCGACGCGCCGCGCGACGTACCACGCCGCCCAGACCACGATGGCCGAGCCTGCCGTGACGACAGAGTCGAACGTGGAGGTCCGGCGCGACGAGATGGGCCACCAGCTCTTCCAGATGGGAAGCTCCTGGTACATGATGGACAACGGCGACTGGTTCCGCTCTGAGTCATGGCGCGGTCCGTTCGTTCACGTGAGGAAGGGAATGGTGCCGCGAGAGGTTCGGATGAGCGAGAAGCATCCGAGTCGGATGGACATGGACTGAGCGGTCACGCGATCGTGATGCTGAAGAGAGGGGCTCTCGGAAGGGAGCCCCTCTTCGTGTGCCTCGGTGCTCGTCCCTCAACTCCTGCCCCACGCGCCTCTTGCCGCGCTCGCCGACAATAAAGTGGCGCACGGTAAATTATTGTGATATATTATATTACGTAGATCGATTCAAGGAAGGTCTCTCGCACTTCCACAGGCCGGTCCCAAGATCCACTGGGATCGGTCGATCCCCGCTGAGCGGAAATCCCGCGACTACGGGTCCAAACTCCCTACCTCAACCAGTCCCAACGCCTCCGGGGTAGCGTCCCGCATGCATCCGCGCGCGCCGCGTGAGTATCGCGACCGTGTGCGTCTCGGGCTGGGAAGGAGTTCAGAATGTCTCTCAAGATGAGCGAGTTCCACGGCATCGATCCGGCCCACGTTACGGCGCTCGCCGCCGCCGGCATCGAGAACACCGACGATCTGATGAAGATCTGGAGCGACAAGGGGCAGCGCGCGGGCCTCGCGGCGCGCACGGGAATCTCCGAGGAAAACTTCATGAGATTCGCCGCCATGGCCCGGTTGGGGCGCGTGAAGGGGATGTCGCTGCAGAATCTGGATTTCCTCGTCGCGGCCGGAATCGACGGGCCGAAGCGCCTCTTCAGCTACTCGGCGGAGGCCCTCGCGAAGTATCTCGGCGCGATGGTGGTCGAGAAGAAGCTGACGGGGACGCCGCCTACGACCGAGGAGATCGCGGCCTGGTTCGCGAATCCCAGGCCCGGGACCAACGGAGCCGTGTCTGCCGATGCGAAGCCCGAGGCGGACGCGAAGCCGGAAGGCGCCATCGTCCACTAGACGGCGAATCGAAAGAGCAGGTTCCAAGGGGAGGCGCCCGCCTTAAACACTTCTCGAGCCTGAAAAGCGCCTCCCAAATGAATCGCGGCCACGATCGCTCGATCGTGGCCGCTTTGATTTTCCTCGGAAAGCGGGTTACTTGGCGAGACCGAAGAGCGGCGAGGGCACCCAGCCCTTGTTGCCCAGCTCGTCGGAAACCTCCCACCAGATGCCGTCCTTCTCGCCGGTGGGATAGAGCGTCATGCCCGCGTCCAGCTCGCGGACCATCTTCGATTTGTTGTCCGCCTTCTCGAACATCTTTCCAGGCTTGGCCATGGTGACGGACTGGGAGACGTTGTTCGCCTTGGCGTCGGGCTGATCCTTCTTGATCTCCTCGACCAGCTTCTTGAACGCGTCGAGGTAGGCCATCGCCACGACCTGGCCGATCTCGGTGTTGGCGTAGCTGCCCGCGCCCGCCGCCGCGAACGCGCCGAAGTACCCACCACCCCCGGCGCCCCATCCGACGTTGGTCTTCTTCGCGTGCCCCTGCACCACGGCCACTTGCTCCGTCGAGCGAACGTCGGTGAGCGTGAGCACCACGTCCGCCGTCTTGCTCTTGAGGTTCACCCCCCCGACGATCGCGCCCACTCCGTGGCCCACCAACCCGCCGAGCGCCCCGCCGAAGTGTTTGCCGCCGGAGTTGGCGTTCTTGTTCGCGATGTCGGGCACGAGCACGTAATCGGCTGCCTTCATCTGGCCCTTGCCCACGTTCGATCCCACGCGCATCTCGCCGTCGGAAGCCAACGCGCGCTCCTTCTTCGCGGCCTCGAGGCCCTTGCCGCGATCCACCAGCGTGAAGCAGTGGCAGTCGGCGGCGTAGACCTTGATCAGGGCCTCGGGCGATTCCAGGTTGTATTGCATCCACCACTTGTTCTCCGGCTCGACGACGGACATGGTCCCGAGCTTCGTGTCACAGGTCGGGATCTCGGGTGCTTCGCCCTCCTTGTCCTTCGCGAGCGCGGGTGAGCCGTGTGCCGCCAGGGCGGCGACCAGGAGCAGCGGAGCACAGAAGCGAGCCTTCGAGCCGAAGCCGATCATATCCAGAGTCCCCCCGTGAGGAAGCGCATGGGAATTGCGAGATCGATGCGGGATCCTTGCGCGGCCCCTAAGGGTTGTCAATGTCAGACTTAGCGCTGTGGAACTCGATCAGGATCGCGGGTATGATCTCTCGCACTATTTCCGCACGACGGACAAGTGCTCCGGCCACCCTCGGCGGGCCGCAACCATGGTGAAGAGGAGGAGCCCAGATGACTCAGGCCAGTCTCATGACGCTCGATGGGAAGCAGCACGTAAGCTCGGCGGACGACATCCAGAAGCTGAGGTCCGGATTACAGGGCAAGCTCTGCCTGCCCGGCGACCCGGGCTACGACGAGGCCCGAACGATCTGGAACGGGATGATCGATCGCAAGCCGGCGGTCATCGTGCGCGCGGCGGTGGCGGCGGACGTGGTGCTCGCGGTCCAGTTCGCGCAACAGCACCACCTTCTGGTCGCGATTCGCGGGGGCGGCCACAACATCGCGGGCAACGCGGTGTGTGAGGGCGGCCTCATGATCGATCTGTCCCTGATGAAGAAGGTGAAGATCGATCCCAAGGCCAAGACGGCGTACGTCGAGCCGGGCGTGACCCTGGGCGAGTTCGACGCCGAGGCGCAGAAGCACGGCCTCGCGACGCCCCTGGGCATCAACTCCACGACCGGCATCGCCGGCTTCACGCTGGGCGGCGGCTTCGGCTGGATCAGCCGCAAGTTCGGGCTCACGGTGGACAACCTGATCTCGGTCGACATCGTGACCGCCGACGGCAAGCTGGTCAGCGCGAGCGAGAAGGAAAACCCGGATCTCTTCTGGGCGGTGCGCGGCGGCGGAGCCAATTTCGGCGTGGTGACCGCGTTCGAGTACAGGTTGCACCCGGTGGGGCCCGAGGTGATCGCCGGGCTGATCGTGCATCCGTTCGCGCAGGCGAAGGAGCTCCTCGAGAGCTATCGCAAGTTCGTGGCCTCCGCCCCCGACGAGGTCACCGCCTGGGTCGTGCTCCGGCAGGCGCCGCCGCTTCCGTTCCTGCCGCCCGAGTGGCACGGCAAGGAGGTTGTGGTGTTCGCCGTGTGCGCCGTGGGCGACAAGGCTGCCGCGGAGAAGGCGGTCGCGCCCCTGCGCGCGATCGGCAAGCCCATCGCCGACGTGATCGGGCCGAGCCCCTTCGCGGGCTGGCAGACCGCGTTCGATCCGCTTCTGACCCCGGGCGCGCGGAATTACTGGAAGTCGCACGACTTCAAGAAGCTCGACGATGGATTCCTCAAGGTGCTGATCGACGGCGTGGGGACCCTGCCGGGCCCGGAGTGCGAGATCTTCCTGGGACACCTGGGCGGGGCGATCAATCGCGTGCGGCCCGAGGCCACCGCCTATCCGCATCGTGACGTGGAGTTCGTCATGAACATCCACACGCGGTGGCGCGAGGCGGCGGAGGATCAGAAGTACATCGGCTGGACGCGGAGAGTGTTCGAAGCCGCGACGCCGTTCGCGACCGGGGGCGTGTACGTGAACTTCATGCCCGAGGACGAGGGGCAGCGGGTGCCGAAGGGGGCGTACGGGGTGAACTACGAGCGGCTGGCGAAGCTGAAGGCGAAGTACGATCCGAAGAACCTGTTCCGGATGAACCAGAACATCAAGCCCGGGGCCTAGACGCGAGCAGGAACGGATGGCGCTCCTTCCCGATTCCCGGCTCGGACCGTACGAGATCGTGGGCCCTCTCGGTGGGGGAGGCATGGGCGAGGTCTACCGCGCGCGCGACACGCGGCTCGGGCGTGACGTCGCGATCAAGGCGCTGCCGCCCGCGTTCGCCGCCGACCCGGCGCGGCTGTCCCGCTTCCGGCGGGAGGCGCAGACCCTCGCTTCGCTGAATCATCCGAACATCGCGTCGATCTACGGGCTGGAGGAGAGCGGCGGCGCGCCCCACCTGGTCCTCGAGCTCGTCGAGGGCGAGACGCTGGCGGCGCGTCTCAAGCGCGGCGCGCTCCCGCAGACTGAGGCGTTGGCGCTGGGCATCCAGATCGCAGGAGCGATCGAGGCGGCCCACGAGCGGGGCATCGTCCACCGCGATCTCAAGCCGGGGAACGTCATGATCAACCCGGCCGGGACGGCGAAGGTGGTCGATTTCGGGCTCGCGAAGAGCGATTCGGGGCCCGGGTCCGGATCCGACGCCCTGACGGCCGCGGAGCATCCGGACGCGACGGCGGAGGGCGTGATCCTGGGCACCGTGGCCTACATGAGCCCGGAGCAGGCGCGCGGCAAGCCGGTGGACCGGCGGAGCGACGTGTGGTCGTTCGGCTGCGTGCTCTACGAGTGCTACGCCGGGCGACCGGCCTTCGCCGGCGAGACCGCGTCGGATCTGATCGCGCGAATCCTGGAGCGCGAGCCCGACTGGACGGCGCTGCCGGCGGGGACGCCGCCGAGAATCCGGGAAATCCTGCGACGCTGCCTGCGGAAAAGCGCGGACGAGCGGCCCCGCGACATCCGAGATGTGCGGCTCGAGCTGTGCGACGTCGCGTCGGGCGGGGGTAAGTCGACCGCGGCGCGCGAGAAGTCGATCGCGGTGCTGCCGTTCGAGAATCTGAGCGGGGCCGACGACGAGTTCTTCGCGGACGGAGTCACCGACGAGATCCTGAACGTGCTCGCGCAGGTCGACGGCCTGCGCGTCGCGGCGCGCGCGTCCTGCTTCGCGTTCAAGGGCCGGAGGGAGGACTTGCGGGCGATCGGCGAGAAGCTGGATGTGACCACGGTGCTGGAGGGGACCGTTCGCCGTGCGGGCTCGCGGCTCCGGATCACGGCGCAGCTGGCCAATGCCGCGGACGGCTACCAGCTCTGGTCGGAGCGCTACGATCGCGAGATGACGGATGTTTTCGCGGTGCAGGATGAGATCGCGAGCGCCATCGCGACGCGGCTCCGCGGGACGATGCACGCGGAGGCGGACCGAAGCCGCGCCCGCGGCGGAACGAAGAACCTCGAGGCGTTCGAGCTGGTGCTCCGAGGTCGCGCGCTGCAGATCAAGCGCGGCCGATTCATGCCGCAGGCGGTCGCCTGCTTCGAGAGAGCGATCGCCATCGATCCCCAGTACGCGGAGCCTCTGGCGTCGCTCTCCGATTCCTACCGGTTGATGGGCACGTTCGGGGTTGCCCCCTTCGCCGAGGTCATGTCGAAGTCCAAGGCCCTGGCCGAGCGGGCCCTGGCCATCGATCCGGGGCTCGACGAAGCATGGTCGACCCTGGCCGCCGTGGAGGAGCAATACGAGTGGAACTTCGCCCACTCCGACTCGCTGTACGACCGCGCTCTGGAGCTGGAGCCGCGCAACGCGACCGCGCGCGCCCAGTGGGCCCTATGGAGGGTTCTCCGAGGCGTGATGTCGGACGAAGTAGCCCTCTCCCAGCTGCACCGCGCCGTGCAGGATGACCCGCTCAACTCGTGGGTGGGCGGCATGAACTCCTACCTTCTCGGGATTGCGGGAAGGGACGAAGACTCGATCGTCGAGGCGGAGCGGTCTCTGGCCATCGACGCCGAATCCTTCTTTGCCCGCTGGAACGTGATGCGCGCCCACGCCTGGGCCGGGGACTACCCGCGCGCCATCGAGGAGGCGCCGGCCCTGTTGGGGGATTCGGGCCGCCACCACTGGGCGCTGGGCCTGCTCGCGTGGACCTACGGCCGGGCCGGCCGCGCGGATCGCGCGCGCGCGTGCTACGACGAGCTGGAGGGCCGCTCGCGCCACGAGTTCGTGTCGCCCTCCTGGATCTCGGTGACCGCCGGCAGTGCTAAGCTCGAAGAGCTGGCGATGCGCTGGACCG
>DASQBE010000022.1:0-17502 GCA_035635355.1 Binatia bacterium | reverse complement strand
TCCGTATCCAGGCGGTGACCTGGACTTGAGGCAAGAGCAGGTCTACCCACAGGGTGCCAGCCTCGACGCTGTGATCGCCGACATGACGTCGAACCAGAAGTGGAACAAGGTCAGCCAGTGGATGCACGCTCGCAACTTCCGGAGAATCAGTGGCGACCTCGCGAGCCACAATCAGTCTAGCAACGGCGGCGCAACACGTACCTCGATGGTGCCGTTCAAGAATGACGCTACCCACCACGGCGCTATAGCGGTTGAGGTGAAGGGCTTCGACGGGACTGGACATCCCATAGAAGGTTGGCTCATCTGGGAATTCTGGAAGGTCGGTGACGCGGTCGATGGGAATACTTATGTTATGAACGCCAACGGCTTCGATCCTGATACGCAGATGAACCGGAGCTTCCAGCAGTTCGCTGCCTGCGTCACGCAGGGGTGTGGAACGGCGGCCGGAGGCTGCTTCATCGGTAACATTATCGATGGTGAAACTGGGTTCGCGCCATGCTACGTTTCATGGTGTGGTGGTGCGATCGGCTTCTGCGCCTTCTGTGCGATCTTTTGCGGTTGAAGGGAGGGTCCCATGGGACTGTTTCGGTCAGGGCTCTTCGCAGCAGTGTGGCTCTTCATCGCTTGGTACATCTCGCGTGCGGTTGTCCTCAGTTCACTTGCCCCCCCGACGCGGACCACAGTCGCCTTTGTCGTGATAGGGTTCCTCGGGTTCACGAGCCTGATCTTGGCAGAGGCATTGCTCCGAAAACGCGTCGCTAGCGAGCATTCGCCCGGAGCTCGACTCTGGCCCTGGGGAGCAGCAGGAGCGCTCCTCGGAGCAATCGTCATGCTTCTGACCGCTCGCTCTCACCCACAGGCGACGAGTCAGGTCCCTGGAGTTCAGACGGTACTCTTCGGAACCTTCGTCGGCTTGTGGGCTGGCCTTGCGCTCGGGCTGGGGCTGGCACGACGCTCCGAGCGTTAGAGTAGTACGAGGCAGCGGCCGCACGGAGTGACCTCCTTGCGGCCGCTCTTCCTTCCGAAGCCCTGCTACTCTCCTGCCGTCGCCTCGAACACGATCGCCTGCAGATGAACCGGCACCGGCCGCCTGCCGAGCTTCTTCGTGATCCGCGCCGCCAGCTCCTTGATGACCACCTCCGCGACCACTTCGCCCCGCTCCCGGATCTCGTTGACCACGGGATTTCCTTCCACCAGGCCGCGCGCGAAGTCCTCTGCGTTCGGGGCCTGGCTCCTGGTCGAGACGATCACATCGTCGATCTTCGAAAAGCCGGCCGCCTCCAGCATCTTCCGGATCTTCGGCTGGTCGTGGAATCCGAACGGAGTCTGATAAAACGTCGGCGGGTTATCGGGGAAGAACCCCGCGATCGTTTCGTTGGTGATGAACGCGAACGGGTTCTTCTCGATCGAGTCCCATACGTTGAAGAGGAACCGCCCGCCCGGTCGCAGCACGCGCTGCGCTTCCCGGAACGCCGCCGCCTTGTCCGGCGCGAACATCACCCCGAACTGGCACACCACCGCGTCGAATGAGGCCGACTCGAAGTTGAGGTCGCACATGTCGGCCACTTCCCAGTCCAGGCGCGAGTCCTCGCCGATCAGCTCGCGCGCGCGGTCCAGCATGGCGGGATTGAGATCCGTTGCCGTCAAGCCCGCGTCCGGCGTGAGCACTTCCAGCAGCCGTCGCGTCACGATGCCGGAGCCACACGCCGTCTCCAGCACCCGCCCCAGACCGGGCCCCTTCAGACGCTTCGCCAGATCCCGCGCGTACGGTTCGAAAATGACGGGGCCGAGGTAGCGGTCGTAGTTCTCCGGAATCGATGCAGTGAATTGTGAGTGCGCGACCTTGTCCGAAGATGTCATTCTCATTCCTCCCCGTGGTACATCTTCTCGATCAGATCCCGATAACGGTCCGAAACCACCTTCCGCTTCACTTCCAGCTTCTGACTCAGCGAGCGGTTCTCGACCGTGAGATCGTTCGCGATCAGCTCGAAGCGCTTGATTGTCTCATAGGACGCCAGCTCCTTGTTCACAGCGTCCACGTCCGCGGCAATCGCCTCGCGCGTCGCGTCGTTCGCCGGGACGATGAGCGCCGTCGCGTACTTCCGCCCATCCCCGATCACGAGCGCCTCCACGATCCGCGGCGATTTCTTCAGCGCGTTCTGGATCGGCTGAGGCGCGATCTTCTTCCCGCCGCTCGTGACGATCAGGTCCTTCTTGCGGTCCGTGATGCGCAGGAAGCCGTCCGCGTCGATCTCGCCGATGTCGCCCGTGTGGAACCAGCCGCCCTCCAGCGCGGCCGCTGTTTCCTCCGGCCGGTTCCAGTAGCCCTTCATCACCGAGGGGCCCACGACCAGGATTTCCCCGTCCTCGGCGATCCGGACCCCAAGCCCGGGGATGGAGCGCCCGACGGTGCCCAGTCTATAGTGCGCCGGAGTGTTCATGGTGATGATCGGCGACGTCTCGCTCAGCCCATAGCCCTCCACGATTGGCATCCCCACGCCGTAGAAGAAGAGACCGATCTCGCGCGGGAGCGGGGCCCCCCCGGAAAAGCAGAAGCGGATGCGGCCGCCGAGACGGCGGCGCAGCACGGGGTAGACGAGCACGTTGGCCAGGGCGTGCTGGAGCGCGAGCCAGGGCGGCATGGGGCGCTCCTCCAGCTTGATCTCCGCCCACTTCAGTGCGACTCCTCGCCCCCACAACGCCATCACGTCCCGCGGGAACCCAGCCGATTTCGCGACCTCGAAGATGCGCTCGATCAGCTTCTCGTAGAAGCGCGGCACCGCGAGCAGGAGCGTGGGGCGCACCTCCATGAGGTTGGCCGCGGCCTTTTCGATCGATTCGGCGTAGGCGATGGTGGCGCCCGCGTAGAGCATGATGTTGTAGCCGGCGGTGCGCTCGAAGATGTGATTCAGCGGCAGGAACGAGAGGTGCACGTCGGTGGGGCCGATGTCGAACACGTCAAGGGACGCGACCGCGTTCGAGACGAGATTCCAGTGCGTGAGCATGACGCCCTTGGGAGCGCCGGTGGTGCCCGAGGTATAGATGATGGTCGCGATGTCGTCGGGGCCAGGGGGCGGTGGTGCCGGGGCCGCGGCGGAGACGCTCGCGCTCGCCCCATCCCCCGGCAGCCCGTCGTCGAAGACCAGGATCCACTGCATCGCGGGCGCCTCGCGGATCACCGACCGCACCTTCTCTTCCTGCGCGGCGCTCGAGACGAACACGCCCACGGCGCCGGAATCCTTGAGCAGCGGCCCCACGTGGTCCGGAGGCAGTGTCGCGTAGATCGGGACGCACACGCCCCCGAACGAGAGAATCGCCTGGTCCGCGATGGCCCATTCCAGCCGATTCTCGGAGAAGATCGCGACGCGGTCGCCATGCTTCACCCCGCGCGCGACCAGATCCGCCGCGACCGCGCGGACGCGCGCGGCAAAATCCTGGATCGAGACCGGTTTCCAGCGCCCGTCGCGCTTTACCAGAAACGCATCGGCCTTCCGATGCGTCTCAAGGGCATGGCGGAGCAGGTCGGGAATGGTGCGAACGTCCATGCGTTGACCTCCTCCCGGCACTGTGACACAGTACGGAAAGCGTGACTAGACTCGTTCGCCTTCCGCCCCAACCCCTCACGAGACTATGCGCGACGTCGTCCTCATAGACGGTTATCGGACCCCATTCGCCAAGGCGGGCACGGCGCTGGCCGGCGTGCACGCCTCGGAGCTGGGGCGCGTCGCGGTTTCCGAGCTTCTCGCCCGCACCGGCGTCGACCCCAAGGAAATCGACGAGGTGATCCTGGGCAACGTGGCCCAGCCCTCCGAATCCACCAACATCGCCCGCGTGGTGGCCCTCATGGCCGGCGTCCCCGAGGGCGTGCCCGCGTACACCGTGCAGCGCAATTGCGCCTCGGGCATGGAATCCATCGCCCAGGCCCACGCCAAGATCGCCGCGGGCCAGGCGGAGCTCATCATCGCGGGCGGCACGGAGTCGATGAGCCAGATCCCGCTCCTCATGAGCGAGGGATTGACCCACATGTTCGAGCGCCTCATGCGCGCCAAATCGCCTGGCGCGAAGCTCTCCGCGCTCGCCTCGGTGCGCCCGCACGATTTCGCGCCGCGCGTGGCGCTGGCGGAAGGGCTGACCGACCCGGTCTCGGGCCTCAACATGGGTGAGACCGCCGAGGTGCTGGCGAAGGAGTTCGGGATCTCGCGCGAGGCGCAGGATGATTTCGCGCTCGCCAGCCACCGGCGCGCGGTCGCGGCCATGGAGTCCGGGCGCTTCGCGCAGGAGATCGTCCCGGTGTTCGCGCCTCCCTACAAGCAGGCGGTGCTCGAGGACGTGGGTCCGCGCAAGGGCCAGACCCTCGAAGCGCTCGCGAAGCTGCGTCCCTACTTCGACCGGCGGTTCGGCACCGTGACGGTGGGGAACTCCTGCCCCATCACCGACGGCGCCGCCGCGATCCTGGTCGCCTCCGCCGACAAGGCGCGCGCGCTGGGACTCCGCTCCGCGGGGCGGATCAAGGGCTACGCGTTCGTCGGGCTGGATCCCGCGCGCATGGGACTCGGTCCCACGCACGCGACGCCGGTCGCGCTGAAGCGCGCGGGCGTCGCGTTCCGCGACATCGGCTTGATCGAGCTGAACGAGGCCTTCGCCGCGCAGGTGATCGCGAACGAGATCGCGATGGCTTCCGCGAAGTACTGCCGCGAGAAGCTGGGCCTCGAGGGCCCGATCGGCGAGATCGACCGCGCAACCCTCAACGTGAACGGCGGCGCGATCGCGCTGGGGCACCCGGTCGGGGTCTCGGGCACGCGGCTCACGCTCACGCTGTTGCGCGAGATGCGAAAACGCGACGTGCAACTGGGGCTGGCGACGCTCTGCGTCGGCGGCGGCCAGGGCGCGGCCCTGGTCCTGGAGCGCGCGGCGTGAGTTTGGCCTTCGACGAGCGCGCCGAAGAGGCCGCCCGCTCCGAGCACGGTCCGTTCCGCATCGAGGCCCATGCCTCGGGGATCGCGCTCCTCTGGTTCGACGATCCCGCGCGCAGGGTCAACCTCCTCGACTCGGAATCGCTGGCCTCCCTCCGCCGCGTGCTCGACGCGCTGAAGCAGCGGACCGATTCCACCTTCCCGCGCGCGCTGATCCTCCTGAGCAGGAAGGAAGAGCAGTTCATCGCGGGCGCCGACATCACCGAATTCGACCGCCTCGCCGATTTGACCCAGGCCGAGGCCACGGTCCGCGGCGCGCAGGAGCTGTTCGAGGAGTTCGCGCGGCTGCCCTATCCCACCGTCGCCGCGATCAACGGACCCTGCCTCGGCGGCGGGACCGAGCTCTCGCTCGCGCTCCGCTACCGGATCGCCTCCAACGCGCGCAAGGTGGCGATCGGGCTTCCGGAAGTGCAGCTGGGGATTCTGCCGGGATTCGGGGGAACCACGCGGCTCCCGCGCCTGCTCGGCCTCATGCCCTCGCTGGATCTTCTCCTCACCGGGCGCTCGCTCGATTCGCGCCGGGCATACCGCGCGGGGCTGGTCGACGCGGTCCTCCCGCACGAGCGCTTCTCCGAGCGCGCCATCCAGTGGACGGAGGCGCTGCTGCAAGATCCGCACGCGGTGAAGCGGCGCACTCCATCCCTGGGGCTCCGCGTGCTCGAGACGATCGCGCCGGTCCGAAACGGAATCCTGTCGCAGGCGCGAGGGCGCGTGCTGCGCGAGACGCACGGGCACTATCCCGCGCCGCTCGAGATCATCCGGGTGCTGCGCGCCACCTGGGGCGCCCGCATCGAGGATGCGCTCGAGGTCGAGCGCCAGGCGGTGTGCAAGCTCCTCTTCACGCCCGAATCGAAGAGCCTGCGTCAGATCTTCAAGCTCCGCGAGGAGGCGAAACGCCGGCCCGAGACCACGCGCGCGCGCCCCGTGCGGCACGTCGCGGTCATGGGCGCGGGGACGATGGGCGGCGAGATCGCCTACCTCCTCTCGAGCCGCGACATGCGCGCCCGGCTCCGCGACTTGAAGCCCGAGCCCTTGCTGCGCTCGCTCTCCCACGCGCGCTCGCTCTTCGAGCGCGAGGTTTCGCGAGGGCGCCTCACCCGCGCCGAGATGGATCGCGCGCTGGGACGGATCGAGCCCGCGCTCGATCTCTCGGGGTTGAAGATCGCGGACCTCGTGCTGGAAGCGGTCGTCGAGGATCTCCCCGTGAAGCAAGCTCTGTTCCGCGAGCTGGAGGCCTTCGTCTCGGACCCGTGCGTCTTCGCCACCAACACGTCGTCCCTCTCGGTCCGCGCCATGGGCAAGGGACTCAAGAACCCGGGGCGCGTGGTGGGGATGCATTTCTTCAATCCCGCGACCCGGATGCCGCTGGTCGAGGTGATCCGAACCGATGTGAGCGATCCTGCCGCGGTGGAGACGGTGATCGCGCTCACACGACGCCTGGGGAAAACGCCGGTCCTGGTCGCCGACGCTCCGGGCTTCCTCGTGAACCGGGTGCTGATGCCGTATCTCGCCGAGGCGGTCGCCTTGGTGGAGCGCGGGCAGCCCGTGCGCGCCATCGATCGCGCGCTCCGTGATTTCGGGATGCCGATGGGACCGCTTCAGCTCCTGGACGAGATCGGCCTGGACGTGGCGCGCAAGGTGGCGCACGTCCTGCGCGACGCCTACGGCGACCGCATGCCCCCCGTCACGCTGATCGATCGTCTGGTCGCGTCGGGCGAGCTGGGGAAGAAGTCCGAGATGGGTTTCTACAATTATGAAGGCGGGCGGCGCCAGGGGGTGAACGGCGAGATCGAATCCTCCAATCCCGCCGAGGGCCCGCTCACGTCGCACGCCATCGTCGATCGCCTGATCGACGCGATGGTGAACGAGGCCGCGCAGGCGCTCGAGGAGCGCGTGGTCACGCGGCCGGAGGACGTGGATCTCGCCATGGTGCTGGGGACCGGATTCCCTCCGTTCCGCGGCGGGCTTCTGCGCTATGCGGACTCCGCGGGGATCGGCGCGATCGTCGAGCGCCTGGCGCGCCGGCAGCAGGAGGGCGCGCCCTCGGGCCCCTCCGGCAAGCTGCAGCAGATGGCCCTGAGCGGCGGGAAGTTCTACAAAGAGTAGCTCTCTCCAATTCGCGTATAATCGATTTCGGACAATCTGGGATGCGTTCGCATCTTGTCATACACCGGAGGAATCTGTGCCCAACTTTGCAGGTGCGTTGAAGGGAGAGATCCGCCGCCTGGCGCGGAAGGAAGTGCGCGCGACGGTGATGCCGGTCCGAAAACTCGTCGCCGAGCTGCGCCGGCGCGTGGCGCAACAGCGGCGGTTGATCGCGGAGCTGGAGCGGCGATCCAAGCGAGGGGCCCGGCGCGAGCGTGCGGCGGAGGCTCCGGCCACCGAAGAGTCTCAGATCCGGTTCTCGCCCGCGTGGGTGACGAAGCACCGGAAGAAGCTCAAGATGAGCCGGCGCGTGTACGCGAAGCTGGTCGGCGTTTCCGCGCAGTCGATCTTCGGGTGGGAGTCGGGGAGGACCCGGCCACGGCGGGGGGCGCTCGAGTCCTGGCGACGCGTCCGCGGGATGGGGAAGCGCGAGCTGACCGGACTTCTCGGGAGCGGCAAGCCGGCCGCCGGCAAGGAGCGCGCTCGGAAGGCCAAGCGCGACCGGCCCGTGGCGAAGCGCCGCTCCACGCGCCGCGCCGCCAAGAAGAAATAGCCGCGCGCGTGACCGACCTCCGCGATCTGGTCCGGCGGCAATTCGGGCTCAACGCCGAGCGCTATGTCTCGAGCTACGATCACTCGAAGGGCGAGAGCCTGGACAGGATGGTGGAGCTGGTGGACCCGAGGCCTGAGTGGTGTGTCCTCGACATCGCGACGGGCGGCGGGCACACGGCGCTCGCGTTCGCGCCGCGCGTGCGGGAGGTCGTGGCGACCGACATCACGCAGCCGATGCTCGAAGCGGCCGAGCGCTTCATTCGAGGGAAAGGCCTCACCAACGTCTCGTTCGAGGAGGCGGACGCCTGCGCCCTGACGTACGGGGCCTCGGGGTTCGATCTCGTCACCTGCCGCGTGGCGCCGCACCACTTTCCGGATTGCGCCCGCTTCGTGCGCGAGATGGCGCGGGTGCTGAAGCCTGGCGGCATCGCCGCGATGGTGGACAACGTCGTCCCCGAGGATCCCCCCACGGGCGATTACATCAACGCGTTCGAGAAATTCCGCGACCCGAGCCACGTCCGCGCGCTCCCCGCGTCCGAGTGGCTGCAGCTTTTCGCGGACGCGGGGTTCACGCTGGTGGCGACCGAGATCTTCCGCAAGGCGCGCGACTTCGAGGCGTGGGCGGGGCTCCAGACGGTGAGCGATTCCGTGAAGGCCGAGCTGCGGCGAAGGCTGGAATTAGCACCGCCGGGTCCGGCGAGAGCGCTGGGGCCGGAGACGCGCGACGGGAGGCTCTACTTCTACCTTACGGAGATCCTGATTGTGGGGCGGCGGACGGCGTAGCGCTCGCCGGAGCGCGAAGCCACTGCACGTACGCCCACAGCGCGTCCAGATCGCCCGGCTTGAGGAATCGCTCGTACGCCGGCATGTGGAGCGTCGCGCCCCGAATGAAGTGCATCGCGATCGCGTTCGTCTTGAAGCGCTTCGTGTTGCCGTTCTCCACCCACTCCTCGAACTCCGAGCGGTCTTTCACGAGGTCGGGGAAATCGGCGCCGTCCCAGGGCGGAATGTACCCCTTGAGCGAATGGGGGTTCGAGCGGGCGAACCGGCCGCCGGCCCCGTGGCATCCCGTGCACCCCAGCTCCGTCACGCGCTCCCGCCCCGCCAACGCCAGGGAATCCTCGGGGGCCGCGTCTCCCGACACCGCCAAGACGAACGCGACGAGATCGTCGATCTGACGCGAGCTGAGGCGGTCCCCGAAGTCGGGCATGCGGAGCGCGCCGGCCTTGCGGTTCGCGCGCCAGGTCTCGCTCTTGGCGCGGGCCGCCGTCACGCCGTCGCGGATCCACTCCCGCACCTCCTCCTCGTTCTTGGCGTACATCATGAGCGACTTGAAGGAAGGAACGTTGTTCTCCGAGCGCCCCGGGTTGGCGGTTCCCTGGATTCCCTCGGGGCCGTGGCAGCCGAAGCAGCCGGTCCGCTCGGCGATCCGGCGGCCGCGCTCCACCGGCGTCAGATTCGGGCGGAAGACGGCGGTCCAGAGCGCGAGCCCCGCCGCGGCGAACATCAGGAGGACGAGAAGGAGGCGTCTCATGAAAGGAAAAGCGCGTGGGAGCGTTTGTCGCATCCCACGCGCCGATTCGAGATCATTCGGTGCGGAATGGCCTTAGATCGCTTCGACCGCGTTCACTTCCAGCGCGCGGGTCGCGCTCTTCATCGCGATCGCCCCGGTGACCTTGACCATATCGCCGGCATGCTTCTTGGCCGCGTTGAAGGCGTCCGGGTTCTCGTGATTCATGGTGAGAACGTAGAGCACGCCCTTGTCGGTCAGCAGGCCCATGGGGCCGCCGTTCGCGATGCACGTCGCGGCGCATTCCTTGTGGGCCGCGCCCTTGGCGCCATGACCTAGATAGCAGCTCAGATCGACGATCTCGCCGGAGACCGTCTTGGCGGCCGCGGCCGCCGCGGCGTGATGCGCCATCGGCGTGGCGGCGAAGGCCAGAGCGCCGAACAGCAAGAGCGCCGACGCCACAATGAGACACGCTCCCAGAATTCTCTTCATGAAACAGCTCCTTCCGTGATGGTGGTTGCTGCCCCTGTGCTGAACGATTACGCCAGTACTATACACCCAGGGAAGTACGCCGCGCGAAGCAGGTTGTGACCGAGCCCGGTTCTGGCTATCTTCGCGGCCATGGCGTTACGGCCGCGAACGATTTCCCCGGTGTTGCTCGGCATGGGCTGGGCCCTGGCGGCGTGTCTCCTCGTCGTTCTCTGGATCTTGCACGCCAGAGCCGAGAGCACGAAACGAGACCTCGCGCGCTCGAGCGAGCGCGTCACCAGCCTCTCGCGCGATCTCGCGACGGAACGGCGCTGGTCCACGATTCTCTCCTCCACATCCATGCGCACCGCGTCCTTCACCCCGACCCCCGATGCCGATCCCGGGCTTCGCGCGAGGGCGGTGATGGATCCGGGAACGCGGCGCGCGGTCCTGGTCTTCGACAACTTCAAGGCGCCCGACGGGCACGCGTACGAAGTGTGGGCGTTCCACGGAAGCACCCCCGCCGCGATGGGGCGCGTCCGCGCCGATGCCGAGGGGCGCGCGGTGATGCGGGTCGAGGATGTGGGCGACCCCAACGACCTGACGGCTTTCGCGATCTCGCTCGAGGCGGAGGGCGGAGCCGCCCCGCAGGCCACGAACGAGCCCACCGGACCGATCGTGATGATCGGCTCCCTCGGAGGGTAGCCTCCCACGCCCGCGCCCCTCACGGCGTTCGTCCGCGCCGTTCCGGATTTCCCGCAGCCGGGCGTTCTCTTCCGCGACCTGACGCCGCTCTGGGCCGACGGTCCCGCCTGGGCGCGCGCGCTCGAGGCGCTGGCGCGCCCCTTCGACGCGGCTCCGCCGCAGGTGGTGCTCGGGATCGAGGCGAGGGGGTTCCTGGTGGCGGCCGGCCTGGCGGCTCGGTGGCGCTCGGGGGTCATGCTGGCGCGAAAGCCGGGGAAGCTTCCCGGCTCCGCCGCGCGGGAGGAGTTCACTCTGGAATACGGGAGAGCCTCGATCGAGACGCACCGGGATCTCCTGCAACCCGGCACGCGGGTCCTGATCGCCGACGACGTGCTCGCGACCGGGGGAACCGCGGCCGCGGCGCTCGCACTGCTCGAGGAGCTTCAGCTGAAGGCGGTGGGCCTCGCGTTCATCCTGGAGATCGCGTTCCTCGGCGGGAGGGCCAAGCTGGGCTCGACCCTCCCCATCCATACCGTGCTGAGCTACGACGCGGCGGGCGAGGCCACGATCCGAGAGTAGGCCTCAGGGTTTCGTCGCGCGCACCTGGACCGACGTGACCGGCTCGGCTCCGTAGCGTCCCTCGCGAACGACCTCGACCCCCAGGAATCCGGCCCCGCGGATGAGCTCCAAGTATTCCCCGCGAAGGGACGCGCCCCCGATGCAGCCCACATAGGCCTCGATCGAGTCGCGGGTCTCGGCGGGAAGAGGCCGTTCGAGCACGAGGTCGCTCAGGAGCATGCGCCCGCCCGGCTTCAGCACGCGGAAGGCCTCGCGGAACACCTGTGCCTTCTCGGGCGAGAGATTCACGACGCAGTTCGACACGATGACATCGACCGACGCGTCGGGGAGCGGGAGATGCTCGATCTCGCCCAGCCGGAATTCCACGTTGGCGAAGCTCTTCTTGGCCGCGTGGGCGCGCGCGCGGTCGATCATCGCCGGCGTCATGTCCACGCCGATCACGCGCCCCTCGGGCCCGACCTCCCTCGCGGCGAGAAAGACGTCCACGCCCGCGCCGGACCCAAGGTCGAGCACCGTTTCACCGCGCTTCGGGGCCGCCAGCGCGACCGGCGCGCCGCAGCCCAGGCCGAGATTCGCTCCCTCGGGGATCGAGGCGGTTTCCGCCTCGCTATACCCCAGCTCGCCCGCGCAGCACGTGGCGCCGGCCCCGCTGCCGCTCGTGCCGCACCCGCAGCCTTTTCCTTCGGCGATCGCCCCGTAGCGATCGCGCACCGCCGTCCGGATATCGATCCTCTCTTCCATGGCTCATCTCCTTCCGCCTGAATCCAGGCTTTGCAAGAGTTGTCGGAACCGCGTCATCGCGCCCGCGGCGGGGCAGTAGCAGACGCGCGGTCCGTCGATCTCCCCCTCGATCCACCCCGTCTCCTTGAGCACCTTCAGGTGCTGGGAGACCGTCGCCTGCGCGAGCGGCATCGAATCCACGATCGCGCCGCAGACGCAGGTGCCGCGCTCGAGAAGAAGGCGGAGGATCGAAACCCGCGCCGGATGGGCCACTCCCCACGCCAGGGCCGCCAGGGCCTCGTCGTCCTTCCCGGGCGCGCGGCGCGCCTTCGAGGGGCGTTTCATCAAGCGAATGCGTTCGGCCATCGAGTACCTCCTTCCCGCCACCAAATCGTATATCGGCAATCTACGATATAACGCGAGCGCCGTCCAGCATTATTTTCCGCCCGCCCCGCGTGTCCTCCCGGTGCTATCGTCCGGGCATGACGCGTCCGACCACATCCTCGGTCGAGCGGCTCGCGGAGGAATATCGGGCCCTCCGGGATGCCGCGGCGGTCGTGGACCTCTCGCGCTGGATGGTGCTGGAGCTCCGCGGTCCGGAGACGCGCGGATTCCTCCAGGGCACCGCCACGCAGGATTTCGAGAAGACGCCTCCGGCGGGATCCGCCGCGCGCACGCTCTTCCTCACAGAGAAGGGTCGCCCGGTCGCGCACGCGTGGGTGACGTTCGGCACCCCCGATTCGCGCACCGCATGGATCCTCGCGGACGAGGGGGCGCTCGAGGTCTTGAAGCCCCACCTCGAGCGCCTTCGCATCATGGAGGATGTGGAGTTTCGCGGGGCCGGTGGCGCTCCCTGGATCCTCGGCGTGGCGGGACCCGAGCGGGATCCGCTCGCGCAGGCCATCGCCTCGAGGGCGCCGGGCACCACGGCCATCCACGCCGAGCCTCTCTCCTTCGTTCTGATCCCGCCCGACGCCTCACCCTCCACGCTTCCAGCGGCCGTGGATCCGCGCGCGTTCGAGGCCTGGCGGATCGCCGCGGGCCTTCCGCTCCAGGGAATCGACTTCGATCAGGACCGAATCGCGACCGAGCTCTCGCTCCCGGAAGCCATCTCCATGACCAAGGGGTGCTACGTAGGACAGGAAGTGGTGGCAAGAACGGCGCATCGGGGGAAACTGAGGCGCCAGCGGGTCGGCTTCCGCTTTCCATGGAGCGGCGAGCCGCTACCCCGTGGAGCCGAGCTGCGCTCGGGGGGCCTCGAAGCAGGCAAAGTCACCAGCTCCGCGTGGGAACCCGGCACGGACCAAGGGATTGGAATGGGATACCTCACCCCGGATGCTCTGTCCGTGGGTTTGGACGTCCTCGCGGTCCAGGGTGAAAAGAATACGCTCCTCCGTCTTCATTCGTGGCCACTTTGACTGTCGAATCGGGACATTTTCGTCCGAAATGTCACAGAGCTGACGAAAACCGCGTCGCCCCGGGTTGACTTAACTCAAGCCATTTGATATTATTCCGCCCACTTCGGGGGTAGACAGCGCGCGAGTCATGAAGGCAGTTCCTTCCGATCCCGCCTAACCTCCGCTTCGCTTCGCATCCTGCAACGTTTCGCACAGCCTGGGACTATTTTCGGTCCCGCCGAGGAGGTGATTGCCGGAGAAGAGACCGCATTCCACGTTCCGTGGTCACGCCTCATCTCACGCATCGCGAAACACATCGACAGCCGATGCAGATCCTCACTCAGGAGAACAGGCGATGAATCGATTTAAACTTTTCCTCGTAGTCGCAGTCGCGGCGCTGGCGCTCGTCGGCGCCCAGGCGGCCTTCGCCACAAGCGTTCTGAAGCTCTCCCTCCAGGAACTCACCAAGAAATCGGACTCCATCGTGATGGCGCGCGTCGATGACGCGGTCGCGAGCTGGGACGCCGGCCACAAGGAGATCTACACCTACATCACGCTGAGCGTGCTCCAGGGCGTGAAGGGCAACAAGGGCGCGACCACGATCACGCTCCGTCAGCTCGGCGGCACGGTGGGCAACATTGCTTCCGTCGTCCCCGGTATGCCCAGCTTCCGGAAGGGCGAGGAGGTCGTGGTGTTCCTGACCCAGAAGGACGCTGCCGGATATCCGTGGGTCATGGGCCTCGAGCAAGGCAAGTACTCCGTCTCCACCGCCAAGAATGGCGTGAAGATGGTGCGCAATGACCTGGCTGGCACCGACCTGCTCACGAGAGTCGGCAAGCACGAGGAGCCGACGACCGCGCCCGACATGCCGCTGAACGCGTTCATCGATGGGCTCAAGACGACCTTGAACGTGGATGGAAAGATCAAGGTCGACCCCAACCCCCCAACCGAGTAGCGGAGGAGGAACGATCATGAAATCGAATCGAAATCGCATCGCTCTGGCCGCGCTCGGCGCCTTTGTGTTCGTGCTCGCCCATGTCAGCCCGGCTTCGGCATTCATTCGAATCACCCGCCTCAACGCGGCGGGCACGGGCGTCGTGCAGGCCCACTGGCTGGATTCCGAAATCCCGATCGTGACCGTCGTCGATCCGACGAATGGCGACCAGCCTTCCGCGGTCGCGCTCTCGGTCATCCAGGCGTCGGCACAATCCTGGAACGACGTGAATACCAGCTACGGGGTCCTCAACCCCGTGCCGTTCACCGGCAGCGCTGGGCAGCTGCAGCCGGCGCTGGCTTTCGACGGTCAGAACAGCATCTTCTTCGACACGGCCGGAGTCAATTTCCCCCCCGGCACGTCCATCATCGAGTTCGTGCGGTCCTTCGTCGACGCGACCGACGGCCATACGCTTGACGCCGATATGGTCGCGAACGACAGGGACTTCTTCTGGTCGACGACGTCGCCCAATCTGACGCCGGCGCCTCCGGGCCAGATCAGCGTCGACATGCAGTCGGTGGTCACGCACGAGTACGGCCACGTCCTTGGTCTGGATCACACGAGCGTTGCCAACTGCACGATGATTCCGTTCATCATCGGTGACACCAGCCAGCGCTCGTTGGAGCTGGATGACCGCACCGGCGAATCGACGATCTATCCCGAGTCCGCCGCTCGGGGCCTTTCTCCGGGCGCGGTGGATTTCGCGGCCACGACGGGAACCGTCACCGGCACCGTGGTGAGCGGGTTCAACGGCTCGGCCATCTTCGGCGCACACGTCGAGGCCTTCAACCTTTCCGACCCCAGCCCGGAGCACGAGGTCAGCGCCATTTCCGGTGAGCTGACGCTGCGCAACGGGCAAGGGGACTTCACGATTCACGGCGTTCCGCCCGGCGATTACGCGATCGCGATCATTCCGCTCGACGGCGTTCACACCATCGCCTCCGACGCCAACATCGGCGGGGTGTTCAACGGGATCGATATCAATTTCGAGCCGGAGTTCTGGAACGGCGCCGGGGAAGGCGGCAACGGATTCACGGATCACGCGAACGACTTCTCCCCTGTGACCGTGTCGGCCGGAGCGAACTCGGGCGGCATCAATTTCATCACCAACACGTTCCCGGGCCAGGTCGCCATCGCGCAGTACGGCCAGTTCGAGAACTTCGTGACCTTCCGGAACACGGGTTACCTAGCGCACCGGTTCGATCCGCCGTTCGCGCCTCCGTACACCATCAGCAAGGTCACGTTCCCCTCGTTCACGTTCAACGCGCAGATCGGGCTACCGCCGCTTCCGGCGACGTTCCCGAGCGTATCGCTGTGCGAGCTGAACACGGCAACGGGACTCCCGAACCTCGGGGCGCCTCTCTTCTCGATCGCACCCTTCGTCGGCAGCCCGAACGGGAACAACGAGATCCCGGTCAACCTCACGATCAACGACCCCGACAAGGTCCTCTTCTGGGCGATTCAGTTCCCGTCGCAGACCGCCCTGCCGGGATTCCCGGCGAATTTCCCCTTCCTCCGCATGGACTTCACGCAGCTGGAGCAAGGACTCTTCGCGAACGACTACAGCATCAGCACGGCGGGCACGGGCGGCACCCTGATCGATCGGAACATCGCGGTCAGCATGACCTGCGTGCTTCCCTCCGCCGATCAGACTCCGATCGTTCCGATCGCGAACCTGGGGGCCAACCGGTCCTCGACGAAGCTCGACTTCACGTTCTCCAACCCGCCGAATACAAGGCTGGATGGGTTCCCGATGGCGGGGAATTCCCTCGATCACTCGAATCTCGTGTATCGGCTGCCCACGGGAGTGCTCTCGACGTTCGCGAGCGCCGGCGCGGGCTCGGGCAGGTTCTCCGTGCGGACCGACACCGTACCGGCCTTCCCCGCAGGCGCTCAGTTCTGGTTCGCGCAGGCGGTGGACAAGGCCGGGCACAAGAGCCTGACCTCCAACACCACGTTGACCGGTTTCAACGAGGACGCGGACGAGCCGAATGGCAAGGCGAACGCCACCGAGGCGAAGACGCTTCCGCTCCCGGCGGTGAACCGTCCCGAGACCTATTCGCCCGCGGGCGACCAGGACAACTACCTCGTCAACGCGAGCCCCGGCGACGTCATCCAGGCCAACGCCGTGGCGACCGGACAGGACGGAAACAACAACACGGATCTGGTCATGTTCCTCCTCGACTCGAACGGCGATGTTCTGGCGTTCGACGACGATTCGAACGGCAACCTGAATCCGAAGATTTCGTTCACGGTTCCACCTTCCGGCGGCAATTCGCACAGCCACGCCGCGCGGAAGTTCTTCATCCTGGTCACCGACTTCTCGGGATCGCTGCTCAATCCCGGCGGAGTGCCTCAAGTTCGGGTGCCGCGGGGCTACAACCTGAACGCGAGCATCATCCCGGCCTCCGCTTCGCTGGCCGGCCGGATCGGGACCATCGTCGGTGGGGACGGATTCGCGTTCAAGAACTCCGGACCGAACCCGGCGAACCCGCAGGCCAAGCTGGTGTACGCGCTGCCGTCGAGCGGCGGGTCCAGCTACGGCGTGAAGCTCAGCATCTACGACGTGAACGGACGTCTGGTCCGGAAGCTCGTGGACGAGCAGCAGGTGGCCGGCCCGCACGTCGCGGTGTGGAACGGCACGGATGACTCGGGACGGGGCGTTGCGTCGGGGCACTATTACGCCCGGATCAATGCCGGAACCTTCTCCGAGAAGGTGGGCATCACGATTCTCAAGTAGTCGGCCTGGATTCGAATTCAAGCGATGTCGGGGGCCGGGGAAATGCGACCGGCCCCCGCTTCGTTTCCTCCGAGGAACATGGGAGCACGACCGAGACATCTTGCACTGCAGCTCGCCCTGCTTCTCCTGGCCGGCACCGCGTGGGGCATTCCCGCCCGGGCCGCGACCGGATGGATTCCGCCTCCCTCGGTCACGGCCCTCCTCCCCAGCGCCACGTTCGGGCCCGGATCGACGCACTCGATCGAGCTGACCGTCCGCGCCAACGGCGTCCCCGCGAGCCTGAACTGGGTGGCATCGGTGGGAGGCGCCTTCACGCTCGGCGTCACGCCCTCCGGTGGCTCGATCTCGGTGCCGGCGGACAGCGTGCGGCGCGTGACCATCTCCATCACGGTCCCTCCGGCCGCGATCGGCGCCGCGTCGCTCTCCCTGGAAATCACGAACCAGATCGGCGGGGGACACGTCATGAAGGCCTCCACCGCGTTCTTCTCCGCGAGCGGCGGCAGGCCTGAGGTGTGGCCCAGCCCCTCGACCTGGTCGGCACCCGCGAACACCGTCGGATCGGTTTCCTTCCAGGTCCACAGCCTGCTGGGAACCGCCGAGTCGCTGGTGGTGACCGACGGCCGCCTCGATCCCGATCCCAACAATGACGGCGCGCTCTTCCATGGGAGCGCGTTCCCGACCGACGTGAATCTGCCCGGAGGGGCCACCCTCACGCTGTCCGAGCCCACCACGATCGCGGG
>DASQBE010000021.1:0-5276 GCA_035635355.1 Binatia bacterium | reverse complement strand
GTATTCCTGGATCAGGGTCGTGGCGGCGAGGCCGCCCTCGGCGCGAGCGCGAATCTGGGCCGCGCGGAGCGGATAGGTGCGCCCGTCCACGGCTTTCAGGGTCGCGGCCCTCTGAGCGGACGGCTGCGCCTCGAAGACTCTGGGAGACATCGGGTACCCCCTGCCTGCAGCGCGGCGTCGCGGCGCCGGAGTTTCCGGGGCCGCCCGTCCGCTTCACAGGGTCATGTCGCGGCGGGTGGGTTTGGTGACAGAGTATTTGAATCCGCGAGCGCGGGGCGAGCCCATTTGACAACGCCCCTCCCTGCGCGTAGCGTGGCCCGCCGCACCGTCATGCGCGGTCCCCCACGGGCCGCTCTCTCTCGGAGCAGGAGGGTCTCTCATGCTGCACCTCGACACCGGCAACACCGGGTTCATGCTGCTCTGCAGCAGCCTGGTCATGCTCATGACGCCCGGCCTGGCGTTCTTCTACGGCGGGCTGGTGGGCCGGAAGAACGTCCTCGCGATCATGATGCAGAGCTTCGTGTCCCTGGGCTGGACCACGGTGCTCTGGTGGACCTGCGGGTTCTCGCTCTGCTTCAGCGGCGGCCAGGGCGGAATCATCGGCGACATGCACATGGCCTTCCTCCGCAACATCAACCTGAACACGCCCTCGCCGAACGATACCATCCCCATGTTCGTGTTCTGCGGCTACCAGATGATGTTCGCCATCATCACGCCCGCGCTCATCACCGGAGCCTTCGCGAACCGCGTCACGTTCAAGGCCTACATGCTGTTCCTGACGGCCTGGCTCCTCTTCGTGTACTTCCCGTTCGTGCACATGATCTGGGGCGGCGGAATCCTCCAGAAGTGGGGCGTCCTGGATTTCGCCGGCGGGATCGTGGTGCACAACATCGCGGGGATGGCGGCGCTGGCGTCGGTGATCTACGTGGGCCGGCGGCGCAAGATGGACTCGGGCCCGCACAGCATCCCGCTCGTGGCGCTGGGAACCGGACTTCTCTGGTTCGGATGGTACGGCTTCAACGCCGGCAGCGAGTTCCAGGTGGACGGGACCACCGCGGTGGCGTTCCTGAACACGGATCTCGCCGCGTCCTTCGCGGCCATCGCGTGGCTCGCGGTGGACTGGATGCAGTCCCGCAAGCCCAAGTTCATCGGCCTCCTGACGGGGGCGGTGGCGGGCCTCGCCACCGTGACGCCCGCGGCGGGCTACGTCTCACCCACCTCCGCCGTGGCGATCGGCATCATTTCCGGCGTGGTCTGCTACTTCGCCGTGGCGTGGAAGAATCGCGCGGGCCTAGATGACGCGCTGGATGTCTGGGGGGTGCACGGCGTGGGCGGCGCGCTGGGGATCATCCTCCTCGGCATGTCCGCGACCACCGACTTCAACCCGTTGAGCACGAACGGCCTCCTCTCGGGCAACCCCTCGTTCTTCTGGAAGCAGTGCGCGGCGGTCGTGGTCTCCTCGGCATGGGCGTTCGTGTTCACGTACGCCATGCTCTGGCTGATCAACAAGGTCACGCCGGTCCGGGTGAGCGCCGAGGAAGAGGAGACGGGTCTCGACGAGTCCCTGCACGGGGAAAAAGCGTATCTGGAGGCGCTGTAGCGTGCGGCCGCTCGTGGTGCTCGCATGCCTCGCGGGCCTGGCCTCGCCACCGCGAGCCTCGGCGCAGGACTCCACGGCGGCCAAGCCGTGGTACGAGGTGATCTCGGTCAACGGCTTCGTCTCCTCCAGCTACTCCTACAACTTCAACCGTCCGCTCTTCCCCGTGAACGGCTACCGCGTTTTCGATTTCGACGACAAGTCCTTCAAGATCGACGTCGCCGAGCTGGTGCTGCAGAAGCCGACCCCGCACGCGGGCGATGCGGGCTTTCGCGTGGACATCGCCGCGGGCGGATCGATCCCACGGGTCACGGCCGCGGCGGGGCTCTTCCGGGACGCGTTCGGCAACGGCCAGGACGTCGATCTCCAGCAGGCGTACGTGGGCTATCTCGCGAACGCGGGCCGGGGCCTCAGGCTGGACTTCGGGAAATTCGTCACCCACTTCGGGTACGAGGTGATCGAGGGCTACGACGGCTGGAACGACAACGTGACGCGATCGCTCTTGTTCGGCTATGCGATCCCGTTCACGCACACCGGCGTTCGGGCCTCGTATCCATTCTGCGGCCACGTTTCCGCCACGGTGATGGTCGTCAACGGCTGGGATGATGCGACGGACCGGAATCAGCAGAAGTCGGTCGGGGCGCAGCTGAGCCTCACCCCCGCCGCGGCGTGGACCGTGATCCTCAACGGGATGTACGGCGCCGAGCGCGGCGACAACAGCCGTGACCCACGAACTCTGCTCGACCTGGTGGCCATGTGGAAGCCCGCAGGCCGGGTCGCGCTTGGCCTGAACCTGGATCACGGCAGGGAGCGAAATGGAGCAGGCCCGGGTCGGGAGGCGCGCTGGGACGGCGCGGCCGCGTATGTTCGCTTCCGCCTCACCGAGAAGTTCTCCCTCATAGGACGGGGCGAGCGGTTCGGCGACTGGGACGGCGCGCGGACGGGCCTGGAGCAGCGCCTCAGCGAGATCACGGTCACCCCGGAGCTCCGCCCGTCGCATGGGTTCGTGGTCCGCGGCGACCTGCGGCTCGACCACTCGGACCAGACGGTCTTCGATGGACACGGCACGCCGAAGAAAGATCAACGAACCGCGATCGCGAGCGTCCTGTTCGCGTTCTGACCCTACCGCCCGGAGGTGAAATGAACATTGGGCCGGTGACGGACCGCGCCTGGGCGATTCTCTTCGCCCGGCTCGTTCTGGGACTCATCTTCGGAATGGCGGGATGGGGGAAGCTCTTCCAGATGGGCGCGCCGGCGCACGCGCATCGGTACTTCGTGGACCCGTACGCCGGAACCTGGATCCCGGCGTGGCTCCTGTGGTCCCTGGGCCTCGCGATCCCCTACGTGGAGTTCGCGGCGGGATGGCTCTTGTTCGGGGGGCTCCTGGTGCGGCCGGCGCTCCTCGCCCTGGGCGCGATCCTCGTGATCGTGACCTACGGGCACTTGCTGAAAGATTTCCTCTACGAGTTCCACACCCACGTCATCCCGCGGCTGGCCCTGCTGCTCTTCCTGTTCGTGATGCCGCGCGCCGAGGACGTCCTATCGCTGGATCATTTGATCTGGCCCAGGTGATGCGTCATCCCCCAGGGGAACGCGCAGTAGATCAGCGATAACCCGATGGCGACGAGAACGAACACCGCCACCGCGATTCCAAATGGCCCGAGCCGTGAGCCTGTCATAAGTCGAGTATACTCCCGCCATGCGCACCAAGATCGCCCCCGGCACCCGGTTGGGACACTACGAAGTCCAGACGCTGATCGGAACGGGAGGCATGGGCGAGGTGTACCGCGCCCGCGACTCGCGCCTCCATCGCGACGTGGCCGTGAAGGTCCTGCCCGATGCCTTCTCCGGGGACCCGGACCGGCTCCGCCGCTTCGAGCAGGAAGCGCGGGCCACCGGACAGCTCAATCATCCGAACATCGTGGCGATCCATGATCTGGGAACGGCCGAGGGGAACGGCGGCGTCCCCTACATCGTCACGGAGCTGCTCGAGGGCCAGAATCTCCGCGCGGTGGTGGCGAACGGCCCCATCCCGCCGCGCAAGGCGGTGGAGTACGCGATCCAGATCGCGGCGGGGCTGACCGCGGCGCACGCGAAGGGCATCGCGCACCGCGACCTCAAGCCCGAGAACCTCTTCATCACCGCGGGCGGCCATCTCAAGATCCTGGACTTCGGGCTCGCGAAGCTCCTCCGCCCCACCGGAGCCGGCGGCGCCGCGCATGACAAGACCGGCTCCATCCAGGCCAGCCTCACCATGACCGGGACGATCATGGGCACCGCGAGCTACATGGCCCCCGAGCAGATCCGCGAGCAGCCCACCGATCATCGCGCCGACATCTTCTCGCTGGGGTGCATCCTCTACGAGATGCTCACCGGCTCGCGCGCCTTCGACGGCGAGACGCCGATGGACCGCATGACCTCGATCCTCCACTCCGAGCCTGCGGATCTCGCGGCCGCGGTGGAGGACGCGATTCCCGGCGTGGGCAGGATCGTCCGGCGCGCGATCGAGAAGCGCGCCGAGGATCGGTTCGAGTCGGCGCGCGAAATGTCCTTCGCGCTCACGCTCGTGACCGAGCGCACGGGCGCGCGCGGAGTCCCGGCCGGAGGGAGCGCGCCCAAGGCATCCGTTTCCAGGGCCGCGACCCTGCACCGCCTCACCTACCGCGAAGGGATCATCTACGACGCCCGATTCGCGCCCGACGGGCAATCGGTCTACTACGGCGCGGCGTGGGAAGGGCGCCCAGTGGAGCTCTTCTGGGCGCACGCGGGGAACCCGGAATCGCGCGCGCTCGGCTATCCCGACGCCGAGATCTTGGCCATCGCCTCCACGGGCGAGATGGCGGTCTCGCTCAAGCGCCACAACAAGGGCGGCTTCATCCGCTCGGGGATGCTCGCGCGCATGCCGCTCGGCGGAGGCGCGCCGCGGGCCGTTCAAGAGGGCGTTCATGAGGCCGACTGGGGCCCGGGCCGGCAGTTCGCGATCATCCGCGAGTCCGGCGGCATGACCCGCCTCGAGTGCCCCATCGGCAAGGTGCTGCATCAGACCCCGGGCTGGCAGAGCAGCCTCCGCGTCTCGCCGGACGGGACCAGAATCGCGTTCCTGGATCACACCTATCGCGGCAACGACATGGGGAACGTGGCGGTGGTCGACATGGAAGGGAATCTCGAGGTCCTCTCGACCGGATGGAACAGCGCGCAGGGCCTGGCCTGGTCCCCCGACGGGCGCGAGGTCTGGTTCACGGCCTTTCGGGCGGAGTCCAGTCGCACGCTCTACGCGGTCACGCTGGATGGCGCCCTGCGGCCCGTGTTCCAGACGGCCGGGCACTTGAATCTCGTGGACATCTCGCGGCAGGGGAAGGTCCTGGTGGTGCACGGGAACAACCGCATGCGGATGCAGCTCCTCGACACCGCCGAAGGGCGCGCCCGGGATCTCACCTGGCTGGACTGGTCTTTGGCGCGAGACATTTCCAGGGACGGGCGGACCATCCTCTTCGACGAAACCGGTGTCGGCGGGGGCGAGTTCCACTCCGTGTACATCCGGGACGCGGACGGCTCGCCCGCGATCAAGCTGGGCGAAGGCGTGAATCGGCGGCTTTCGCCCGACGGGCGGTGGGCGCTCACGGCCGTGGAGGGCACGCCGACCCGCGTTCTCCTCCTCCCCACCGGGGCGGGCGAGACG
>DASQBE010000020.1:0-12451 GCA_035635355.1 Binatia bacterium | reverse complement strand
CGAACAGTCCCTGGGAATGGGACCTCCCGGGCACGTTCTCGCAGGAGACGCAGGCCCGCTGCTACGAGTCCCTGTTTCGCGCCCTTCCGGATCACCCGTCGGTGAACGGGGTATTCATCTGGAAATGGCACCCCGATTACGCCAACGCCGGCGGCCCCCAGGACCCGGAGTACTCCCCCGAACGCAAGCCGGCGGAACAGGTTCTCGCCCGAGGGTATGCCGAGATCGAGCGGCGGGGGCTGTAGCGGGTTGTGGGGCGGGGAGCCCTCTGCTAGGCTCCCGACAAGCGCTTTCCGCTTCCCGCCGGCTTTTCTGACCTTGGATGGAGGATTTCGGATGAAGACCCGCAAGGCCCTTGTCGCCCTGGTGCTCGCCGCGTTTTCGCTGTCGATCGCCGCGGCCGCGTTCGCTCAGTCCGGCACCGTGCAGGTGACTCCGGCCAAGCCGGCCCCCAAGAAGGGATCCGTGACGACGACGACCATCAAGCCGGTCGCGGTGTCTCCGAAGCCCGCGACCGCCACGACCGCGAAGCCCGCCACCGCCAAGGCCGCGACGGGCGAGAAGAAGGCGACGGGCGAGAAGAAGTCCGAAGCCCCCGGCGGTGTGGTCGGCGCGCGAACGATCGTCGGCGAGGTCGTGGATCCGGGCTGCTGGATCGTGAACGGTTCGAAAGGCGCGTCGCACAAGGAGTGCGCGATCGCGTGCGCGAAGGCGGGCCAGGTCCTGGGCATCCTCGAGAACAAGACCCAGAAGCTCTACATCCTCGCGACCGACAAGCCCGGCGAGGATCCCAACAAGGGGCTCATCGACTACGTCGGCCAGATCGTGACGGCGAAGGGCCGTGTGTATTCGCGCGGGGGCGCGACCGGGATCAAGATCACCTCGGTCGAGCCGTACAGCGCGATGCCCGCGGCGCAGTAGGCCGTTTCAGCACTCGCTTCGTTGACTCGGATGTTCGGAGGAATCATGCGGTTGAAATCGCTTCGCGCGCTCGCGCTCTCGGCCACCGCCGTGGCGCTTCTCCTGGCGGTCTCGGCCGCCGCACGTCAGCAGGGCAACGCCCCCCAGGCCAAGGAGACAGCACCCCCGAGCCCGCCCGTGAAGGCCAAGAGCAGGTCGGCCGAGGCGGCCCCCGTGACCATGCAGCACGACCATTCGGCCATGGGAAAGGGCCCGGGCGCGGAAGGGAAGTACACGACGATCGTGGGCGAGGTGATGGATCCCGCGTGCTTCCTGGAGGCCGGGCCGAAGTCGATCGGCGTGGGGCACTACAAGTGCGCCTATGACTGCGCCCGATCCGGACAGACGCTCGCGATCTATTCCCGCGACGAGGACCGGATCTATTTCATCGCGGGCGAGCTGCCGGGCAAGAACCCCAACGTGCCGGTGCTTCCCTACATCCACAAGAAGGTCGACGTGACCGGCACGGTCTACCACCGTTCCGAAGCCTGGGGCATCGTGATCCTCCATGTCGCGCTGCACCAGGACAAGCCGACGGATGCGCCCGGCAAGAGCCCCTCGGCGCCGGCCGGCGCGACGGGAGCCCCCGCGGGGAAATAGCCACCGACCGATGAGCCCACGACGGCCTTGAACTCGCTCGTCCTGCCGCTCGCGGCCATCGTTCTCTACTCCTTCGCCTATCGCTACTACGCCGCGTTCGTCGCCAGCAAGGTGGCGCGCGTGGATCCTTCGCGACCGACCCCCGCCACGACCCAGGCGGACGGCCGCGATTTCGTGAAGACCAACAAGTTCGTCCTGTTCGGGCACCACTTCGCGGCCATCTCGGCCTCGGGGCCCCTGATCGGCCCGGTTCTGGCCGCGCAGTTCGGCTACCTGCCGGGCGCGCTCTGGATCCTGTTCGGCGCGGCGCTGGGCGGCGCGGTCCACGACTTCATCATCCTCTTCGCGTCGGTCCGCCATGGAGCGGCACCCCTGTCGGAGATCGCACGGCGCGAGGTGGGCCCGCTCGCGCACCGTTCGGCGACGGCGGCGATCCTCTTCATCACCATCCTCCTCCTCGCCGGGCTGGCCATCGTGGTGGTGAACGCGCTCGCGAACTCCCCGTGGGGCACCTTCACCGTGGCGATGACGATTCCCGCGGCGCTCCTCTTCGGGCTCTACATGTACCGGATCCGCCCCGGCCGGGTCGTGGAGGGAAGCCTGATCGGGGTGGCGCTGATCCTCGCGGCCGTCCTCGCGGGCCCCTGGCTCCTCCAATCGCACTACGCCTCGTGGTTCACGTTTTCCCCCCGGACCCTGGGCCTGATGCTCCCGGTGTACGGCTTCATCGCGGCCACGCTCCCGGTCTGGCTCCTCCTCTGTCCGCGCGATTACCTTTCGACGTACATGAAGATCGGGACGATCGTGCTCCTGGTGGCCGGGGTCGCGGTGGTGCATCCCAAGCTCCTCATGCCGGCGGTCACGCCCTTCGTGAACGGCACGGGACCCGTGCTCCCGGGCATGAAGGTCTTTCCGTTCTGCTTCATCGTGATCGCGTGCGGGGCGATCAGCGGATTCCACGCGCTCATCGGCTCGGGGACGACGCCTCGGATGGTGCCCAACGAGGGGAGCATCAAGTTCATCGCCGCCGGGGCCATGCTCATGGAGGGCGTCGTCGCGATCATGGCGCTGGTGGCCGCGACCACGCTCCGGCCCGCCGACTACTTTCTCATCAACGGCGTGCCGAAGGTGGTGGCGGCTCTGGGAATCCACCCCGCGCAGCTACACGAGTTGACGCGGCTGGTGGGCGAGCAGACCCTGCAGGGACGAACAGGCGGCGCGGTATCGCTCGCGGTGGGGATGGCGAACATCCTGCGCCAGATTCCGGGGATGGGTCGCCTGATGGCGTACTGGTACCACTTCGCGATCATGTTCGAGGCGGTGTTCATCCTCACGGCGCTGGACACGGGGACGCGCGTGGCGCGCTACCTCTTCCAGGACGTGGCGCGGAACGTCTGGGCGCCGCTCGGCTCCACCACGAACTGGCTCAGTGTCTCCGCGGTGGGCGCGGTCGTGTGCGTCGCGTGGGGGTACCTCGCCGTGACGGGCACCGTCGAGACCATCTGGCCCCTGTTCGGGGTCTCGAACCAGCTGCTGGCGGTGATCGCACTGGCGGTGGGGACCTCGTTCATCCTGCGCCAGCGTGCCGCGCCCTACGCCCTCGTGACCTTCGTGCCGCTCGCGTTTCTCACGGTGAGCACCATGACCGCCGGGGTTCTGAACACGCTCCGCTACCTCTCGCCCGCCTACGTGGCCGACAAGGGTGCCACGATTGCCTACATCGACGGCGCGCTGAGCGTGATCCTCATTCTCCTGGTGGCGATGGTCCTCGTGGATTCGGCGCGGCGTTGGGCGTACATCCTCGCGGAGCGCCGGCGAGGCGTCGTGAATGTGCCGGCAGTCGCGAGGGATCCCGAGTATCCAAGCCCAGCGGCTGCCGCGGAGCTCGCCGGCTAGCAGGAGGCCACTTCTGCGGTCCACGAATCTGGTTCTGCCGAGCTATCTGCTCGCGGCGGTTCTCTTCACGTGGCCCGTCGCGGGAACGTTCGCCAACGCGATCCCATCCAGCCGGGTCGCGTTCGACCCCACCATGCAGGCGTTCCTTCTGGGGTGGGACTGGCATGCCCTCCTCACCGGCCCGCTCCAGGTGTTCCACGCCCCGATGTTCTATCCGGAGCCGAACACGCTCACGTACATGGATCATCTCCTGGGGGAGACGCTCCTCGCCGCCCCGATCCTGGCCGCGTGGCACTCCACAGCGGCCGCGTACAACTTTCTGGTCCTGTTCTCGTTCGCGGTCTCGGGGTGGGCCGTCTACCGCCTGGCGCGGCTTTGCGGCGCGTCCCGCGCGGGATCCTATCTGGCGGGGTTCCTCTATGCCTTCGGCCCGTACCGATTCGCGAATCTGGATCTGCTGAACCAGCTCCAGACGGAATTCATGCCCCTGGGGATTCTGTTCGGGCTGAAGTTTCTGCGGCGGCGCCGCGTGCGAGACTTCGCGGGGCTCATGGGGACCCTCGTCGCCCAGGTCTACTTCGGCTGGTATTACGCCTACTTCCTAGGGATCGCGTTGGGACTCATGCTTCTTTACGCCTTCGGGAGGCGGTCGGTTGCGGTCGAGCCGATGTTCCGGTGGCGGTGGGCGGCGATCGCGGCGGTGGCTCTGCTCCTCGTCCTGCCCGTCGCCCTGCCTTACTTCCAAGAGCACCGGCTCTTGCCGGAGTTCCGGCGCACGCTGGGGGAGTCCGCGCTCTATTCCGCCGACGTGGTCGACTACCTCAAGGTGAACCCGAGTTCCGTCCTCGCGACGGCCCTCGCGCTCCCGACCGGGGGCCAATCCTACTGGCCAGGGCTCGCGACCGTTCTTCTAGGCCTCGTCGCCCTGCGAGGACGAGGCGCTCGCGAGCGGTCCTGGATTCCAGGATTCTTTCTCGTCCTCACCGGCGCCGCATTCGTCCTCTCCCTTGGGCCCATCCTCCACGTGGCGGGCGCGCGGATCTGGATCCCGCTTCCCTACGCGGCTCTGTACTACCTCGTGCCGGGCTCCGCGGCCCTGCGTGCGCCCGCCCGCTTTGCGTCCCTGGTCCTTCTCGGTCTCACGGTGCTCTCGGCCTTCGGCTTCGACCGCCTCGGGGAGCGGATGCGCGGGCGGACGGCGTGGCCCGCCCTCGTCACGGGGCTCTTCACGGTATCGATCGCGTTCGCGTGGCCGCACCCTCTCTCCGTGGTCGAGCTTCCCACGCGCGAGACGATTCCGGCCGTGAACGCATGGCTGGCGGAACGACGCGGATCCGAGCCAATCCTGGAAATCCCCACGCCGCGCGGTGACGCCGAGACCGAGACCCACGCGCTGCGCCAGTTCCTGCTTCTCGAGGACGGACACCCGCGCCTGGACGGCACGAGCGGTTTCGTGTCGCGGAGGTACCGCGCGTTCCGCGCGACGATGGAAGGATTCCCGGGTCGGGAAGCGCTCCAGGCGGCCGCCCGGATGGGCGCGAAGCTCATCGTCGTCCACTTCGGGGACTATCCGGACGCGGAGCGGGCGCTGCTTCGAGCGAGGATACGCGGCGAGCGGCGGCTCGCCCCACTCGCCGAATTCGGGACCGACGCGGTCTTCGCGCTCACCCCACCGGCAGCGCGGCCATCTCCGAGAAGGTCGTCAGCTCGATCCCCTGTGACTCGATGATCCGCCTCGACTCGGGGCTGGTCAGCGCCTCCAGCTCCTCCCGCCACTCGTAGTCCCAGCCCGCGATCGGCGAACCCGCCGGCTCGCCGCATCCCGGATGGCAGACCAGCTCGCTCGTTCCCTGGGGAACGCCGAACAGGACCGAGCGCAGCGCCTTCTGATCCAGATGGCCCGAGCTGTGGAACCCGAAGAAACGATCGGGTGTGCGGATCCCCGAGGAGTTCAGATGCGGCAGATTCGATTGCTCCATGAGGCGCAGGGGCAGGAACTCGAGCGACCGGCGGACCGTCCCCTTTTCCGCGCGCCGCAGCACCGTGGGCACACGGGGGAACCGCATGGCCAGGATCCCGTTCGCCCGCGCGATGCGGAGCGCGATCCGGAACAGCCCGGGCACGAGGTGCAGGTGCTGGATGGAGTCGAGGTGCGTCATCCGCACGCCGGCCCCGCGCAGGCGCGCGATCTGGGCCGACCATTCGGCCTCGACCTCGTCGTCCCGAACGCCTCCCGAGAGGTAGCGGGCCATGAACTCGCCGTATCCGGGGAGGAACCGTCCGTCCGCCTGCACCAGCGACGGCACCTGGAGCGGCAGGAGGACCGGCGCGCCCTGCACGATCATGAGATGCACGCCGGAATCCAGATCGGGATGGGCGGCCGCGTAGCGCGCGGCGCGATCGAAGGCGGCGCCGGTCGCGACGAGGCTCGCGCTCGTCAGGATCCCGCGCTCGAAGGCATCGATCACTCCATCCGTGATGGGGAGCGTGAGGCCGAAGTCATCGGCGTTGACGATGAGCCGGCGCCCCGCGCCGGCTCCCGTCAGGGGGACTCGCATGTGAGACGAAGGGTAGGGAACCGAACCGCGGATATCAAGCGAAACGGCCCGGAGCACTGCTGCTCCGGGCCGCCGGGATCGCTTCAGCTTCAAGACGCTACTGATTTACGTTCGAATCCCCGAAGTTGTCCACCTGCACGGTGAGATAGGCCGTGCAGTAGACGCGGTCTCCGTTGTTTCCGGTGGTTCGGACGTAGCCCTGGAAATCGATTTTCGCGGTGGAGGTGACGGTGCTCGTGATGGTGCCCAGGAGCGCCCCCTTCTCGGACGGGTTGCTGATCGTGATGGAGGCCGTACTGGTTCCGCCGGACGGAATGGCGACGTTCATGCCTCCGTCCACGGGGCTGAAGATGCCGTTGCTGTAGGTCACATGGTAGTGGTCGACCACGATCTCCCCGAACCCGGCGCTCGGATCCAGGGGCGTGCTGCCGTCGTGCGGGTGATTCTCGAACACGACCTGGATCTCATCCACCGGGATGAACGGGTGGAGCGAGTCCGCCTCGTTGATCAAGTCGCTGTAATAGGTCGCGCCCTTGTTCAAGCTCTCCACCTGGAGGTCGGCGCGCGTGGACGTGTTGTTGCAGCCCCCCAGAAACATCAGCGCCGCGACCGCCGTCAACGCCATCCCTGCCAGCACTGCCCGATTCCACTTCATAGACGTCTCCTTGGCCTTCGCGATCCCGATCGCTATGTGGTCCAGAGGAAATGCAGAGAAACCCAACGCGGGGTCGAGCAAGGGACATGCCACGCGGGGACTCGGGGCGCGGAGCCTCTATGTGGTTGGAATCACGCGGCGTGAAACGGGTGGTGTGCGGGAAGATGCGAGGCCCGGCAGGCGCGTCGTGCGGATTGCACGAGCGCCCACCGTCCTGCAATGGGGCGGGCTGCTTACTTCTTGGCCAGCGCCATGTTCGCCGCGGCGACGTACCGGCGGTTCACCTCGACCCAATTGATGTTGCGCATGAACGCCTCGAGGTACGCCTTCCGGTCGCTGCCGTAATCGATGAAGTAGGAGTGCTCGTACGTGTCGCAGGGAAGGATGGGAAAGGCGCCCCATACGCCGCCCTGGTTCTGGGAATCCCCGATGAAATTGTGCAGGCGGCCGTCGGTGGGATCGTAGGCCAGGACCACCCAACCGCGGGCGCACATTCCGGAGGCCTTGAAGTCCTCCTCCCACGTCGCGTAGGAACCGAAGTCCTCCTTGATCTTGTCGAACACTTCGCCCGCGGGCTGACCGTCGCCGCCCATCGTGCCGAAGTAGATCTCGTGCAGGATCTGCCCGTTCGCGGCGAACGTCTCCTCGTGCTTGAGACCGCGCATCTGGCTGTAGATCTGGTTCGCCTTGCTCCGGTCGACCTTCGCCAGCTCCTCTTCGATCTCGTTCCGCTTGTTGACGTATCCCGCGTAGAGCTTGTCGTGATGGATCTCGATCGTCTTTGCGCCGATGCCCTTCAACGCGTCGTTGGCGTAGGGCAGGGCCTTGACGGGATGCTTGGCCATAAAGCCTCTCCTTTCGCGTGCGGTTTCCTGGGAACCTGGACAGACTTCGGAATCATATCAGAACCTGGGCGGCTCAGTCCGGGAGGCGCTTCCGGATCGAGGCGACGCGGTAGGACCGCTCCCCCTCGGGCATTTCGAGCACGACCTGGGCGCCCTCGGGCTTGCCCAGGAGCGGTTTCAAGATCGGGGCGCGATAGGAGAGGATTCCCGGGCCCAGCGCGTGGTCGCCCTCCCCGAGGATCCAGTATTGAAGCGCCGGGGCGTCGGGGGCATCCACCGGCTGGAGCGACACCTCCGTCCCCACCCCCACGCGGGTGGGATCCACCTCGATCGTCTCCAGGAGCCGCGTGCGGTCGAGGACGTTCATCAGCTCCTGGGCGCGCGCGGCGGCGTTCGCCTGACGCTGCTTCGCCGCCTCGTATTCCGCGTTCTCGCGAAGGTCCCCGAGCTGGCGGGCCTTCTCGATGGCCGCCGGAATGGACGTTTTCAGCTCCAGCTTGAGCCGCTTGAACTCGGCCTCCAGCTTCTCGTACGTGGGGCGCGACATGATGGTGTGGCGCGTCTCGAGATCCTCGATGCTCTTTCCCTCGAGGAGGGTCTGCGCGGTGGCGCTCCGCCGGGCCTCGTGCGCTTCCGCCACCTGCCCGTGTCCGATGCCGCGGAGGAATTCCAGCACCGGCTGAAGCCTTCGCTCGCTCCCGCGCCAGTGAAGGACGGTGCGCTCCAGCGTCTCCGCCGTCTCCTCGTCGGGCGGATGCGCCTCCACGAGCTGCCGCAGCGGGCCCTCCGGCTCGAGGAGCTCGAGCAGTCGCTCCGAGACCCCGGGAACGCCCGCTCCGTCGCGCTCGAGGAGCCGCAGGGTGGTCATGAGGATCGCCTCGGGCGAAGGGGCCTCCGCATCGGAGGGATGGGCGGCGTAGTGCTCGATGAGCCGGGCCACCAGGGCGGGCTCGTCGGCCGCGCGCTGGAGACGGTCGTAGACGGCGCGGCCGAACGCCGGTCCGAGGAGCGCGCGAAGTCTGGCGCGGCCGCGGTCCCGGAGGCGGGGGAGCCGGCTCTCGAGCGCGCGCCAGAGATAGGGCTCCTCCTCGCGCGCACCCTCGGCGAGCTCCAGAAGGGAATCTTGCTGGGAGCCCAGGGCCATGTCCCCGGGCGAGAGCCCCTCGGCAATCAGCTTGTCCAGAACGTCGCGGGCCGCGTCCTTCGAGAGCGCCACCCAGGAAACCGCGTGGCAGAGCGCCTGGGCGCGGGTCGCGGGGTCGAGCTTGGGATCCTCGGCCCAGCGGGCGACGACCTTGCCCGCGTGCGCCGCCAGCCGGGATTCCTGCTCGGGGTGCTCGCGAAGGAACTTGCGCACCAACCCCAGCCCCGCCTCGCCCGCGCGCGGGCTCAGCTCGGGCAACGTCACCTCCCGCGACTGCTCCTCCGACGCGAGCTTGAAGACTTGCTGGTAGGCCTCGCTCAGATCCAGCCTCGGATCGCTCTTCAGCTTCTCCTTCGCTTCCTTCCACCAGGCCGACCATTCGCCCGGCTTGAGGACCGCCTCGATACGCGGCTTCATCTGCGCCTGGGTGGCCGCCCGGCCGAGATCCCGAAGCGCCGAGACCACGATCTGGGGATCGCGCGCCTGGATCAGGGCGCGCAGGCGCTCCGGCTCCCGCGCGGCGAGCACCCGGAGGCCGTCGGGCGGGAGGCGGTCGAGCGAGCGCGAGGCCATCGCGAGCGACATCTTGTGGCCCGAGCGGCCGGGGAATTCCAGCGACACCGATTCGCCGTCGTTCGCCCCGACGCGTCCCAGGCCCCAGGTGGCATGCGCCACGTCGGCGCCCGGGGGAAGCGAGAGAATCTTGGGAAGCCTGGCCCGCACGGCCTCGATAGACTCGGCGGGATTCAGGATGCTCGAGCCCTCCACGATGGCGTTCGGGTCGGGCTCCGAGGAGACCGCGAGCCGCAGCAGCGCGCCGAGCATCGTCCGGGCGCGCGCGGACTGGGGGGCGCGGGCCGCGATCGGATCCAGGTCCTGCCAGGTCCACCGCCCGGCGCCCGTCCGCGTGAGCTCGGGGAGCGCCAGGTCCAAAATGGGCTCGGATTCCCCCCAGGGGACGGCCCCCGCGTAGTGGAGGAGGATGGCCGCGGCGCGTCCGGGCTCGCGCGGCAGATCCTCCTCGACCAGACGCAGCAGCTCATCGGCCAGCGCCTCCGGGTGGCTCAGCGTGAGCCAGGTTTCCAGCGCCTCGAGCTTCAGGTCGCGCGCCTCTTCCTCCTCGCCCGCCCGCTCGAGAACCTGCGAGAGCTCGAGGAGGAGCTGGGGGTCGTTGTGCCGGATCTCGAGGGCCGCGCGCAGGTGCTCGATCCGCTCCGCGTCGGTCGCGGCGGTGCGGGCGAGGAAGTGGTGGAAGCGGACCGCGGCCGAAACGGGCTCGGGGGTCAGAAAGCGCGGCAGCAGGGCGCGGACGCCCTCGCGGTCGTGGGCGGCGGCCAGCTTGTCTCCCACGATCTCGAGGGCTTCGATCGAGGCGGCGTGCTCGCCCAGGCCTCCCTCGAGGAGCCCGGCGAGGAGGAGCAGGTCCCAGCGCTTCTTCGCCTGAGGCTCCTGCTTCAGCAGGCGCAGCGCGGGCTCCGCCTGGCTTGCCGCGATGAGCCGGCGCGCCTGCGCCTCGGTCTCCGGCCATCGTGGGTCCGCCAGGGAGATCGGCGGCTCCTCACCTTGAGCGCCGCGCAGGTAGTTTCGGAAATCGGCATCCATATCCTTCGTTCCCTCCAGAGCCTCGCATCATATCGCAGTCTTGGCCCGTGGTACACTCCCGCCTTTCCATTTTCGCGAAGCGTCCAGGCGGGGGAATCCATCGACACGAAACGGCGGGTCATTCTCGCGCTCGTCCTGAACCAGATCCTCTCGGCCGGGACCCATCTGATCGGGAAGGCCACGGTCAACGCGATCGGCCCGCTCTCGACGGCCCTCATTCGATTCGTCGCGGCCTCGATCGTGCTCCTTCTTCTTCAATTCCTGCGTCGGGGACGGGAGCACATCGCGCGCGCGGACATCCCGAAGATCTTGCTGCTGGGCTTTCTCGTGATCCCGGTGAATCAGGGCTTCTTCCTCTTCGGGCTGAGCGAGTCGACGGCCAGCCACGCGGCGCTCCTCTACGCCCTCACGCCCATCATCGTGTTCCTGCTCGCGCGGCGGTTCCTCCACGAGGGGAACGCGGCCGTGAAGCTGGTCGGGATCCTCGCCGCGTTCCTCGGGGTGGCTCTGATCCTCCTGGACCGCGGCCTGGCGCGGGAGATGTCGGTCATGCGCGGCGATCTCCTGATGCTGGTCGCCGTGCTCTCCTGGGCGCTCTACACGATCGGCTCGAAGGATCTGGTGAAGCGCTACGATCCCATGACCCTCACCACGTGGGTGCTGGTGGCGGGAACGGTGATGAGCCTTCCCGCCGCGCTGATCCCGGGCGCCCTCCCGCCGCTTCGCGCCCTCACGCTCCCGGTCTGGGGCGGGCTGGCCTACCTCGCGGTGGGAACCTCGGTCATCGCCTATCCCCTCTGGCTCTATGCGCTCCGGAGGATCGAGGCCTCCAAGGTCGCGATCACCACCAACGCGCAGCCCGTCCTCACGAGCGTTCTCTCCTGGTTTCTCTTCGGCGAGCGGTTCGGACCCGCGTTCTTCTGCGGCGCGGCGCTGATCCTCTTCGGCGTCACGTGGGTGGAGACGCGAAAGAGGTTCCTGTGAGCCCGCGCGAGAAGCTCGACGGCACCGAGCTGCCGCGGATCCTCGTCCCGCCGCCGGGGCCCCGCTCGCAGGCCGCTGCGAAGCGGCTGCGCCGGAGCGAGGGGGCCGCGATCTGGGGCGCGGAAGCGTCGCCCGTGGTCTGGTCGCGCGGGCGGGGCGCCCTGGTGCTCGACCTCGACGGGAACCGCTACCTGGACCTGACGGCGGGCTTCGGCGTGCTCTCGCTGGGGCACGCGGCCCCCGAGGTGGCGCGCGCGGTCTCGGCCCAATCGCGCAAGCTCACCCAGGGCCTGGGCGACCTCATGCCTCACGAGGGGCGCGAGAAGCTGGTGCGACGCCTGGCCTCCCTCGGCGGCGTGCTCGATCGCGTGCTGCTCGCGAGCACGGGTGCGGAGGCGGTGGAGCTGGCCCTGAAGACGGCGCACCTCGCCACCGGGAGGCGCCGCGTCGTGGCGTTCACCGGCGCCTACCACGGCCAATCCTACGGCGCGCTTGCGGTAACCGATCATCCCGGGCTGGGGAAGCCCTTCGCGGCCCAGATACCGGACCTGGCGGTTCGCGTTCCCTATCCATCCGCCTATCGCTGCCCGCTCGCGCGCGCGTGCGCGGGGCGGTGCGACCTCCGCTGTCTCGACGCCGCGGTCGAGATCGTGGACCGCGAGCTGCGCGGGCCGGATCCGCCGGGGGCCGTCCTCGTGGAGCCGATCCAGGGCCGCTCGGGCTGCGTGATCCCGCCGCCGGAGTACCTCCCGAGGCTTCGGGCGCTGACGCGGGAGCGCGGGCTCCTGCTCATCCTCGACGAGGTGATGACCGGGGGAGGACGCACCGGGCCCTTCTGGGCCTGGGAGCGCTACGGCGAGAGCGCGGCGCCGGATCTCCTCGTCGCAGGGAAGGGGATCGGGGGCGGCGTGGCGATCGCAGCGCTCCTCGGGCGAAAGAGAGTCATGGAGTCCTGGCGCGCGCACGTGCTCCCCTCGGGGGAAGCGCCGCACGCCAGCACCTTCTACGCGCACCCCCTCGCCTGCGCCGGGGCGCTCGCGGCGTTGAAGCGCCTCGCGGCCCCGGAGACGCGGGCGCACGTGGAGCGGGTGGGGGCGCTCTTCGCGGACGGGCTCCGCTCCGTCGCGGCGAAGTGTCCCGCGATCGGCGAGGTGCGCGCCGAGGGACTCATGGCCGCCCTCGAGCTGGTGCAGAGCCGCGAATCCAG
>DASQBE010000019.1:0-10268 GCA_035635355.1 Binatia bacterium | reverse complement strand
AAGCCTCCGTGCTGGGCACGCTCCGGACGCTGCGCGTCGAGCGGCGGTTCCGGGGAAGGCGCGATGTCTCGGGCATGATCCAGGATGAGACGGGCGCCCTGCGGGTCGTCTGGTTCAACCAGCCGTTCGTGGAGCGCGCGCTCAAGGCGGGGGAGCGCTATTACTTCGCCGGGCCGGTCGAGCCCTTCCACGGGCTCGAGATGCACAACCCCGAATTCGAGGCGGAGGAGCCGGACGGGGAGCACCCCGGGCTCGCCCGGGTCACGCCCGTGTACGGCCTCACGCAAGGGGTCGCGCAGCGATGGCTTCGCGCCCGGGTCGAAGACGCGGTGCGCTCGTTGCCCCCGCTGCTCGATCCGGTTCCCGAGGCTTGGCGGCACGAGCACGCGCTTCCGTCGCTTCGGGAGGCGCTCGCGCGCGTGCATTTCCCGGAGCTTCCCGAGCACGCTGAGCCCGCGCGCCGCCGGCTCGCCCTGGAAGAGCTCCTCCGCGTCCAGGTCTCCCTTCTCTACGCGCGGGAGCGCCATCGCGGCCGGCGTGCCGCCCATCCGCTGGGCCGGGGAGCCGCGGAGGAGGCCCGGTTCCGGGACGCGCTACCCTTCACCCTCACGCGATCGCAGGGCGAGGCCCTCCAGGCCATCGATCGCGACCTGGACCTGGACGTGCCCATGCGGCGGCTCCTCCTGGGGGACGTGGGTTCGGGGAAGACGGTCCTGGCCCTGGCCGCCTCGGCGCGCGCGGCGGGGGCGGGGACCCAGAGCGCGATTCTCGCGCCGACGGCCCTCCTCGCGGAGCAGCATGCGGACACGGCGGCGCGGCTCCTCGAGGACGCGGGGTTCCGCCACGCGCTCCTCACCGCCGCCACGCCCGCGAAGGAGCGGACGCGCATCCTGGAGGAGCTGGCCCAGGGCGAGATCTCGCTCGTGATCGGAACCCACGCGCTCTTGGAGCGCGACCTACGCTTTCGTGCCCTCGGGCTCGTGGTCGTGGACGAGCAGCACCGTTTCGGCGTGCGTCAGCGCGTCTCGCTGGCGTCGAAGAGCAACGGATTCAAGGACGCGCATCTACTCGTGCTCACCGCGACCCCGATTCCGAGGAGCCTGGCGATGGCGCTCTACGGCGATCTCGACCTCTCGCTCCTGACCGAACGGCCGCCCGGGCGGGCCCCGATCCGGACCGAGCTTCGGAGCGAGGGAGGCGTCGACGCGCTGGCCCAGGTTCTGGTCGCCGAGATGGATCGCGGGGGGAGCGCCTTCGTGGTGTATCCGGTGGTCGAGGAATCGGAGACGATGGATTTGAAATCGGCCACGGCCATGGCCCAGGAGCTGGGGCGGATCGAGCGCCTGGCCAAGGCCGGCGTGGTGCTGGTGCACGGCCGTCTCAAGGTCGCGGAGCGCCGCCGCGCGATCGAGCGGTTCCGCTCCGGCGAGGCGCGGGTCCTGGTCGCCACCACGGTGGTCGAGGTTGGCCTCGACATTCCGGACGCCACCCTCATCGTGATCGAGCATCCCGAGCGGTTCGGGCTGGCCCAGCTCCATCAGCTCCGGGGCCGGGTCGGCCGGGCCGAGCGGCCGGGGCGCTGCGTGCTTCTCGTCCGGAAGGAGACGGGTGCGCCCGCGAGGAAGAGGCTCGACATCTTCCGGAGGGCCGAGAGCGGGCAGGAGCTGGCGGAGGAGGACCTCAAGATTCGCGGTCCCGGGGAGCTCTTGGGGACATCGCAGCACGGGTTTCCGGAATTTCGCGCGGTGAACCCGGTTTCCGATCTCGACCTCATCGAGGGGGCCCGCGCCCTGGCCCAGGAGCTCCTCTCGGGGGAGTCCTCCCGCGGGGGCGCGGCCGAGCTCAAGAGCTGGATCGAGGCCCACTTCGCGGGCGCGGATCTATATCTTGGGAGCGGCTAGACGATTCCCCGAAAGATGGTCCGCGCAAAGCCGATAGAGGGATAGCGACCACCTGATTCATCCATCAAATCGAACGAGGGTGTGGATGCACGTCGAATGCAGCGCATGCGGCGCTCGCTATGTCATCGCCGATGAGAAGATTCCGTTCCAGGGCGCACGCGTCCGTTGCCGCAAGTGCCAAGCCGTGTTCTCCATCGAACGGTCGGCGGTGGCACCGCCGACACCGGCCGAGCTGCCGCTGATTCCGCCGACGCCTCAGGCGGCTGCTCCCGCCGCGCCGCCCGTGGCAGAGCCCGTGGCGCCCCCCTTCGAATCACCGTCCGCGCCCCCGGAGGCATCGCCCTTCGGCGCGCCGCCGTCGTCCTCCCGGTTCGACACGTCGCCGTTCGAGTCCGCGCCGGCGATGGCGAGCCCGGCGCCCTCGCGGTTCGATACGTCCCCGTTCGAGTCCTCGCCGGCTCCGTCGCCGTTCGCGCCGGCCATGCCGCAGGCCAGCCAGGGCGCGCCCGCGGAAATCGAGAAATTCGCCAATGCGTTCGCCTCGTCGGCCCCGGCGCCTCCGGCGGAGACCGCCGAGCCCGAGCCACCGCCTCCGCCGCCGGTAGCCGCCTCACCGCCGCCGCCCCCTCCTCCGGCCGCGCCCGCCGCGGTGAGCCCGTTTTCGCCCTCCGCCGGGATTCCTCCCGGGCTGCCCGAGGCGGAGCGTCTGAAGCACGAACGGGCGCGGCGCCTCGCGCGCGTGCTGGCGTCGGACATCGCCATCTACAACAAGGAAAAGCGCGACCGCGGCGTGAAGGACGGGAACCTGGTCGCGGTCCTGGGATACGAGATCAAGAAGTCCTGGGAGGTTTACAAGGAGCGCGTCACGCCGGAGATGGCGAACTCCACTCCCTACTTCCGTGACGCGCTGAACGAGATGCTCGCGGAGGGGAAGAAGGTCTTCTAGGCGCGCTTCCATCCGAAGTAGCTCGCGGCGCCCGCCGCGATCAGCATCGCGCCCGCACCGCCGACGGCCATCCCGGGCGTGAGCCAGCCCCGACCGAGCGCCAACCCCAGGAGGCCCGCCGCCGCCAGCACCGCGACGCGCGTGGAGAAATCGCGAAGTGCGAAGACCCGGCCGCGCGCTTCGACCCCCACCGCCGCCTGAACCGCGGATTCGGTCGTCACCAGGAGAATGGCGACGAAGATGCCCGCCACGAAGGCCACGGAGAGGAGCGCGGGAAGCGAGACGGCCCTCGTGAACAAGAGGAGCGAGAGACCCGTCCCGGCCAGCCCGAGGGCCATCCCGAGCCGCGGCGACCGCCGGCCCCCGCGCCACGCGGTGGCCAGGGTTCCCGCGACCATGCCGAACCCCAGCGTCGAGAGAAGGCCGCCGGTTCCCGAGACGAACCCGCTCATGCGCCTGCGGAGGAGCACGGTCCCCGCCACGTGGAGCGCGCCCCCCGCGATCCAGAGGAGCACGAGGGCGAGGATGGGGCCGAGCACGAGGCGATGGCGGACCGTGAGCCGCGCGCCCTCCTTCACGTCACGGCCCAGCGCCCGATAGACCTCGCTCCACGTCCCGGGTCCAGGCGGGCGTTCGCGCGGACGCGTTCGAAGCATCGCGAGGAACCCCACCGAGACGAAGTAGGTGATCGCGTCGATCCCGAATCCCCACCGCCATCCCGCCCGCTCCACGAGAACGCCGCCCAGCGCCGAGCCCGCGATGGTGGCGGCGACTCCGGCGAGCGTGGCGAGCGAGTTGGCTTCCACCAGCTCCTCCGCGGCGACCAGGTCGGGAAGGATGGCCGAGCGGGCGGGGAGGAAGAAGGAATTCACGAGGTAGAGCAGGAAGACCAGGGCCAGCGCGGCGGGGAGCCCTCCGTGCAGGGCGGCCGGGATCATCAGGAGGACGATGCATCCGCGGAGGAAATCGGAGACGAGGAGCACACGCCGCGTATCCCACGTGTCCACCAGCGCCCCCGCGAGCGGCCCGATCAGGATGGTGGGGAGGAAGCTCACCGCCGGTACCAGCGCCAGCTCGGGCGCGGGGTTCCCCGGATCGTGGGCGCGCTCCACGATCAGCGCGAGGAGGGCCAGGTAGTGGAGGCGGTCTCCGAAGATGGAGACGAACTGGCCCAGCCAGAGCGCCCGAAAATTCCCGCTCCGGAAGAGGCGCGCGCCCGTCAAGCCTTCGCGGGGGCCAGGAGCGCTTGGCTCTTGCCGGGGGCCTGGGCGCCCGCCGTCGCGCGCTCGGGGCCGACGAGCGCGCCGTAGATCTCCTCGAGGCGCTCCACGATCGTGGGCCACGCATATCGCCGCGAGGTCTCGATCCCGCGCGCGCCCAGGTCGACGCGCAGGCTGGAGCGCGCCAAAAGCTCTCCCAGCGCGATGCCGAGCGCGGCCGGATCGCGCGGCGGCACGAGGAGGCCCTCCGCCCCGGGCGTGAGGACCGTCCGATAGCCCGGGAGATCGGTCGCCACGATCGGAACCCCCGAGGCCATCGCCTCGAGGAGGACGATGCCGAAGCTCTCCCCACCGCGCGCCGGCGAGCAGAAGACATCCGCCGAGGCGTAGTACCGCGGGAGGTTCTCGTTGCTCACCCTTCCCTCGAAGTGGACCCGCCCCTCGAGCGCGCCGTGCGACATGGCCTCGATGCGCCCGCGCAGAGGACCATCCCCGACGATCACGAGCCGGAAGGGCACCGCGTCCTGGGCGAGCCCTTGGCACGCGGCCATGAGCTCGGGTAGCCCCTTCCGCGGATCGTGCCGCCCCACGAAGAGGATGTTGGGCGTGTCGTCGTCGAACCGCTCGAGCCTCCGGAGGCCCGGGCGGAACCGCTCCAGATTCACCCCGTTCGGGAGGATGTCCACGGGCCCGGGAAAATGCCGGAGCACGCAGTCGCGGGCCGCCTCGGAGACCGCGAGCGCGCGATCCAGGCGCCGATACGAGGGAAGAAGCGCCTTCCGGAAGAGCCGGAACGCCAGATCGGACGTGACCGTGGAGTGGAACGTGCCCACCACCGGCTGCTTCGCGATGCGGAGCGCCAGGAGCGGGAGGACCGGGGACACGGGGCAGTGGACGTGCAGGAGATCGAAGCGCTCCCGCTCGAAGAGCGCCTCGAGCTTGGCGCGGAGCCCGAAGCCGACCGTGAGGTTGTTCTCGGCGCCGTTGTAGGGAACCGAGAGGTTGTGCCCGAGGCGGAAGACAGGATATCCGTTCGCCGGGGCCGGGCCGTAGGCCCGCTCGGAAAAATGCGACGTGATGACCGAGACGTCGTGCCCGCGCGCGCGAAGCGCGTGCGCGCTCGCGTCCACGTGCTCCGTCACGCCCCCGACCGCCGGGTGGTAGGCCTGGCTCAGGATCCCGATCTTAAGCGGCATCGCGGCTCGGGAAGAGCGGGCGGAAGATGCACCATTGGTCCAGGTGGGCGGCGATGGTGCGTTCCTGGGCCTCCGCCATGCCCTTCGTGATGCGGCGGAGATCCTGCTTCAAGGGAAGCTCGGGCTGGGGGAGCGTGCTCCCGTCGAACACGACGACGTGGCCGCCCGTCTTGCTGCGCTCGGCGTGGGCGTGCAGCAAGACGGCGCCGGAGCGCCGCGCCAGGAGCGCCGGTCCCACGGGGAACGGCACGCGCCGTCCGAAGAACTCGGTGTCCAGGGACCGCACGAACACGTCGCCATCCGTGAGCAGCACGACGATGCCCGAGCGCTCGAGCGTGCGGAGCAGCGGACGAAACCCCTCCCGCGGGGTGCTCACGAGGATCCGCTCGCGCTCCTTGAGGAGGCGGGCCGAGCCGGTGAGCCGGCCGTGGAACTGCACCCCCGTGACGACGTGGACCCGGAAGCCCAGCCGGGCCAGCGCGATTCCCGCCAGCTCCCAGTTTCCCACGTGCGGCGCCGAGACCAGGGCGCCCCGGCCCCGGGCGAGCGCTTGATAGAGGATCTCCATGCCCTGAAACCGAAACCGGTCGTCGAGCGTCCGCGCGTCGAGCGAGCGCTGTGCCAGGTATTCCAGCACGAATCGGTGGTAGCTCTCGAAGATCGAGCGGGCGGTCCGGCCGAGCGCGCGGGAGCGGTCCGGGGTGAGCTTTCCGGACCCCGCGATCCAGTCCAGGTTCGACTCCACGGCCCGCCGGCGCTTCGAGCCGAGCGCGAATTCCACGCTCGCGGTCGCGCGGGCAAGGGAATCGGCGGCCCGGCGTGGGAGGGCGGGGGCGAGCGTGAAGGCCGCCTCGATCAGGAGATCCTGAATCACGGGCGTGTCGCTCGCGAGCCTTGTCGAAAAACCAGCACGGAGGGACGCTACACGAGGGCGAAGGACAGCGTCAAGAATGGGGGAGGGCTTTTGTTTGACTTGGCGCCCTCGCGGCGCCTAGAGTCCGGCCCAGGAGGGGGTGATTTTCCTCACACGTGGGATGAATTCAGCCATCCCCTCAGTGGCCCAGCTTGACGTCCGTTCCGTCCGATTCGAAGAGAGCATCGGCGGTCTCGACTTCGGAGAGACAGCGGCAGTGTGAGCCCGCGGCGACGTGCGGACAGACCGCGTACACGCGATTGTCGCGCCGGCAATAGACTTCGCGCACCCGGCGGACGCTGGTTCTCGCGGCGGGAGAATGCGGGTTCGGTTTCATGATGTCCTCCGTGGGACCTTGGGGCCGGAAGCGATCCGCACCCGCGCGACCTTGCGGGCGTAACGGTTCGGCTCTCGACGGTAACCACGTGCAACGCGCATGCCACGGGTGGACGGCCCACGGGGAGGTGGTTCGATGGCGAGTCAGAAGCTGGTGCGCTGCGAGATTCGAAGACCGGATTCGCAAGGAGACGCCACGGTCCGGTATGTCCCTCTGGAGATCTACGGGCTGTGGGAGTTTCTCATGCGCACGAAGCACCGCTTCGAGATCACGCGAAGCGTGGCTTCGCTCTGGATCGACGTGGACGAGACGCCCGAGGCCGCGTACGGCGAGAACCAATACGAGCGCGTGACGGAGGTGGAGCTTCTCCGTTATTCGGAGCGTGACGGCATGTTCAGCCGCGTGAGCCGCTATTTCCCGACCACCGACTACCCTTCGCTCAAGGGGCTCCTGCTCGGCCACTACGAGAGCGTCTCCGATCCCAATGCGCCCCAGCTCCAGATCAAGGAGCGCCAGGGAATCTGGATCCGGCGCGACCCCAGGGTCTGAGGCGGCCGGCGCGGGCCGCTATGTGTCGATAAACCCGCCAACTGCATCGCTTCCCGCCCGTATTTTTTCCTAAAGATTACCCCCCCGCGGACCGTTCTCTTCCCCGAGACACGGTGGCAAGACAAACCAACGAGAATCGAGGAGCGACGCCATGGTGGTGGTGAGCTATTCGGGACGCGAGATCAACGCGAAGATCGTGTACTACGGTCCGGGTCTCAGCGGGAAGACGACCAACCTCGAGAAGATCTACGACAGCGTTCCCGAGACGAATCGCGGCCGCATGGTCTCGATGAAGACACAAACCGACCGGACGCTCTTCTTCGACCTCCTGCCGCTGGATCTGGGCGATCTCCAGGGTATGAAGACCCGGCTCCTCCTCTACACGGTGCCGGGACAGGTGTACTACAACGCGACGCGAAAGCTGGTGCTGAAGGGCGTCGACGCCGTCGTCTTCGTCGCGGACTCCGCGGCGGACAAGATGGCGGAGAACCGGGAGAGCTACGCCAACCTCGAGATGAACCTCAAGGCCTACGGGATCGACATCAAGGCGATCCCCCTCGTACTCCAGTACAACAAGCGGGACCTGCCGAACGCGATGCCGGTGGAGGATCTGAACCGAGAGCTGAACCGGCTGAACGTTCCTTTCTACGAGGCTCAGGCGGCCAACGGGGTGGGCGTGTTCGAGACGCTCCGCGGCGTCTCCAAGCTCCTGCTCGCGAAGATCACGAAGGACGTTCTCGAGAAGGACAAGGGCGCCGTGCAGGGCCTCGCGCGCGCCAAGGCGACCGCCGCGAAGGCGGAGGCCTCGGCGGCCGCGTCCAAGAAGCAGGAGAAGCCCCCGACCGGCGGGAAACTCTTGAAGTACTTGAAGCGCGGGAAGGGTCAGGCCGAGTCGGAGGAGGTCGAATCGGCCGAGACCGAAGCCCCGGCCGAAGAGCCCACCCGGGCGAGCGCCGCGCCGGCCGCGGCGGCGTTCGAGCCCACCCCGCTCCTCGGAGACGACGCGCTCATGGACGACGCGCCCGTCGTCGAGATGCCGATGCCCCTGAATGCCGAGGAAGAGCTGGTGCTGACGGAGGACGACATGGTGGCGCACCCTCCTCCGGGAGCGCCCCCGCGTCCGCCGGAGCCGGCCCGCGAGCCGGTCCGAGCCTCCAGGGCCTCCGTGCCGGCGCCGAGCGCGGCCGACGAGGACACGATCGGCGACTTCGAGCGGGAGCCGGGTATCCCCACCATGACCTCGGGCCGCGCGATGAGCTCCGGATCGGGCGACACGCGGCGCCTCTCGATTCCCATCGAGCTGGGCCCGCTTCCGCGCTCGGGGCGCATCACCATGACGGTGGAGATCGCGATCCGTGTCGATTCGGACGACGCGCCCAAGAAATCCGGGGGCGGAAAGAAGGCCGACGGCTTCGACGACTCCTTCACGCGCGACCTGGAACCCATTCCCTAGCCCTTTTTCGTTGACACGCGCTCCGCGCGATCCCTAGGCTCCGCCCCGTGGATCGGGCCATGCCGATGGTGTTGACGGACACTCCGCTCGGAGCGTCCCGCGGGAGCGGGGAGAGCATTGCCCTGGCCGAGCAGCTGGCGCGCGGCTCTTCCGATCCCGAGCAGATCCGAGAAGCGGCCCGCATCTTCGCGCTCGAGGGACACCGCGAGCGCGCCATCGACGTCCTCCGCCAGGGAATCCTCACGCATTCCCGTCACGCCGCCCTGCTGGCCTCGCTGGCCGACCTCCTCTCGCGCACCGGCAGCTTCGAGGAGGCGGACCTCTATTTCGCGAGGTCGCTCGAATCCGATCCCGAGGGCGTCGAGGCGCACTACCTGACCGGCCTCCACCACGGGCGCCAGGGGCAGATCGGCAAGGCGGCCGGAGCCTACGAGGAGGTCGTGCGCCTGAAGCCGGACCACGTGAAGGCCTGGGTGAACCTCGGGTTGGCGCGGGCGGACGGCGGGGACCGGAAAGGCGGCCTGGATGCCCTGCGGCGCGCCGTCGCGGCCGATCCCAAGTGCTCCGAGGCGCACTCGAATCTGGGCGCTCTCTACGCGGAGCAGGGCCTGCGCGAGGAGGCGCTGGCCGAATTCCGCCGCGCGGTCGAGCTGAGCCCGGACTCCTCGGAGTCGCACTTCAACCTGGGCTGGGCCCTCCTCGCCGAAGACGAGTTGCGGGAGGCCGAGGCCACGCTGCTCGAATCGGTCCGGCTGGATCCGGCGAACGTCGAGGGTTTGTACGCCCTGGCGCTCCTGCACCAGCGAACCGGCGCGTACGCCCGGGCCGTCGAGGTGCTGAAGCAGGCCATCGAGAGGCGGCCCGACGAGGCGCGCCTCCACTATTATCTCGGGGTCGCCTACAACAGTCAGGAGGCGGTGGATCAGGCCATCCTGGCGCTCGAGGCGGCGGCCCGGCTGAACCCGGACGATCCCCGCATCCACCGTCTCCTGGGTGTGGCCTTCGACAAGAAGGAGCTGCCGGCCCGGGCCCGCGAATCCTACCGGCGGGCCGCTCTCCTCAACGGGTGACCGGGCCCGGCCGGCTCGGCCGCGCCTTCGAGAACGCCCGCCGCGAGCATCGCGGCGCGTTCGTGCCGTTCCTCACCTCCGGATTTCCCGACCTCGTGGAATCGGACCGACTGGCCTCGGCCCTGTGCGAGGAGGGGGCCGACGTCCTCGAGCTGGGCGTGCCGTTCTCCGATCCCATCGCCGACGGTCCGGTCATCCAGCGCACCACCGAGGCGGCGCTCCGCGCGGGCACGACGCTCGCGCACGTGCTGGGTCAAGCCATGAGGCTTCGGGCCCGGCATGAGACCCCGCTGGTCCTCATGTCCTACCTGAACCCCATCCTTCGCCACGGGGCAAAGCACTTCGCGGAGGACGCCAGGGCCGCGGGCGTGGACGGGGTCATTCTCGTGGACCTCCCGCCCGAGGAGGAGCCCGGCCTGTGGGATAGCCTTCGGGAGCGTGACCTCGACACGATCGCCCTGGTCGCGCCCACCACCGATCCGGCGAGGCTCCCGCGCGTGGTGCAGGGGTCGAGGGGATTTCTCTACGTGGTGGCGCGCCTGGGGGTGACCGGGGGCGGTGCGGAGGACACCTCGGTCGAATCGCTCCTCGTCCGCTGCCGCGCGCTGTCCCCGGTCCCGCGCTGTCTCGGCTTCGGGATCGGCCTCACGACCCCGCTCGAGCGCTATCGCGGAAAGGCGGAG
>DASQBE010000018.1:0-24749 GCA_035635355.1 Binatia bacterium | reverse complement strand
CATCCACTCGATGTTGGCGTTGCCCCGGGTCACCTTGCCCCGGACCGGATCGCCCGCGCTGTCGACCAGAAAGTCCGTGAAACTGTCGTGCGCCTGCTCGCCGCGAATGCCCGCCCACCAGACTTGCGACAGGCGATACTGGAGCGAGGCGTATCCGCCGTGCTCTTCCTTGTGATAGGAACCCAATGCTGTCGAACCCTTCTGGATGTACTCGCCCTGCAGAATCCACCCGCGCCGGTTCGAATCCTTGGGCGGCACGTTGCGAAAGGTGACGTCCGCTCCAAGGGCGGAGTGAACGAACCCGTCGCTTCCGCGGCCCTGCATGTAGGACTGCCCGACCTCGAGCGTCGTCGCGTCGTTCAGGTCGAACTGGTTCTTGAAGTGGTCCAGGAACGGGACGTTGTCGTGCCGGGTCGATCCGAAATCGAGCGGATGATCGGCATCGGTGGCGATGCCCTCGTAGACGCCGCCCGTCAACTCGGCGAACCAGGGCAGCGGTGTGAGCCACGCGGCTTCCAACCCGGCGTCCTTGAACCCTTCGTTGCCAATGGTGTTGGCCATGATGACCGGGGCCTGGATGAACGGAAACGCATGGGTGTGGAGCATTCCGTGCTTCCCGAACGTTCCGCGGATCTTTCCCAGCTTCAGTTGAATTCCGGGGATGCTGGTGCTGCGGACCCAGACCTCCTCGGGGTCCACCGATCCGTCGCCGACGAAGACGATGTTACTCACGAGGGTCCAGGTCGGATCCACGACGGAGATGAGGCTGATCTCCGCCTCGTCGAAATGCAGACCGTAGGGCTGATTCAGGTTGTGCGCGGCCTGTCCGGAGAACAGGGCGTTCATCCCGATCGACGGGTTCGCAAGGTTCGAGAACATCGAACGCGACTGGGCGGCCGCCCACGTTGGCGCGAACATCAGCGTGGCTGTGAGAAACGCAAACATGCGAAGGCTCAAGCGCACAGAACCTCCTCGGAATTTGGTTGGAACGAAGCCATTCCACCTAGGGTGGAATGCCACACGGACGGTATGGCTCGAAGGGTCGCACGGCACGAATGGGCGGGGATACCCGCGCTCGGGCGCTATGCGCCGGACTGCGAGGTGCTAGACGAGGGGTGGAGCGCGGCTCCGGGTGGTGCGGTGAGACTCGGATTCCCAGCCCTGCTCGGAGGGAACCGCGAGGATGCGTTCCGAGATGCAAAGCGCCAGCATGGGGTCCACGCCCGCCGCGACCGTCGCGGGGGTGTGAGCCACCGTGCACAGGGCGCAATCGTGGCCCTGGAGCCCATCATGGTGCTGGTGGACCGCGGCCAGGAAGAGCGTGCCCAGGAGGTAGAGCACGAGCAGCCCGCGGAACAGAGGGTGAGACCTACGGATATGGATGAGAGCGTTTTGCATGGTTCCCTGAGTGGGCCCGGAAGCCGCCTCCTATTCATGATTCGGCACCGGGGCTTCCTCTGTCAACCCCGTACTGCGTTTCTAAGTTCCGGGGTCTCTAGCCGTTCCGCGCGGCCCAGATCATCCCCAGGCCCCACACGATGAGGAGAACCGGCCAGTAGCGCAGGACGTTTCCGTGCAGGTATCCGAGCTCCTTCAGGAGCAGCACCCCTCCGATCACGACAAGCGTGAGTGGGAACGCGATGCTGTGCCGATTCGCCGCGGCCATTCCAAGCCCTCCCGGGTTGTCAACGTCTGGGTCGTCTTTGCTGTCCATGGCATGCGCTCGATCTTGATCCGCATGAATCCGCCCACGTAGATCTTCACCGGGGCCCCGCGCCCTTCGGCGGCGTCGACTCGATCCTTCCCGCGCCCCTCTGCGTGCTCCTCGAAGTCCGAAGGGAGGCTGCGGAAGATGTACGGGGATTCGCTGATGACCCGCACCGGACAGTCGCCCGGAATCCGGATCCGGAGGGTCGAGGCCATGCCCCACACCCGGATCTCGCCGGGCCGCCCCGCGTCGTCCCACGCGATCGTTCCGGTCGAAATTATCTCATGGAGCACGCAGCGGCTGGGCTTCAAGTGCGCGAAATCCGCCTGCATCGAAGCGAGCCATCCGGACCAGCGCAGCGTCAACGGCACGGTTTCCGGCGCGCGCACGGTCACCTGGGCCCCGATGGGCGGTAGGGCGAACCCTTCCTCCCGCGGCCAGGTCAGGATCGCCTTCTTCCCCTCGAGCGCGAGACGGTAGCCCTCGGCGGAGTCCCCGGGGGCGCCGCGAAAGGCGACCGAGAGGGCGCTCGACCGGGCCGGCGAGGCGCCGAGGTCGAGACTCCCCGCGATCGTGTGGACACGGACCGAGAGCGAGGCGACGTTCATCTTGTCCAGGTCGTGGGAAGAAGCGGCGTGCTTGAGCTTCCCCTGCTTTTCTTGGCTGTTCATCCAGAACATGCCGAGCGCCGTGCCGCCCAGAATCAGAAAAATGGCGAAGCAGCCCAGGAAGGGGTTCTTGATCGCGCCTGCCAGGAACGCGAGGCCGAAGGCGATGAGGAGGAGAGGCCAATAACGCAGCAGCAGGATCGGTGTGTCGGGATGGGCGAAGCCCACCCGGACCGCCAGAAGGAGCACACCGATCGCCAGAATCAGCGCGCCGAACGCGAACTTCCCGAAATTCATCCGGGAAGCGGTACCACGGGTGCACCCGGGAAGCAAGGGCTCTCGTTCTTCTTAGAGCTTGAAATCGAGCCCCAACGCATGGATTCTTCTGGGCTCTTATCGGCAGGAGAATCCCGGCAGGGCGGAGGGAGCATGGGTGAGCTGAAGGGGAAGTCCGCGCTCGTCACCGGCGGTACGCGTGGGATCGGTCTCGCCACCGCGCTGGCCCTCGCCGACATGGGCGCCGACGTGGCGATCAATTTCTTTCGCAGCCGCGAATCGGCCAAGGCCGCCGTCGACCAGATCGAGAAGCGGGGCGTCAAGGCGCTCGCTGTGCGCGCGAACGTCGGCAATGAAGAGCAGATCCCCAAGATGTTCGAGGAAGTGAAGGGCGCCTTCGGGAAGCTCGACATCCTGGTATCGAATGCGGCGCTCGGCCACTTCGGCAACGTGCTCGACGTGAACGACAAGATGTGGGACGTCGCGATGAGCACGAACGCCAAGGCGCTCCTCTTCTGCTCGCAGGAGGCGGTGAAGATCATGCCGGACGGCGGCAGGATCGTGGCGCTCACCTCGCTGGGATCGCACCGCTACATCCCCGGCTACGCCGCGATCGGCGTCTCCAAGGCCGCGATCGAGACGCTGGTCCGCTACCTCGCCTACGAGCTGGGTTCCCGGAAGATCAACGTGAACGCGGTCTCGGGGGGATTCATCGACACGGACTCCCTGAAGATATTCCCGTCCTACGACGAGATCATCCGCGAGTCCACCCGCCGCACCCCCTTGGGTCGCGTGGGAACTCCGGAGGAGATCGCGAACGTGGCCGCGTTCCTGGCCACGGGGAAAGCGTCCTGGGTGACCGGCCAGGTGATCATCGTGGACGGGGGCTACACGCTCGGCTGAGCCCTACCGTCGCGCGGTCCAGCCGCCGACGAGACGCGCGCTCCCGAGGAACCGCGCCAGCTTCCCGTCGAAGAGCAGCACCCCCACGATCCCAAGATTGACGATCGACGCGATGGTCACCGTGCGGACGATGGCGACCTCTCCACCGAACTCGGGCGGGCGCGTGATGAGGTAGGCCAGCACCGAGAGCTCGTTCAGGAGCGCGAGCAGGATGCCCCAGGCGCGCGCGGACGAGCGGCCCAGCCAGAGCGCGGTCATGACGTAGAAGCTGCCCAGGGCCATGGCCGCGGCGAAGAGCGCGCTCTGGATCGCGAGATGGAGCAGATACCCCTCGAGCTTTCCCATCGAGGCCTGCTGCGCGATGTAGAAGCCGCCGCCGACGACCCCGCGGAGAAACTCTTCCATCCCCTTCACGGCCCAGATCGCCGCCAGCACGTAGATCTCGGGCGGGCGGGCGACCGTGGCGCGCGGCGTCCTCGCGTCCGGCGCGTCCATGCTCAGACCGGCGCCGCCGTGGAGACCGTGGCCTCGTGGTGAACCGGAAAATTGACCGAGTTCGCGATGAAGCAGATGGCGTGCGCGCGCTCGTGGAGCGCGCGGGCCTTCTCCGCGTCGGAGCCGGGCGCGATCGAAACCCTGGGCTTCAGGAGAACGTCGGTGAACCTCACCACGCCGTCCACCCGCTCCATGCGGCCGAAGACCTCGTCCTCGTACGCCACCACCTGGATCCCCGCGCGGGCGCAGAGGGCCAGGTAGCTCAGGCAGTGGCAGCCGGAGAGGGCCGCCACGAGCAGATCCTCCGGGTTGTGGAGGGCGGGGTCGCCGCGAAAGACGGGCGCGGACGTGCCCCGTATCGAGGGCTTCCCCTCGAAGTCGATCCGATACTCGCGCGAGTAGGTGTCGTAATCGGCCGTGGGCCCCTTCGCCGCTCCGGTCCAGACCAGCCGGCACTCGAATCGGTGATCCTCATGCGCTGCGCTCATGCGGCCTCTCCTTCATGGCCGCGGCTCACGCCGTGACCGTTCCCGTCGTGACGACCTCGGCGTCCCGGTCCATGGCCGGCGACAGCCTGCGCCTCAAGTCCCCATAGCCCGCGGTCGCGACCAGGGCCAGGGCCCCGATCGGAGCCCAGAGAAGGATCGAGCGCCTCGCCGCGAAATCGAGCAGCACGCCTCCGATCAGAGGGCCCATCGACCACCCGAAGGAGTTGAAGAGCCCGTACACGCCCATGTATCGGCCCCGAAGCTCGACCGTCGAGAAGTTCGCGACGAGATTCATCGAGGCCGGCGTGGTCACGATCTCGCCGAGCGTCACCACGAACATCGAGATGAGAAGGAGCGCCAGGTTGTGGCTGAATCCCATCATCGCATAGCCCACCGCGTAGAGGATACTCCCGGCGACCAGCGCCGTGGTCATGCGGTAGGGGGCGAGCGCGCGCACCACCGGGAACTGGAGGAAGACGACCATGAGCCCGTTCAGGGTGTACAGCGCGCCCAGCTCCACCTTCGAGATCCCCGCCCACTGCACCGCGTAGACCGACAGCGTGGAGATGAGCTGGGACATCACGGTGAAGAGGATCAGCGAGACGACGCAGTAGCGGACGAAGGTCGCGTCGCGCAGCGCCTGCCCCAGCTCCTCGAACCCGAACCGGGCCAGGGGCGCGGTCCCCGTCGAGGAGGGAAGGAGGGTGGTGGACTCCTGGACCTCGAGCGAATGGGAGACGCGGTGGGGAAGGGTCTCCTCCACCTTGAAGGCCATGAAGAGCCCGGCCAGGAGGAGGACCAGGGCCGCGATCAGGAACAGCGTCGGGTAGGACAGCGCGGCCAGGAACCCGCCGATCGCGGGCCCGATGGCCCAGCCCAGGTTTCCCCCGATCCGGAGCACGGCGTAGTACTCGGCGCGCGCCGGCCCTACGGCGATGTCCGCGATCATGGCGCCGGAAGGCGGCTCGAACGCGCGCCCCGCGAGCGCGCTGAGCGAGGTGAGGAGGAAGAACCAGGGAAGCGGCGCGTGGACCAGAACCGCGGCGCCGAAGCCGACGAAGGTCGCGGAACGGAGAAGCTGGGATCCCACGATCACGACCTTCCGTCCCAGGCGGTCGGTCAGCTCGCCTCCCACCACCTGGCCCACGGCCCCCGCGAGCGCGGCGAAGAAGAAGATGCCGCCCACGAGGCTCATGGGGACGCCGCGCTCCCCATGGAGATACAGGCCCAGAAAGGGAATCACGATGGAGAATCCCGTCGAGCCCAGGACGCGGCCGAGGAACAAATGCAGGAGCCTGCGGTCCTTCTGGAACAGGACGCGGCGCGGAAAGACGCTGTCGAGCCAGCCGAGCATGTCTGGTAGAGTTCGCGGGCCCGACGTGAGCCGTTCGGTCACGGAGGCGTGCGTGCGGTGAGCAGAATACGCGCACCCGGGTAGCGTTTCCACCTGGAGGATCGTGCCATGATCGGTGAGTTCAAGGCATTCTTGCTGAAGCACGGGGTCATCGCGCTCGCGGTGGCGGTGGTGATCGGCGGAGCCGTCCAGAAGCTGGTGGCCGCCATCGTGTCGGACCTGATCATGCCGATCGTCGGCGCCCTGACGCCGAGCGGCGACTGGCGGAAGGCCACGCTCTCGATCGGCGCCGTCAAGCTGGGGGTCGGGGACTTTCTCGGGGCGATCCTCGATTTCGTGATCATCGCCCTCGTCGTCTTCTTGATCGTGAAGGGTCTGGTGAAGGAGCCCGCGCCCGAGCCCGCCAAGTAAGCGGTCGGCGGCCGCCTCCCGCGAGGGCAATTGCGGTATCTTTCCAGGATGCCCAAGCCTACCGATGTGCGCATGGACGACCTGGCCCCCCGGCGCGCGCCCGAGCGGCCCGGATCGCTCGAACCGCAGCGAGGGAACGAGAAGCTCATGCCGCTGGGCGAGGCGATCCGGCGATGGGTGCCCCCCGGCTCCTCGGTCGCGCTCGGCACCTGCCTCGAGCAGATGATCCCCTTCGCCGCGACCCGCGAGATCATCCGCCGGGGGATCGGGGATCTCACGCTGATCGGTCCCGTCTCGGACATCTGCTTCGACCAGATCATCGGGGCGGGGCTGTGCCGGCGGGTGATGGCGGCGTGGGTGGGGAACGTGATGATGGGCTCGGCCTACTGCTTCCGCCGCGCGGTCGAGCGCGGGGAGCCCCGCGCGCTGGAGGTGGTCGAGTTCTCGAATTTCACGCTGGCCCTGGCGCTCCACGCGGCCGCGATCGGCTCGCCGTACATACCGACCCGCTCGGCGCTGGGCTCGGACCTCGTGGCGCGGAATCCCTACCTCGAGCCGATCACCGACTCGCTCGGGGCGGGACCGCTTCTCGGCGTCCGGGCCCTCCATCCCGACGTGGCCATCGTGCACGTGCAGCGCGCCGATCCGCACGGAAACTCGATCCTATGGGGAAGCCTCGGTATCACCTTCGATGCCGTTCGAGCGGCCCGCGCGGTGATCGTGACCGCCGAGGAGATCGTGTCCCCCGAGCAGATCCGCCGCGACCCCAACCGGGTGGTGGTTCCGGGCCTCGTGGTGGCTGCGGTGTGCGAGGCGCGTTGGGGAGCGCACCCCTCCCCGGTGCAGGGCTTCTACCGGCGCGACCACGAGGCGTACTCGGACTATCATCGCGTGACGAAGTCCAGGGAAGGATACGATGGATGGAGCGCGGAGTGGATCGCGGGCGCGCCCGACCTGGATGCCTACGTCCGGCGCCTCGGAAACGAGCGCGTCGCCGCCTTGATTCCGCTCGACCATCATTTCCCGGAGCCGGTGGACTATGGCTACTAGATCCGCGCCGCTTTCTGGAACGGTGCGCCCTCTGGTCCGGGCCCTGCCCGCGCACGTGTCGCCGCTCTCGGCGCTGGCCGCGGTGGAGCACGAGCCGCACACGCTCTTCTTGGAGTCGAGCGGCCCGATCGCGAGCGAGGCGCGATGGACCCTCCTCGCGTTCGATCCCGCCTGGCGTCTGGAGGTGCGCGGAGGCACCCTGTGGAGGATGGAGGGCGGAGCCTCGTCCGCGATCTCCGGGCATCCCATGACCGCGCTGGCCCAGGCGTGGCCGGAGCGGATCGAGTACGAGGAGGAATGGGTCGGGCTGCCCTTCGTCTCCGGGCTGGCGGGCTTTCTGTCCTACGACTTGAAGGATCACCTGGAGCGCTATCCAGGCCGCGCGCGACGCGAGTCCTCGTTGCCGGATCTCTCGCTCGGGTTCTACGACGTGATCTTCGCGTGGGATCGGGAACGCGGCGAGGGCTGGGCGGTCTCGACCGGGCTCTCCGCTCCCGATGCCGCCTCCCGCGAGGAGCGGGCGCGGGCGCGTCTCGCGGCCCAGTGGGAGCGAGTCGTGGCGGGCGGCCCCGTCGGCCCGGTGACCGGCGCCCCTCACGGGCCCCGCGCTGAGCTTCGATCCAATTTCACCCGCGAGGAGTACCTACGCATCGTGGAGCGCGCGCTCGAGCACATCGCGGCGGGCGACATCTACAAGGTCAACCTGGCCCAGCGGTTCCGGCTCGAGCAGGCGCCCTCGGCCTCCGCGCTCTTCCATGCCCTCCGGGCGGAATCACCGGCGCCCTTCTCCTCCCTCTTCACCACGCCCGGCGGAGGCATTGTCTCCTCGTCCCCCGAGCGCTTCTTCACGATCGACGGAGATCGCATCGAGACCCGGCCGATCAAGGGGACCCGGCCCCGTGGCGCCAACGCGGCGGAGGACCGGGCGTTGGCGGCGGCGCTCCACGCGAGCGCGAAGGATCGCGCGGAGAACGTGATGATCGTGGATCTGGAGCGAAACGATCTCGGACGGATCTGCGAGATCGGGAGCGTGCGCGTGCCCTCGCTCTGCGAGGTCGCGACCTACTCGAACGTCCACCACCTCGTGTCGAGGGTCGAGGGTCGTCTTCGTGAGGACGCGGGGCCGGTCGAGGTGATCCGCGCCATGTTTCCGGGCGGATCGATCACGGGGGCGCCGAAGATCCGCGCGATCGAGATCATCGACTCGCTGGAGCCCACGCGGCGGGGCGCGTACACCGGCGCGATCGGCTACTGGGACGTAAGCGGCGCCTGCGACTTCAACATCACCATCCGCACCATCGTGGTCGAAGACGGCGGGGCTTCCTTCCACGTGGGGGGCGGCATCGTCGCGGACTCGACGCCGGAAGGGGAGTACGAGGAGACGCTGGTCAAGGCCCGCGGCATGATGGGGGCCCTCTCCGCCCTCAGTGAGGCGGGGCTAACGGCTCCCGCGCCGCGCGAGCACGACCGGGGTCGACTCCGCGGCCCGAACACTCTCGAAGAACCGGCGTAGAGATTCGTACTGCTCGGCGGGCACCGGCATCGACTTGATCCGGAGGGAACGCGTGAAATGCAGCATTCCCTCGCGAGCCTCGGCGCGGGCGGTATAGGAGCCGAATGGAGTGTCCAGCATCACCGGCTTGGGAAGCTCCTCGACCTCGAACGCCGCAGGGAGCCTGGTTCTGGAGGTCACGGAATCGTTCCAGCCGTCCAGGACGATGGGGTACTTGCGGGAGGACGCGTCCAGGGAGAGCCGGTCGATGCGACCGATGATCGCGGGCCGGAAGATCATGAGTCCCCGGCCCATGATCTGGGCATAGCCTCCCGCGGTGAAGGCGACATCGAGATCGAACCGGTCGCGGCGCTCGTCGTCCCGGGACTGCACCGTGGAGACGCTCGCGTTGGCGGCTCCTCGCCGCACCCGCGCCTCCACGACCCCCCGATAGGCCTCATCGTTGGCCCGGTGGTAGACCGTGCGCTCGCTCGTCGCCTCGCGTCCGAGCGAGCTTTGGTGAAGGGACCCACGAATCGTTCCGGTGGAATCGATCTCTGCGTCGATTGTCCGCTCGGTCCGATTCCTTTCGGGAGGCGCCCGCGGAACCCGCACGAGATCCCCGGCATCGTGGTCGATCAGCAGGGCCCACGAGCCCTGTTCTTCCTCGGGGAGGCTCCCCACGGGCGTCTCGGGATCCGTGGGATCGAAGAACAGGAGCGGGCCGAGTTTGGCGTGGCTCAGGACCACGCCCGATGAATCGTCCGCCGCGCGAATGGCCACGATGCAATGGTTGAACTGTTGCGGGGAGGGCCACTCCTTGCGCACGAAGCCACGGTCGTCCGCGCAGATGACGACCAGATAGGATTCGATGCCGACCGTGGACAGCATGGTCTTGAGGAGGTTCGCCTTGTCCTTGCAATCGCCGTAGGATTTCGCGAAGACATCGGACGCCGCGTGCGGCCGGTAACCTTCCCCGCGGGAAAGCCCCATCTGGATCGCGATGTAGCCCAGGTCCTGCACATACCTTCCGATCGCGCGGATCCGATCCATCGGCGTGGCGCCCGAGGGCGCAAGGGATCGGGCCTTGGCCGTGATCGCGGGGCTCGGCTGTGCCATGGGCGCCGTGAGGCGGTCGAGCCAGCTCGCGACCTGATCCCACGATTCGAACGTCGCCACGACGGGCGCGGGAGCGGCCGCGGGTGCTCTCGCGTCCACTCCGAGCCAGGGGGCGAGCGAGCTGACGGCCGGCCGTGCGGGCTCTTCCTCGATCCACGGCAAATCCCGAAGCTCCCAGGTGTACGTGGATCCGGTCACGCTCGGCGCGACGTCGGGGTGGTTGAACATCACACCCTTCACGCTCCACCCGGCGGGCACCTCGAGCGTGAAGCGTGAGAGGAGGGCGGGCAGCTCTCCCTGGAAGCCGCGGCTGAACTGTCCGGAGAACTGCCGTTCCTCGAACGACGCCTCGAACCCGAAGACGGCGCCCACGTCCGCCTCGCCCGAACCGTCGATGGCGCGGATCCGCTCCTCGTTGTAGACGTCGTTTCCGACCGCCGCCATGTCGACCGCTTCCTTCTTGCCATACTCCCTGACCTCGCCGGGCCCGTGAATCATCCAGGCCCGCACCTCCCGGATGCTTCCGCCATCCGTCCGGTAGTGCTGGCGGCCGGTCGCATACATCCGCCCCTCGTAGCGAAGGATCCGCACGGCAAAACGGGTCGTTCCCTCGACCCGGCCGCCGGCGTCCAGCGACAGGGTCTCCTCCTGGTGGAGAACGACGGCCAGCACCTTGGGATTGTACGAGGGGACAGGCGAAGCCACCGCTTGCGCGAGCCACGAGGGCAGAGGCTCCTTGGCGAGCGCCGACTCAGGGAGGGCGGCGAGCGCGAGGAAGAGGGCGACGGCCGGGAACCCGCTAGCGGGGCGGGGTCTCATCGGAGACCAGGGAGACGGCGCCGTCGTCTTGCGCCTGCATTTGATCGAAGACGTTCCGGAGCTTCGGGTACTCCTCCACGGGGAACGAGAACGTTCCCCCCTCGCCGAAGATCATGGACCGGGTGAATTGAAGGTGCCGCCCGTCGTCGGAAAGCCGCACGCGCGACGAACGGCTCCCGATGCTCGGGAGGACGAGCGACTTCGCCTCCGGCAGGGCCTCGAGGTGAAAGTGAGCCGGAAGATCGATCGTCACGACGTCGTGTTCCGACCAGGCATAGTCGAAGCAGACCGGGTACCTGCGTTCGCGTTCCGGAAGCATGGGAGATTGGCCGCGCTCGAAGAACGCCGGCTGGAGAAGGAGACGCTGGCCCGCGCGCGCGGCGTACCCGGTGACACGGATGTGATAGCGGAGGCGCAGCGGATCCGAGGGGCCCGAGCCGGGGTCCACCACAACGCTCGTGATCTCGGCCGCGCCCAAGCGGGTCTTGACCTCGTCGGTGAGCCTCTTCTCCCGCTCGACCGACGAGTGATCCCGCAGGTCGCGCCTCCAGGCCGCCCCGTCCTGGCCCGTGATCTCGTCGGTGACGTCTCCCTCCACGGTTCCGTCCTCGGAGAGGTGGAGCTCTGCGGACCGGCTCTTCAGCGACTGCTCCGGAGGCGAGATGGGGGTGCGAAGGAACGTCGGCTGATCCGGATCGGGGATGAACATCTCCACACCTTGGAGGGACCACGGGAGCATCCCACGGGGCAAGTCCACGGCCGTCGGGTCGACGGCGCGCCACGATCCCAGCACCTGGACCGCGGCGCACCGGCGCGTGAGGAGGTAGTATGTGGGAATCTTCGAGTCGAAGACGCACTCGCTTCGATCCGGGAGGAAGGCGAGTCGCGCGTCCAGGCCCGCCGCGTCGGCCATCGACAGAAAGACCTGGAGCATGCCGTCCGCGTCCGCCATTCCCCGCTTGAGATAATCCGCGGTCGCGTGACCGGACTTGAGCCACGAGCGGTCCTCTTCGGTGAGGCCCGAGTCACTCACGTCGGCGTTCCGGATCTTCGTCCTGCAATAGTCGAGAAGCCGATCCAGGACCTGGTCCTGATCCGTGACGCCCGCCAGCAACGCTTGCGTGGTCTTTCGCACCTCCCCGGACGCCCGGCAGCGCGCGGCCGCCTCCTGGTAGGTCGTCTTTCCGAACCGCCGCCAGTACGCGTCCACGGGGTTCTCGCTCTCGGTCTCGTAGTAGATCGCGATCCAAGCCTGGACGCTCAGGTCCGGGGGCATGAACGGCTCCTTGCGAAGCGCCGGAAGGCTCGGAATCGTGATCGTGTGAAATCCCGGCGAATCGTCCACGAAGGGAGGCAGGTGGAAGTTGAACGCCCGGATCCGCATCTGAAGCTGGGACGCGGGCAGCGGGAGCGGATGGATGGAGAAGCGGAGCTGCTCCACCGGCACGTCCAGCTGCAAGGGGATCCGGACGTTGTGCGTCGGCTGGTCGTAGCGCACGGCGGTCCATCGATATTCCACGATGCAGCCCGGCTCGACGCCCGGCATGGCGAAGGACTTGACTCTCTCCTTGAGCCCCGCGCCTTTGGCGAGCGTCCGTTCCTTGATGTCCCCCTTCTTCACCTCGATCACGGAGCCGTCGGGCCGGATGGTCCTCGCGGCGACGTCGGCGAGGTCGGTCCCCTTCGAGTAGGGAATGTCGATCCGACGGAACCCGTCGAGCGCGCGGGCGTTGAAGAGTTTGATCCGCCGTCTCTGCGTCTCGGTCGACTTGATGATGTCGCCGCTCCAGTCATCGACGACCACGATCTCCCAGTCGATCGCTTCGGCGTCCGCCGAGGCGTCGACCTGTCCCTGCCGGAGCGCGAGATCCTGGGGCCGGATGGCGGGCCATCCGCCCGCTCGGGCAGGGGCCGTCCAGAGAGCCAACGCGATGGTTACGGGGAGGAGCAGAGGGAACGGGGCGTTGCGCACAGCACCCCCTCGTGCCGCGAGGACCCTCCCCGTGGCGCGGGGCCCGCCGGCCTCGCGCTACGCGGGAAGGTAAGGTAGGGAGACGATGATTCGGTCTCTCAGATACCCACGTCGATCACGAGCACCAGCGCGCCGTCGGCAACGCTGAAATCGTACGTGCCCGCGGAACCGACCGCATAGAGCGTGAAATTGCCGTCACCCTTGGCCTCGTCCAGGAGCGCGGCCTTGCCCGCCACCGTGAAGAGATGCGCCGAGGCGTTCCAATCGATGGTCTTCGTCGAGGAACCCGCGACCGAGAACGGCCCCCACACCTTGATCTTCGTGAGGTCCCCCGCGAGTCCCGTGGCGGTGATATAGCTCGTCGGCGCCGGGGTCATCCAGACCTCGACGTTCACCGGGGTCGCGGAGTTGTTCGTGAACTTGCCGAGGACCGCGAGATCGCTGAGGTCTTTCAATTTGTCCTTGTTGTCCTTGTACTCCTTCTCCGTGTTCAGATCGATGGTCGTCCCGGCGATCCCGGTCGTGGTGCTGCCGGCGAAGTTCGGCAGGTCGAAATTGATCTGAACCTGGCCCGAGGTGAGGATGCACCCCGCGCACAAGAGTCCCAACCCGAGGACCAGCCCGAGGGTCAAGACCGTCGATGCGTGCCGTCTCATGGGGTGCCCTTTCAAGGTAGGAGCCTGTAGGTCAGTCCCGCGGTGGCGTTGGTGAACTTGCGCGAGGTGTCGCCGGTGGCGACCATCGCGAACTCACCGCGGATCTGGACCGAGATCTTCTGCGCGGGGGAGATGCCGAATCCGAGGCCGAAGTTGTAGCTGGCCTTGCTGATCTCCTCTCCCGTGCGCGTGAGCTTGGTCTTTCCGATCCCGAAATACGGGAAGAAATGGAATCCGCTCCCGTCCGGGTTTCCGAGGATGGCGTTCAGGCCGTACGACTTTCCGTCGAACCCGTCCCGCGTGTAGCTGATCCCGCCGATCGTATCGGTGCGGTCCTTGTAATTGGACTTCGCATAATACGGCTCGAGCGTGACCACCGGGATCGCGTGCACCGGGACGCGGATGCCGATCTGGGAGCCGGTGGGACCGAAAGCGTCGCTGGGACTGAACGAGCTGGTGGATACGTCCTGGAGCACGGGAACGCTCAGGCCGCCGAACACGCCGACGCTCACGCCGACGGGTCCCGCCTGGGCTGCCCCGCTCGCCATGGCGGACGCGAGCAGAGCCAGAGCCAAGAATCGTTTCATGATTTCCCCCTGTATTTCGGAGCGCCATGGGATCGCGCTCATCGCTCCTCGATCAAAGCGTGCGGACGGTACCACCCGGACTGCCCCGGCGCAACCTCGACCGAGGCGAGGCGGCGCCTCTCAGCCGGTCCGGCCGGTCCAAAATCCATCGGGATCAATCCTTCTGAGGGAGGCCACCTCTTCCTCCGCGAAGGGCCGCGTCATTCCCAGGGGCTGGGGAATCCGCGGCTCGAAGCTCATCCCGGCCAGGACGTGGTCCACCGTGACGCCCGGATAGACCTCGTAGAGATACGCTTCGGCAAGGACGCGGTCGAAGCGGAACACGGCGTGCGTCGTGACGATGGCGGTGGGGCCTCCCGGCGGAAGGCCCACGCGCTCGCGAAAGCCGGGTCCGTCGCCATAGCCCGGGGTCGTGCGGAATCGCACGCGCTCGACCAGGCGGCGTTTCTCCTGCGGCACGAGGATGACCGTGCGCCGCGCGAGCGAGGCGATGTCGGCCGCGCCGCCGCTTCCCGGCAGGCGCGTGGTCCCGCCGGAGTCGTTGCCGACCTCCGTGGAGTTCACGTTTCCGAAACGGTCCACCTCGGCCCCGCCCAGGAGCCCTAAATCCACGCGTCCGGCCGCCATCATGCCCATCACGTCCAGCGTCGTCGAGGCGGAGGTGGCGTTCAGGATGTTGGGCGGATCGCCCATGGTGAAGAGGAGCTCGCGCGCCGCTTCCTCGCGGATCAGGCCGTTCTCGTAGAGGGCGATCGCGTTCCTGGCGTGCGTGGCCTTCGCCACCAGATACGCAAGGAGGGGGAGCCGCGTTCCCACGAACACGGTCTCCCCCTCTTGGATCTCGCGCGCGGCCCGAAGCACCATCCGCTCGCGCGGCGTCACGGCTTCCTTCGTCATCCGGGTGGCAACCCCACCGCCTGCCCCGCTACTTGCCGCCGAACTTGGGAGGGCGCTTCTCCACGTACGCGTTCAGACCCTCGCGGGCGTCCTCGCTTGTGAAGAGCTGCTGCTGCAGCTCGCGCTCGATCGCGAGCGATTCGCTGAACGAGACCTCGAGGCCCGACTGCACCGCGCGCTTGATGCGGCCCACCGCCTTCGAGGCCTTGGCGGGCGGGACGAACTGCCGCGCGTACTCCAAGATTTTGGCGTCGAAGCCCTCCGCCTCGAAGATCTGGTTCACCAGCCCGTACTTCTCGGCGTCCTCGAAGGAGAATGTGGCGCCCGAAGTCATCAGCTCGATGGCGCGCGATTTTCCCACGAGCCGGGCCATGCGCTGCGTGCCGCCCGTGCCGGGGAGAACCCCCAGGGTGACCTCCGGGAGGCCGGCCTTGCCCGCGTTCCGCTTGGCGATGCGGATATCGGCCGCCATCGCGATCTCGAGGCCGCCGCCCACGCAGTGGCCGTTCAAGGCGGCGATCACGAGCTTCGGCGTCTGCTCCAGGCGGTTCAGGGTCTCGTTGGCGTGGAGGCAGAAGAAGTACTTGAAGGTGGGGTCCACGGTCTGGAGCATCTTGATGTTCGCCCCGGCGCAGAAGAACTTGTCTCCCGCGCCGCGGATCACGATGACGTGAACCGCCGGGTCGAAGCGCGCCTTCAGAATGCACTCGTCCAGGTCCCGCATCATCTCGTACGTGTACGTGTTGGCGGGCGGATCGTTCAGCTCGAAGATCGCGATGCCGCCGTCGACGCGGTAGTTGACCCGCGTTCCGGCGGCCGGAAGGGTCGCAGTCTCGGGTGTCACGGGTGAAACCTCCTTCTTGGGGGTGGGATTCAAGCTCGTGGCCCTGCGGTGTACGGCGCGCTCACCGGCCCTCGTAACGGGGCTCGCGCTTGGCGAGGAAGGCGGCGAATCCTTCGCGCGCGTCCCGCGTGTTCCAGCACCGCTCCTGGGCCTCGATCTCACGCTGCAACGCTTGCTCGAGAGTATAGCCGAGGGCGCCGCGGACCGAGCGCTTGATTTCGGCCAGGGCCACGGCGGGGCCCCGCGCCAGCCGTTCCGCGAATTGGAGTGTTTCCTCGAGGAGGCGCTCCGCCGGTAGCACGCGCGAGACGATTCCCAGACGCAGGGCCTCCGCGGCATCGATGAGGTCCCCCGTCCACATCAGCTCGAGGGCGCGGGAGCTGCCGATGAGCCGCGGGAGCGTGTGGATCGAGCCCCAATCCGGATGGAGCGCGATGCGGGCGAAGCTCTGCGCGAATTTCGCCTTCTCGGAGGCCCAGCGGATGTCGCAGGCGAGGGCCAGGCTCATGCCGCCGCCCGCGGCGGCGCCGTTCACGGCGGCGATCACGGGCTTCTCGATCGTCTCGAGCGCCAGAAGGAGATCGCGCCCGGAATCCACGAGCGCGCGGAAATCCTCCCACCGGCCGCCCTGCTCCATGACCGATTGCATGAAGCCGATGTCGCCGCCCGAGGAAAATCCGCGGCCCGCGCCGGTGACCACGATCGCGCGCACGCCGGGATCCCGCGAGGCCTCTCCGAACGCCTCCAGCAGGGGCGTGCGCATCTCCACCGCGAGCGCGTTCAGGGACTCGGGACGATTCAGCGTGATCAGAGCGACGCCGCCACGCCGCTCCGTCAGCACCTCGGCGGTGCGAACGTCCGCCATCGCGTCAGCTCAGGTCGACCCAGACGCTCTTCGTCTGGGTGTAGAAGTCGAGGCCGGCCATGCCCGACTCGCGGCCGAAGCCGGAGCCCTTGGTGCCGCCGTAGGGCGATGCGGCGTCGTAGAGGTTGTAGGCGTTGATCCACACGGTGCCCGACTGGAGCAAGCGGGCCGCGCGGTGGGCTTTCTTGATGTCGCGCGTCCAGATCCCGGCGCTCAGGCCGTAGAAGGAGTCGTTCGCCTCCTCGAGCGCCTGGTCGAAATCGTCGAAGGAAATGACCGAGAGCACGGGTCCGAAGATTTCCTCCCGGGCGATGGTCATCGAGTTCGTGACGTTGTCGAAGATGGTCGGCTTCCAGAAATAGCCGCGCCCGTTCCCGATCCGCGCGGGCTCGCCCCCCAGCACCAGCCGGGCGCCCTCCTTCTTCCCGATGTCCACGTAGCGCGAGATCTTCTCGATCTGCGCCTCGGAGGTCTGGGCGCCGAGCCGCGTCTTGGGATCGAAGGGATCTCCCTGCGGGAATTTCTGCGCGCGATCGATCACCTTCTCCATCATGGTGTCGTGGATGCTCCGCTCCACGAAGAGCCGGGAGCCCGCCGTGCAGACCTCACCCTTGTTGTAGAAGATCGCGAAGACCGACCCGCGCGAGGCGGCCTCGAGGTCGGCGTCGGCGAGCACGATGTTCGGAGATTTCCCGCCCAGCTCCAGCGAGACCTTCTTCAACGTGCGCGCGGCGTTCTGCATGATGAGCCGGCCGGTCGTCGTTTCGCCGGTGAACGCGACCCCGTTCACGCCGGCATGCCCGACCAGGGCGCCTCCCGCCGTGGGACCGAAGCCGGGCACCACGTTGAGCACGCCCGGAGGGATGCCCGCCTCCAGCGCCAGCTCGCCCAGGCGGAGCGCGGTCAGCGGTGTCTCCTCGGCCGGTTTCAGGATCACGGTGTTGCCGGCCGCGAGCGCGGGCGCGACTTTGCGCGAGGCGAGGAGCAGCGGAAAATTCCAGGGGACGATCAGCCCCACGACGCCGAGCGGCTCGCGGAGCGTGTAGTTCAGGAATGGCCCGCTGACGGGGATCGTGTGCCCTTCCAGCTTGGTCGCGGCGCCCGCGTAGTAATAGAAGATGTCGACCGTCAAGGGCACGTCGACCTTCGAGGATTCCCAGATGGCCTTCCCGGTGTCGAGCGTCTCGAGCTGGGCCAGCTCGGCGGACTTCTCCTGGATGAGGTCGCCCAGCTTCCAGAGAAGCCGGCCGCGCTCCGAGGCGGACATCTTGCCCCACGGCCCCTTCAGGGCCTGTCGCGCCGCCTGGACCGCGAGGTCCACGTCGGCGGCATCACCCTCGGCCACCTCGAGGAGGGTGTCGCCGGTGGCGGGGTTGATGGTCTGAAAGCGCTTACCAGACTGCGCTTCGCGCCAATCGCCTCCGATCAGCATGCGGCCGCCGGATTGGAGCGCGGGCTTGGGCAGTGTTTCGGTCGGGTTCATCGGCGCCATCCTCTAGCTCGGGTATTCATACACCCCGCGTCCCACCTTCCGGCCGAGGCGGCCGGCTTTCACGTACTGGATGAGGAGCGGGGAAGGCCGGTACTTGTCGCCAAGCGTCCGGTGGAGATATTCCAGGATGCTGAGTCGCGTGTCCAGGCCGACCAGGTCGACCAGCTCGAAGGGCCCCATGGGGTGATTCAGGCCCAGCTTCAGCGCCTTGTCGATGTCCCGCGCCGAGGCGACGCCGGATTCCAGCATGGTGAAGGCCTCGTTCCCGATCAGCACGTTGATCCGGCTCGTCACGAACCCGGGAGACTCGCGGACCAGAACGGTCTCCTTGCCCATGGCCTTCGAGGCCTGCTCGCCGATCGCGAGCGTCGGGTCCGTGGTCTCGAGCCCACGCACCAGCTCGACCAGGCGCATCCGGTGCACCGGGTTGAAGAAGTGCATCCCCAGAAAGCGCGTGGGGCGGTCCGAGGTCGCGGCCAGCTCGGTGATGCTGAGCGAGGAGGTGTTCGTGGCGATCACGCCGTGCGGGGCCATCCGCGAGGCCAGCTCCTGGTACACGGCCGCCTTGATGGCGACCGACTCGGGCACTGCTTCGATGGCCAGGTCCGCGCCCTTCGCCGCGTCGAAGCCGGCCGCGTAGGTGAGACGCTCGCGCGCCGCGCGGGCCGCCGGCTCGTCCATCTCGCCCTTTTCGCGCGCGCGATCCAGGATCTTCTCGATCTCGGCGCGCGCGGATTGAAGGGAAGCCGGGTCGGATTCGATCACCGCCGTGTTGTACCCGCCCCGCGCGGAGGCGAGCGCGATCCCGCGCCCCATGATCCCGGCGCCGATGACGACGACGTTCTGGATGGTTTCGACCGGCTGTGCCATCACGGCCCCCATGGTATATGATGACGGCCTGATGCGCTCTATCCTCGCTTTGGCCCTGGCCCTCCTGGTTCTGGCGTCGGAGATCCCGGGAATCTTCATCGAATCGCCCGTCTGCGCGGCCGTGGACGGCAAAGCCACCGTGACCCGGAACCCATCGGGCCAGGGTATGGCCAAGTCCTGCTGCGGCAGCCCTTCCTGCCCCATGCACGGGAAGGGATGTGCCGCGCGCGAAGGCTGCCCGATGACTGGCGCCGGCGCTTCCAGCTCGAAGCTCTGCGCCCCTTCGTGCGGGAGCGAGGGCGTGCGCGTGCTTCCCGGAGTTCCCGATCCGGGGACGCTCGACCCGGCCGGCGCGCCCGCCACCCTGCTCGCGGAAATTCAAACCGCTCTCACCGCCCCCGACGACCTCCCCACCCGGAACCCAGCTCCCGCCGATCCTCCTCCGCGCTCGTAGCGCGAATCGCGGTATCCAGCAGACGTCATTCGGCCGGCGCTCCGCATCGAAGCGCTGCGCCACGTCCTGTCCCGAGGAGGATGTTCATGTCTTGGCGTGCCGTTCTATTTCTCGCGGCCCTGGGGCTCTTGCCCGCTTGCGCGTGCGCGAGCTGCGGCTCGGACCACTGTCCCATCGACCCGGGCCTGCTCTGGGAGCGTTCGCTCCTCACGTTCGATCTCACCCAGCAGTACATCGACCAGAATCAGCCGCGCGCCGGGACGAACGACGTCGCGGTCGGCGCGATCGCATCACCGGAGGACGAGGTCCGGACCGTGAGCCGGATCACGACCGCCCATGCCATCTATCAGCCCGGCGGAAGCTGGGCGGTGGTGGCATCGCTTCCGTTCGTGAGCCGCTATCACGAGCACATCCATAACGCGGCCGGCAATCCGCCCGAGACGCAGCGATGGAGCTACGACGGCGTCGGTGATCTCGAGGCGGACGTCACGCGAAGCTTCACCGGCGGCGGCGAGAGCCCGACCCGCTATCACCTCACCGCGGGGGTGAAGGCGCCCACAGGGGTGCGTCACGTCCCGGAGTTCGACGGCGACGAGCCCGAGCCGCCGGCCCGCCCGGGGAACGGCGCGTGGGGCGCCATCGCGGGCGCGGGGGCGCAGTGGTCGATCCAGGCGAAGATGCCGGGCGGCAAGTACGGCGCGATCCCGATCCGGCTCAGCGTGCTCGGGCACGCGAACGGGCGGGGGACGGAGCGCTACAAAGTGGGTTCCGAGCTCCAGACCAATCTCGGGATGAGCTATCCGGTCACACGCTCGATCGAGATGCTGCTGTCCGGGGATTTCCGCGTTCGCGCGAAGGATGACCCGGGCGAGACCGACGCGGAAGCGGGGCACACGGGCGGGACGGCGGCGTTCGTGAGTCCCGGCGTTCGGGTGCAGGCGATGGCGAAGACGGCGTTCTATGGGATCGTGCAGCTACCCGTCTACCAGCGCGTGAACGGGATCAACCTGGTCTCGGACTTCAATCTCTACCTGGGCGTGACCCGCGCGGCGTTCTAGCGCGCCGGCTACGCCTTCGGCAGCGTGACGCCCTTCTGCCCTTGGTACTTGCCGCCCCGGTCCTTGTACGAGGTGCTGCAAACCTCGTCGGCCTCGAAGAAGAGCATCTGCGCCACGCCTTCGTTGGCGTAGATCTTCGCGGGAAGGGTGGTCGTGTTCGAGAATTCCAGCGTGACGTGTCCTTCCCACTCGGGTTCCAGGGGCGTCACGTTCACGATAATCCCGCAGCGGGCATAGGTGCTCTTCCCGAGACAAATCGTCAGGACGCTGCGCGGGATTCGGAAGTACTCGATGGTGCGGGCCAGCGCGAAGGAGTTGGGCGGAATGATGCACACGTCGGCATGGACGTCGACGAAGCTCTTTTCGTCGAACTGCTTGGGATCGACGATGGTCGAGTTGATGTTGGTGAAGACCTTGAACTCGCCGGCGCAGCGTACGTCATACCCGTAGCTCGAGGTGCCGTACGAGATGATCCGGCCGTGGTCCGCCTGGCGAACCTGATTGGGCTCGAACGGCTCGATCATTCCGGTCTCGGCGGCCATGCGGCGGATCCAATTGTCCGATTTGATGCTCACGGGCGCATTGTGCCATGGCCCCCGCGACGGGTCCAGAGACCTACCTGCGCCGCCTGCTCGCGCGCTGAGCTTTCTCGAGGCTCTGGTCGAGGACTTCCATGCGGTAGGGCTTGTTCACGAATCCATCCGCCCCTTCGCCCACAAGGGATTCGGAGGCGGCGCGATCGACGTATCCGGTGGAGATCAGGACCGGGAGGTCCGGATCGGTCGCCCGGATGGCCCGGAGCGTATCGAAGCCGCTCATCCCGGGCATGATGAGATCGAGGAGCACCACGTCCGGCCGGGCGCCGTTCCGCAAGAGCTCGACCGCGTCCTCGCCCGACGCCGCGGAAAGCACGGAGTAGCCCAGATGGGCCAGGATCTCCGAGGCGACGAACCGGACGGGCTCTTCGTCGTCCACCACGAGCACGGTGCCTTTGGTCTCGGTCAAGGAATCTCCCAAAGAGGGTGCAACTGAGGACGGACTTCTCCTCTTGTCGGTACCATCGGCCTCCTGTGACCGAAACTTGAACCCGCCCCGGCCTTCGCTCCCTTATAATTCCTGCCCCATGGAGCGCCGCCTCTACATCGAGACCTACGGCTGCCAGATGAACGTGGCCGACTCGGAGCTGATGCTGGGCCAGCTCGATCGCGCGGGCTACCAGCGCACGGAGCGGCCGGAGGACGCGGACGTCATTCTGGTGAACACCTGCGCCATCCGGGAGCACGCCGAGCAGCGGATCTACGGCCGCCTGGGCGAGCTGACGCGCCACAAGCTGAGGCGCCCCGGCGTGGTGCTGGGCGTGGCGGGGTGCATGGCGCAACACCTGCGCGCGAAGCTGATCGAGCGCGTGCCGCAGCTCGACCTGGTGGTGGGTCCCGATGGATACCGCCGTCTCCCCGAGCTGATCGACGAGGCGCGCGAAGAGCCGATCCTCGCGGTGCGATTGAGCCGCGTCGAGACCTACGGCGACCTCGTCCCGGCCCGCGCCGACGGGGTGCGCGCCTGGGTGAGCATCATGCGGGGGTGCGACAAGTTCTGCGCGTTCTGCATCGTTCCGTACGTGCGCGGCCGGGAGCGGAGCCTTCCCGCGGATCTGGTCATGCGTCAGGTCGATCACGCGGCGGCGGAGGGCTTCCGTGAGATCGTGTTCCTGGGTCAGACGGTGAACGCATATCGCGACGCCGAGGCCGGCGTGGATTTCGCCGAGCTGCTCTTCCGGGCGAGCCGGGTCGAGGGGATCGCCAGGATCCGGTTCACGTCGCCCCACCCCTCCGACATGACCGAGCGCGCGATCGAGGCGATGGCGACCTGCGCCAAGGTTCCGCCGCACCTCCATCTCCCGCTCCAGTCGGGCTCCGATTCCGTTCTCTCGAGCATGCGCCGGATCTACTCCATCGACGAGTACGAGGGCCTGGTCGCGCGGGTCCGCGGCGCCATTCCAGGCCTCGCGCTCTCCACCGACATCATCGTGGGCTTCCCGGGCGAGACCGAGGCGGACTTCGAGGCGACCCGCGCGGCGATGGACCGGATCGGGTACGAGAGTGCCTTCATCTTCAAGTATTCTCCGCGTCCCGGGGCGCGCTCCGCGGAATGGCCGGAGACGGTGAGCGAGGAAGAGAAGACCCGGCGCATCACGCTTCTGCTCGAGGAGCAGAAGGCGAGATCCCTCCTCAAGAACCAGGCCGATCTGGGCTCGGACGTCGAGGTGCTGGTCGAGGGGCCCACCCGGCGGACGCCCGCCGAGTGGTTCGGGAAATCCGCGCATTTCAAGACGACGGTGTTCCCGCACGGGGGAGAGCGCGTGGGAGATCTCGTCTCGGTCCGCATCGGCGCGGCCACACCGCACGCGCTCTTGGGGGAGGGCGTACGGTCGGCGAATTTCGCGGCGGTGGAGGACGTCTTAGCCTGAGGCTTCGCCCGGGCGCCCTGCCGTTCTTTCTCGCGACGCTTCTCGCTTCGACCCCGGCCCACGCCGTTCTTCCACCCGGCCTGACGTACCAGATCCAAGTCACGCTGGACCCGCTGTGCCACAGGCTCACCGGGCACGAGACCATCGGCTATCGGAGCGGCGCCGATTCCGCGCTCCACGCGATCTATCTTCACGCCTATCCCAACGCCTTCCGCGACCACCATTCGCTCTTGGCCCGGGAGGGAGAGCGCTGGGGCGAGGACTACTCCATCCGGCTCTCGCGGCCCGAGGAGCGGGGCTGGATGACGATCGATTCCGTCACCGCCGATGGCGCTCGGGCCGCGGTCGAGGTGGACGAGACGGTCGCGCGCGTGGATCTCCCCCGCGCGCTCGAGCCCCGTGGGACCGTCACCCTCGATCTCCGATTCACGGTCCAGGTGCCCAAAGTGTTCAACCGGTTCGGGCGCGTCGGCGACTCGTATTCGATGGGGCAGTGGTATCCCAAGGTCGCCGTCTACGACGACCTGGGGTGGCACGCGGATCCCTACCACTACTTCTCCGAGTTCTACGGGGACTACGGCGCCTTCGACGTCGCGATCACGCTCCCGGACCGCTTCTGGGTGGGCGCGACCGGCGTGTTCCGCGGCGCGACCGGTGGGGACAACGAAATCCCGCTCGCGGACCGCGAAGCATCGAAGGACAGCGTGACCGTCCACCTCCGCGCGGCGCCGGCCGACTCCCTGCGGGGCCGGTGGCCCCGCACCATGCTCACGGCGGAGACCGATCTTCCACCGCGGCCCGGCAAGGGCGGCGGACCGGTGGAGGTCACGCGGGCGAAGGGCGTGTCGTTTCGAGCGCCCCGGGGCGCGCCGGTCCACTACTCCTACGTCTGGGTCGAGTCCGAGAGAGACTCGCGCCCCGAAGCGGACGCGGCGGGGAGGGCGGGGCCCCTCCACCTCGTCCTCGCCTCCCGCGACACCACCCTGGTGGATTCGATCCGCGCGCTCGCGCCCCGAAGCGTGCCGCGGGACAGCGTCCTTCCTTCGCTCAAGACGGTTCGGTTTCACGCGGAGCGCGTCCACGACTTCGCCTGGGTGGCGTCGCCCGAATACGTGCGCGCGGACACGACGTGGAACAAGATCCAGATCCGCGCGCTCGCGTACCGCGAGGACCAGGATCGCTGGCGCGACCAGAGGGCGTTCACGGTTTCGGCCATGCGGTTCCTGTCCCGCGAGGTCGGCCCCTATGTCTGGCCGTCCTTCACGAGCGCGGAGAGCTTCGTGGGCGGCGGGGCCATGGAGTACCCGATGCTCATCATGAACGAGCCCGACGACGCGTCGGATTGGATCCAATCGCTGGATGTCACGATCGCGCACGAGCTGGGGCACAGCTGGTTCTACGGCATGCTGGGGAGCGACGAGCGGGCGGATCCCTGGCTCGACGAGGGGTTCACCCAGTACATGGAAGGCCGCTACGGCGACTGGAAGTACCCGGACGGTCTTCTGAAGCGCCGGAAGCTGCTCCCGTGGACGAGCCCGATCCGGGATTTCCTGATCGACGAGGATCGCTACCTGGCCCGGGTCTACGCTCGCGACGAACAGCCGATCGTCACGCCGGCCGAGGGGTACCATAGCTACGCCCAGTACGGCGTGGGCGCGTACAGCAAGCCCGTGATGATGCTGCACTCGCTCGCGGCGTACCTGGGCGAACCTACGTTTCACGCCTTCCTTCACGAGTACTACCGGGCGAATCTGCTGCGCCATCCCCGGCCCGCGGACGTGCTGGCGGCGGCCCGGAAGGCGTCGGGGCGCGATCTCGACGCCTGGTTTCGGCCCTGGCTCCGGGACACCGGCATCGCGATGGA
>DASQBE010000017.1:0-2264 GCA_035635355.1 Binatia bacterium | reverse complement strand
TCCAGATCGTGATGGGCGGCCGGGTCGTGCTGGAGGAGCTGGGGGTGCCGCGCGTCGTCGCCCATCTCCTCCTCGCGTTTCTCTTCTTCGCGATCCTGCTCCGCATGACCCTCCGAGCCCAGGACGTGGCGCGGGAGGAGGCACGGGCGTCGACCGCGCCGAACGGCGGCCCTCCGCAGGCCGGCAGGATCAAGGCCCTCCGGGGAATGAGCCATGCCGCGGCGGGGCTGGTCTTCTTGCAGTCCGGTCTCGGAGCCTGGGTTTCCTCGTCCGGGGCCGCGCTGGCTTGCCCCGACTTTCCCACCTGCCACGGGACATTGTTTCCCCGGATGGAAGGTCTCGTGGGTATACACTACGCGCACCGTCTCGGCGCGTATCTGATCTTCGCGACGGTGCTCGCGCTCTCCATCCGGTCCTTGTCGGTCCCGCTGCCCCCTCGGGCGCGTTGGCCGCTCCGGCTCTCGGGCGTGCTGGTGTCGCTGCAACTCTTGCTCGGGATCGCGAACGTGATGCTGGCCGTGCCCCTGGCGGTCAGCGCGGGACACCTGGCGACGGCGTTGGCCCTGTTCGGAACCCTCTTGGTGGCGAATCATGAGCTCAGGCGTCTCTAGCTACATCCAGCTCACCAAGCCGCGCATCGTCCTCCTGGTGCTGGTCACGGCGCTGGCGGCGCTGGTCATGGAGGGCTCGCTTCTCCACCGGCCCGCGCAGTTCTTGCTCGTGCTCTTCGCGATCACGCTGGTCGCCGGGTCCGCGAACGCGTTCAACCAGTACTTCGAGCGCGACCTCGACGCCCAGATGGCCAGGACCCGAGCGCGGCGACCTCTTCCGCTCCAGCACGTCACGCCCGGAAACGCGCTCGCCTTCGCGATCGGCATCGGGGTCCTGTCGGTGGCGATCCTCTTCCTGTTCGCGAACGCGCTGAGCGCGTGGCTCTCCCTGGGGACGATCCTCTTCTACGGCTTCGGCTACACGCTCTGGCTCAAGCCCCGCACGGTGCACAACATCGTGATCGGCGGCGCCGCCGGCGCCATGGGCCCGGTGATCGCGTGGGCCGCGGCGAGCGGGGGGCTCACGCTCGCGCCCATCTTGCTCTTCCTCGTGATCTTCCTCTGGACGCCGCCCCACTTCTGGGCGCTCGCGATCTGCGTGAAGGACGATTACCGCGCGGTGAAGATCCCGATGCTCCCGCTGGTGCGCGGGGACGCCGAGACCTACCGCCAGATCGAGATCTACAGCGTGGCCCTGGTCCTGCTCACGCTGGCGATGCCGTTCTTGAGGACGGGCGGCCTGGTGTACGCGCTCCTGGCGCTGGGCCTGGGTAGCGTGTTCCTCTGGAAGGCCGTGCGGGCCCGGAGGCTCGCCACGGTGCGCTCGGCGTGGGAGGTGTTCGGGTTCTCGATCCTCTACCTCTTCGTTCTCTTCCTCGGGCTGATCGTCGACGCCATCTGGCGCATCCCGATCCTCTAAGGCGGCTTTCCATGAAGAAGATCAGCAACGGCCTCCTCGGGGGCGGAATGGCCCTCCTGGTGGTCCTCATGTTCGCGTTCGCCTACGCGAACGTGCCGCTCTTCAAGCTCTTCTGCGCGCGGTTCGGGCTCGGGGGGGCGGCGAAGGCGAGGGTCAAGGGCGGCGAGGCGCCGCCGATGTCGAGCAGCAACGGCCCGGTGGAGCTTCGCGACATCACGGTGGACCTGATGGGGGTCACCGCGAGCGGGCTCCCGGTCCGGTTCAAGCCCTCGGTGCCGTCCGTCACGACCATCCCCGGGCGACCGGTCCACCTCTCCTACGACTTCATCAACATGAGCGACGACTCGGTCTTCTTCCGCGCGGTCCACTCCATCGCACCCGTGGCCGCCGCCCGCGAGTTCCAGCTCATCCAGTGCTTCTGCTTCGAGGACCAGACCCTAGGGCCCCGGGAGTCGCGGACCATGCCGGTCTATTTCGCGCTCTCGCCGCGCGTGCCGGCGGGGATCAACGAGCTGACGCTCTCGTACACGCTCTTCCCGCGCGATCCCAAGGTGAAATTGCCGGTGCCCGCGGAGGGGGCGAACTGAGGTCGGAGCGGGGGACTACCGGGCGGCGCCGGAGTAGATCGCGATGATGTTGCGGAGAAGCTTGAGGGCCTCGGGCTTTTTCCGCTGGAAGGAATTCCTACCGATGATCGATCCGAACCCGCCGCCGTCCCGAATCCCACGCGCCTCGTCCAGTACCGCGTCGTCGCTGTCTTTCTTGGCTCCCCCCGAAAAGATCACGATCCGGCG
>DASQBE010000016.1:0-5239 GCA_035635355.1 Binatia bacterium | reverse complement strand
GGCGCCTCCGTCCACCCCCTCGTTGGCGTTCACGTAGAGCACGTTGGCGGTGTTGCCGGCGCACGACCCGGAGGCGCTCTGGATCGCCGGCAGAATCGTGGCGGTGAAGTAATGCGATGCGGCCAGGGCGTCGCTGGGCAGCGTGACCACCGCGTTCAGGGAATCCGTCACCGAGAAGTAGTACCGGAGCTCGGTGCCGCGCGCGTACGTCGCGGCGGGAACATCGGCCGAGTAGGCGGTCGGCAGGGCGGATCCGAACGGGATCAGGGGCAGGCTCGTGAAGGCGGCGCCGTTCAGGCTATAGAAGAACGAGGCCACCTTGAGCCCGCGGGACGCCGAGAGCCGGACCGAGGCGGTGTCGCCGCGCGGCGTGTTGAAGTTGTCGGTCGCGAAGAACGGCGTGGTCTTGTAGGTGTCCTGGAACAGGTCCTCCTCGGAGGCCGAGATGGTGGGGGGCGCGAGCCCGATCACGCCGAGTGCCAGATTGTCGAAATAGACCGACGTTCCGGACGGGGTGGAAACGCCTCCGCAGAAGATCTGCGAGTAGTCCTTCACGTCCAGCATGAACTCGACGGAATCCTTCCCCCCGGCTCCCGTCAGGCCGACCGTCTGGCGCATCCATTCCTTTTCGTTGCCCGAATAGACGTCCCCCGATGCCTGGGTCCAGAGCGACCACGCCGGGTCCCCCGCGTTCCGCGTCCGGAATTGCACGTTGTAGTAGAAGCACGCGTTGACCGGCAGGTTTCGATACACGTCGAAGGCCGCGAAGACCTGGTCCGCGCGGTTCACGAACGTGGACGGGCTGATCAGCTTGTCGTCCATCCGCGAGGTCAAGGAGTTGGTGGCCGGGTTCGTGACGTTCCACACCTTGCTGGTGTTCGAGGTGCAGATCTGCTCTCCGGGGGCGTTCGCCTGGATCCTCCAGAAATCTCCGACGGCCGGAAATGTCGAGACGGTCCAGGTGCCGGGACCGAACTCGAAATCATCGAAGAACCGGAGATCGTTGATTCCCGCCTTCACCGTGACGTTGTCGATGGACCAGCCGTCGGTGTTCGGCACGAGCCCGTCGGAGGACGAGCCCTCGATGTCGCTCGTGAAGAGGAAGCGGAACTGGACCGGGTTGTATTTCGCGCGGATGGAGTCGGGAATGACGACGGTGAACGTGTCGCATGGGACCCCGGATCCGTGGACGGCCCCGGTCCATTGGCCGAGCTGGAGCCACCCATCGTCGATATCCAGGATCTCGAGGGACGCGAAGTCGAATCCGGACTCACACCCCAGCTGCTGCCGGAAGCTCAGCTTCACCGGGCTCGCGGCCCCGGTGAGGCTCACGAAATTGCTGAGGCTTTGCGTCCAATTGTTGTCGTAGCCGTAACGGTTCGCGTCCAGGACCCAGGTCGAGTCGACGCGGCCGCACCAGAACGCGTGTCCCTGGCAGCCGTAGATGGTGTCGATGTGCCAGGCGGCCGGCTGGAAGGATCCGTCCTGGTGCGTGAACCCACCCTCGTTTCCAGGGCTCGATCGGGTCTCCAGGCTGTCCTGATAGATCCAGATCGTGTCCCCGGCCTGGTTGGCCTGCCCGCTCCGAAACACTCGCGGGGCGCGGGTGGGTTGCGCGACCGGGACCACGTTCCCCGGGCCGCGCGTCAAGGTGGGCCTGGATGAGGCCGGGTAATTACTTAGATCGTATACGGATGGGGATGCCTGGGAGTGTGATCCCGCGCCCAGGGATCCGCTCGCGATGAGAAAGAAAGCCAGAGCGGATGCGGGCGCGCGATGCGGGGTCACGCCCCTATTTTACCACGCCTCCGGGGCTTTGTTCCTCCCTTACGACGGGCTCGACACCGATTGCTTGCGCGAGGCCCCGGAGGGCGGCGTAGGCCTCGGACCCCGTGGCCGAGGCCCACGGCTCGAAACGCCCCTCCGGACGGAGCGGGAGCCCGATCGCGGCTGCGGTCTGCGCGGCCCGGGCGAGGTAGTGGCGGCGCCCCAGATCCGGAAATGGGTCCGTGCCGGACGGCGTGACGCTTCCGCTTCGCCCCGCGCTCCCCGCGATCCCCGTGACGAGGAGGGCGATCGCCGCCCGCGTCACCGGATCCCCGAGGTGGTAGGAACCGTCGGGATAGGACGCGAGCCAGCCTCGCGCCATCGAGACCCGGAGCCAGCGCTCCCCCCACGCGCCCCTGGCCTCCTCGGTGTCGGAGGGATGGTCCGTCCCGCCGCGCCAGCTGGGCCGCTCGGGATCGGCGCCCAGCTCGGCGGCCAGCATCACGCCCAGCTCTCCCCAGGAGAGGCTCGGGTGGGTCCGGAGGGCGACATACCCTTCCGGGAGTCCCGCCGAGGCGTAGCGCGAATCCAGGGCCGAGCTCAAGGCCTCCTGGGAGGGAGCGTGATTGGGATCGCGCTTCAGCGCCCGCGAGAAGGCCTCGGCGGCTTTGGTCTTGTCCCCCGCCTGCGCGTAGGCGAGCCCGAGATGGTAGAGAGGCAACGCGCTCACCGTGTCCAGCGCCGCGGCGCGGTCGAATTCGTTCTTGGCGTCGAGATACCGGTGGGTCGCCGTGTGAAGGCGGCCCAAGGCATCGTGCGCCTCGGCGCTGCGCGGGTCGAGCTCGACCGCCCGGGTCAGAGAGCGCCGGGCGGGCTCGGACTCGGCGAGGGAGAGGGACATGAGGCCCGCGCCCAGCTCCGCGCGAAGCTCCAGATCGCGCACACCCGAGCGCTTCGCCGCCTCCGCCGCTCGGGCGTAGGACGTGCGCGCCTCCTCGGGGACGCCTCGCGCGGCCGCGGAATCCGCTCGCGCGAGCAGCACCGGGATCGAGACCGAATCATCGGGGCGCGCCGGACGGGGGCCCCCGCTGCCGGAGCAACCGGCCAGGAGCGCGGCGAAGAGGAGCAGGGGAACGAGGAGCCGAATCCTAGGCATGGAGGAGCTTTCTCTCCTTGAAGCTCGCGTACGCGTCCTTCGCGACCACGACATGGTCGAGGATGTCGATCCCGAGGATCCGTCCCGCTTCCACCAGCCTCCGCGTGATCGCCAGGTCTTCCTCGCTGGGCGTGGGATCGCCGGACGGATGATTATGCGCCAGGATGAGGCTCGCGGCCGAGACCGCGATCGCCGGATGATAGACCTCGCGCGGGTGCACGATGCTCGCGTTCAGGCTCCCGATGGAGATGATCTCGCGGCGGAGGACCTGATTCCGGGAGTTCAGGTAGAAGCCCACGAAGTGCTCCCGGTTGGCGCCGCGTATGTCCCGGGTCAGATCGAAGACGGTTTCCGGCCCCCGCACCAGAGGGGCGGCCTCCCCGTCGGGCCAGAGTCTCCGGCCAAGCTCCGCCGCCGCGAGCAGCTGGGCCGCCCGCGCGAACCCCATGCCCTTGACTTGCAAGAGCTCCTCGACCGGCACGCGATGGAGCTGCCGAAGGGGAATGGCCGCCGTGACCCGGGTCGACAATTCCTGGATTCCCTCGCCCGCGCAGCCCGTCCCGAACAGGACCGCCACGAGATCCGCGTCCGTCAGGACCCCCGGACCCGATCCGAGCAGCCGCTCGCGGGGGCGCTCGCCGTCCAACCTCTCTTCGATCGTGGATCGATGTTTCCGCCGCATCCCAGTTCCCTCCCCGGGAGCGGGGCCGCTGGTGGGTGAGCCGAGGAGTCTCGATGCTAGGGAGGAACGGAATCGGGCGCAAGCCTCAATCCGTCTTCAGCTCTTTGCTCCGGATCTCGATCTTCGCGCGGGATCGGAGCCGGTCGGTCCACGCCGCCGTGCGCTGCTCGAAGATCTCTTCCCGCAGCTCCTCCCGGTGCTCCGCGTATTGCCCGGGGCTCAGCACCGTGACGGAGTCCACCACCGCGAACAGGGTGCCCATCGCCCCGGCGTGCGGCTTCAACGGCGTGCCCGGGCGCGAGCGGAAGATCTCGTCATAGAGGGTCGAGTCCCGCGCGAGGAGGGAATCACGGGCAAGATCGGGAACAGGTCCCTGTCGGGGGAAATTTCGTGAGCGCCTGAGTCCTCCGAGCGGAAGCGCCAGGGTCTCGAGATCCTTCCCCGCCTTGAGCTCGCGCTCCAGAACCAGGGCCACCGAATCCGCCGCCGCGCGCTTTCGCTCGGCCTCCATGTCCGAGACGGCCTGGTCTTTCACTTCCCCGAACGTGGCCGGCCGCGGCGCCAGCGCGCGAGCGAGGCGCGCCACCAGGAACCCTCCCTCGATGGGGATCGGCCGCGAGACGCCGCCCGGGGGGAGAGACCCGATCGTCTTCTCCATGTCGGGAAGCGCTCCGATCCCCGGAACCGGCTCGCGAAGCCCGACCGGACCCGAGCTCTGGGATCCCCCGTGCGCCTTGGCGAGCTCCTGGAAGCGGGCGTCCGGCCTCGATGCGGTCTCTGCGAACCGGATCGCCTCGGACTCCGCGAGCGAGTCCGCGAGGCTTTCCCCCAGAACGCCGCGGATCTCGGGGCGGCAGTCCTCGAGCGGACGGACCCTCTGCGGCGTCATGGCGTCGAGGCGGATGACGTGGAATCCGAACTGGCTCTCGACCACGGGGCTCAGCTCGCCCGGCTTCAAGGCGAACGCCGCGTCTCCGAATTCCTTCACGACCTGGCCGCGCGCGATCTCGCCCAGATCCCCGCCCTGGGCGGCGGAGCCCCGGTCGTCGGAATACTCCTTCGCCAGCGCGGCGAAATCCCCCCCCGCCTTGGCCCGCTTCAGCACTTGGAGCGCGCGCTGCCGGGCGGCGGTCCTGGCACCCGGCCCGTCGCCGGGACGGAACGCGATCAGGATGTGGCGGACGCGGGCGCGCGCGGGGACCGTGAACTCGAGGGGGTGCCGCTCGTAGTAGACCCGGATCGAATCCTCCGGCACCGGCGCCGAATCGGGTTTCATCTTGTGGAAGACGACGTAGTCGAAGAGCCAGCGCTGGGGCGTGTGGTAGCGATCCCTGTGGCCCTCGAAGAAGGCCTGCGCCGCGCGCTCGGCCTCCTGCCGGCGCCGCTCCTCCACTTCGGCGTGCGCCGCGGGGCGGACCGCGGCGTAGGGCGGCATGAATCGGTCGTCCAGCTCGGTCACGCGCGCCACGAACACCGAATCGCGCAGCACGCGAGGACCCGCCACGGTCCCCGGCGAAGTCTTGTAGAGGGAGTCGAGGAGCGCTCCCTCGAGGAGCGAGGGCTCCGCGGGCGGCTGCCCCTGATAGATCGAAACCTGTTCCCGCGTCGCGCCGTACCGGCGGGCCACCTCCTCC
>DASQBE010000015.1:0-2332 GCA_035635355.1 Binatia bacterium | reverse complement strand
GACATCTCCGGACATGGGGGAGGGGTCTCCGATGAACTGGTACCTCGAGGTGCTCCAGAAGTACGCGGTATTCTCAGGGCGGGCCCGGCGGAAGGAATATTGGTTCTTCTTTCTGTTCAACATCCTGATCTCGATGGGCCTCTTCGTGATCGAGATCCTGGCCGGTGTCGGGAGCAAGCTGCTGGGCGTGGGCGTGAGTCTCATGGGCCTCTTGTACGCGCTCGCGGTCCTCGTGCCGGGGCTCGCGGTCACGGTCCGCCGGCTTCATGACACCGGGCGCAGCGGGTGGTGGCTTCTTATGGCCTTCATCCCGCTCATCGGAACGATCGTCCTGATCGTCTTCCTGGCCACGGACGGCAATCCCGGCGCGAACCGGTACGGGCCGAATCCCAAGGAGACGCCCGGGCCGGCCGCCGGGGCCACCCCCGCGATGGGGAGCGCGCCGGCATGAAGTGAGAAGCACCTATCCTTCGGCGAGCTCCGCGACGCGCTCGATCGTCTCCCAATAACGCATCGTCGCCGGTATGCCGAGCGCGTCCTCGACGACTTTGTTCGGAGACACGAAGCGCTCGGGCCGCCGGCGCCAGACCCCCAGCGCGAACGCGCCCTCGATCCGATCGAAGCGGACGCTCCACGCTTTCCCCTCCGGCACGCTGAGGGGGAATGCCGGCCGGGCTCTCGATGGCCTCGCGAGCACGGCTACCCAGCCGCGCAGGTCCTTGGAAAACTTGACCCCAGCGAACGGTTGGCTCCGAATAAGGTCGAGAACCTCACGGACCGGGCGGACCGACATCTCGAGGTCGAACGGCAAGCGCTCGGAGATCTCGCGGCGGATCGTCGCGGGCGCCGCCTTGCCGCGGACGAGGAACGTCCCCGCGGCGCCCACGTTCACGGCGTCGAGGTGCGCGAGCGCGACCGCGAGCTGCGCGGGGCGGAAGACATTCTTTCCTCCGACATTCGCGGCGCGGAGGAACACGACGTGGGCCACGGTCCTAGGCTGCCGCCAGCACGTCGAGCATCCCGGCGTGGATCCGGCCGTTGGTCGCGACGAGTCGCCGCTCGTGCAATTCCGGGGGGCCCCCGGCGAGATTCGTGATTCTCCCGCCGCCCTCGACCACGACCACCATACCGGCGGCCATGTCCCACGGGCGGAGGCCCAGCTCCCAAAACCCATCCGTGCGCCCCACGCCGACCTTGGCGATGGCGAGCGCCGCGGAACCCGCGCGGCGCACGGCCTGCGCGCGCTGGATGAAACGCGCAAACGGGCCGAGGTTGTTCTTCTCGGGGTCCGGCTCGGTGGAGACGTCGTATCCGAACCCGGTCGCGAGCATGGCCCGCTCCAGGGTGTCGACTTGCGTGACGCGGCGCCGTTTCCCGTTCAGGGTGGCCCCGCCCCCGCGGCGGGCGGCGTACATCTCGTCCAGGAGCGGGTTGTAAACCGCGCCGACCACCAGATCTCCCCCGGCCTGCAGGGCGATCGAGACGGAGAACACGGGGTACTCGTGCGCGTAGTTCACGGTGCCGTCCAGGGGATCGATGATCCAGACCCGATCGGAGGTGGACGCGTCGCGGCCGCGCTCCTCGGCCAGGAAGGCGTCGCCGGGGAACGCCGCGCCCAGGCGGCCCAGGATCAGCTCCTCGGAGCGGTGGTCCATCTCGGTGACGAGATCGATGCGCCCCTTGTACCGGACCTCTTGCTGTTTCCCGAAATTCTCTCGAAGGAGTGCGCCGGCCTCGCGCGCCACCCTCATCGCCTGTTCGAGCTCTCGCTCGAAGGGGGCGCTCATTCGGCCGTCGCGGCCCTTTGGACCTCGGAGACTCCGCCCGGGAGAGCGCTCCCGTCCGCAGAGGCGCCCCCACCGCGCTGCCCCTGATACTGGAGCTCGTAGAGCCGCGCGTAGATTCCGCCTCGGGCGAGGAGCTCCTCGTGGGTGCCCTGCTCGCGAAGCTCGCCGCGGTGCATGACCAGGATGCGATCGGCGTCGAGGATGGTGCTCAGCCGGTGCGCGATCACCAGAGAGGTCCGCCCCTCCAAGAGCCGCCTCAACGCCGCCTGGATGACGCGCTCCGTCTCCACGTCCACGCTGGAGGTCGCCTCGTCCAGGATCAGGATGCTCGGGTCATAATGCAGCGCGCGAGCAAACGCCAGCAACTGACGCTCCCCCATCGAGAAATAGACGCCGCGCTCCCCCACTTCCTCCTCCAGGCCGTTCGGGAGGCGGCCCAGCATCCGCCCGCCCCCGACTTCGTGCAGCGCCTTCTCGGCCTCCTCGGCCGGCCGCTCGCGCGCGCCGAAGCGCAGGTTGTCGCGCACCGTGCCGCCGAACAGGAA
>DASQBE010000014.1:0-5391 GCA_035635355.1 Binatia bacterium | reverse complement strand
CCGACGATGAGGATCACACGGGATCTCCCCATGTGACTCAGCGTCGGGTTGGTTCTCGGGTCGAGCCGGGCGACCCACGCCCTTCAGCGGTAGCGCAGATCTCGAACGGCGGAAGGAGAGGCGAGGTCCTGCCCCCCGGTCCCGCCCGTGTACTCGAAGGCCCCCAGATCCAGCGAGCCGATCGGAGAACGGGTCGTGAACTGCTCGTCGTAGACGTACTGGTAGGCCGGCGTGAGCAGATAGCCCACCACCGAGGTGCCGGGGGCGAGGCCGGCGCCCACGATCGTGGTCGGCGTGCTGGCCGTCAGGTGGTAGTCGTAGTTGGGCGGACCGGGGCTCAGGAACCCGGCCCCCGAGCTGGTCTGGAGGTTGGCCGCCGCCGCGAAGATCCCGCCGGCCATGAGATTCCCGGGGCCGTAGAAGATGTTGTTGAGGACCTTGGCGGTGGTGCCGGCGCGGACGTTGATGAAGGTCCCGGTCGACTTGTCGTTCACGATCGTGTTGTTCACGACGTAGAGATCCAGCGTGCCGTTGCCGGCGCTCTCCGCGGCGTAGGAGATGATGTTCGAGTTGGATGAATTGGGACCCTGCTCCACGACGTTCCCGATGATGTAGGCCCGCCCGCCGTCCGGAATGTCGATCGTATAGGACGGTATGGCGTCCTCGTCCGCGAGCCTGTTGTAGAGAATGTACGTGTTCTGCGCCCGGCTCTTGACCTCGTTCCCGGTGTCCGCCTGGTGGACGTAGGAGTATTCGATGGTGAACGACTGGGTATAGCTCGTATTCACGTAGATGCAGTGCTCGTAGCACGTGGGCGCGGCCTCGCAGCCGACCTCCGTGTGGGTGCTATGGTAGAGCTCGCATCGGGTGATGAGGAGCGTCTGCGGGGCCGCCAGAATCTCCATCTGACAATCGTGGAAGTAGGAGTTCGCGATCGTGAACGATCCCGGCGTCCCGCCGTCGATCCGGACGCCGCAGCCGTTCGCGTTGGGGTTGGCCGCGTTCTTGAACTCGATGTTGTCGACCGTCGTCCCGCCGGACCCGTTCGTGAAGGTCCAGATTCCCTTGGCATTGTCGATTCCGTTGGCCTGGTCGTTCTGGCCGTCCATGACCGGCTTCGTGGCCCCGATCCCCAGAAAGTGCAGGGGTTTCGAGGACGTGAAGTGGTCCAGGGCGTAGGTGCCGGAATAGATCAGGATGGAATCGCCGGCGGCGGCCGCCGTGACCGCAGCGCGTACCGTTGAGTAGGTCCGACCGGACCCCACGGTACGGTTCGTGGCCTGCGATGGTTGGGGGAATAGGAAGCCGACGAGGAAGATCGCGCCCGCGAATCGGAGCGCGAGCGAGCAGAGTCTCGCACGATCAGACATGATGGTTTCTCCGAGATGGCGCCGGGCCCCCGCCCCCCGGGGGATCGACAACATGAAACTTAACATACAGATGATCGGCCTCTGATCGACTAATCTTAACCCCCAAAGTAACATCCGGTTCCGGGGGCTTCGCGCGGCCCCTCGAAACCCGCTAGACTGCGCGAGCTTGCCTTCCATGGCTCGGCCGGACCAGGGTCTACCTCCGGCAAAGCATGTTTCGTTCCAGCACAGGGTGGGGGGTCCTTGGGGTCTTTCTTTACGTTCGTTTCGAGTCCGGAGCATCGGGCGGATCGCGCGCGTTTCTTCCGCTCCGGCCTGGAGACCTTTCGACAGGCCAAGTCGCGGCCGCCGAGCGGGACCCTCGAGACCGAATGGGCCTCGGTCGCGACGTTCGCGCGGCGGAACGGATCCGGCGCGCCGGTGGTGTCGGACGCGGTCACGGAGACCTGGCTGATCGGGCTGGGCACGTGGTTCCACGGCCAGAGCCTGAAGAGCGGGGACGAGGCGCGCCTGCTTCAACGCTATCTCGAAGTGGGCGGCGAGGAGCTGGCGCGCGAGCTCGAGGGCTTCTTCGCGATCGTGGTCGGCGATGCCCGCTCGCGCGAGGTCCTCGTGATCACGGATCTGATCGGCAGCTATCACTGTTATGCCCGAGTGTTGGATGAGGGCACGGCGCTCTCGAATTCCTCCCTGGCCCTGGCCGCCCTGGGACCGACCCACCTCGATCCCGTCGGGTGTCAGGAGTTCCTGCGCACCGGATCGATGTACGAGGACCGGACCTTCTACCGCGAGGTCCGGAAGCTCGGCCCCGCCTCGATCCATAAGATCCCCGCCGGCGCCCCGCGGTCGGAGCGTCGCTACTGGAGCATGGCAGAGCTTTCTCCGGATCGATTCCAGGGCGCGGATGCCGTGGCCCATCTCCGGGAGGAGGTCCTCCGGGCGGCCACCCGCGTGGGGAACGCGTTCCCGAGCCCCGTGTGCGACCTCACCGGCGGCTACGATTCCCGCGCCATCGTGGCCGCGTTTCTCAAGGCCGGGGTCTCCTTCGAGACGGTCGTCACCGGGCCCGCCACAAGCCCCGACGTCACCGTGTCCGGGGAGCTGGCGCGCCTCGCGGGGCTGAGACACACCCACATCTCCACGACCGAGCCGGTCTCCTTCGACCAGGCCAAGCGCGCCTTCACCGTGACCGACGGGGAATACGACCTGGTGGAGTACGGGCGCGTCTTTCGAAACCACGAGCAATTGCTCGCGCGGTACGACATCAGCGTCAACGGATCCTTCGGCGAGGTGGCCCGCGGCTATTGGTGGGAGCTGCTCTTCCCGCGCGCGGGCGCGCGTCGACCGCTCGACGCGCGCCTCGTCGCCTCCGGACGGTACGCGGGCGGGGCGTCCCATTCGCTGCAATTTCCTCCGGAGGCCGCGCTGGACCTCGTGGCGCACTTCGCCGGGATCATCGAGCGCGCGAACGCGGGGCTCACGTCCTTTCCCAATACGTTCCAGATGGATCACACGTATCTCGCGCTCCGGATGCAGCGCTGGCAGGGCCGCATCGCGAGCAGCACGGACCAGCTCTGGCCGTGCCTCTCGCCGTTCATGTTTCGCTCGGTCCTCGAGACCAGCCTCCAGATCCCGGCCCGTCAACGCCAGGGCAGCGCCCTCGTGCGGCGCCTGCTGCTGGACCTGCATCCTCCGTTCGCGAATTTCCCGCTGGAGCACGGCTACCCGCCGCTCCCCGTGACGTGGAGGACGCTCCACCGCTTCTGGCCGGTCCCCATCTATTACGGGAAGCGGATCCTCGCGAAGGTGCTGCCGGCGCGCGGCGCGGCGAATCCCGGCGGGAACAGCGGGCCCGCACGGCTGCGCTTCGCGGCGGTGGAGGAGGTCCAGGATCTCATGCGCCCCGCTTCCATGAAGCTCCACGACTTGGTGGGGGAACCGGCCCTGACCCAGTTCCTGGAACGCCCCGGGACTGGCGGCGGCCACGAGCAGACCTGGACGAGAGTTCTGAGCCTCGAGTACACACTGCGCGCCCTGGAGGGCTTGAGATGTCATCCGTCCGCGGACCCGTAGCCTTTCTCCAATCCCGGTACTTTCCTCCGATCTGTCTCGGCGTCGCGTTTCTCGTCCGCCTCGTCTACGCGCTGCTGGTCGATCCGAAACCGGTCAGCGACTTCGACTGGTACTTCTACAAGGGGATCGATATCTCCTTTGGACGCGGATACCACGAGCACGGGGCTCCCACAGCCTTCTGGCCCGTGGGCTACCCCACGTTCCTGGGCGCGCTTTTCGCGCTCTTCGGAAGGACGATCCTGGTCGCCAAGATCGCGAACGTTTTTCTCTACACGGGGGTCATTGCGCTCTCGTACTGGATTGCCGGGCGACTCTTCCGAAGCGCCCTGACCGCCAGGCTCACGCTCCTCCTCCTCACCTTCTATCCCAACCACATCGCGTACACGTCGCTCGTGGCGAGCGAGATCCTCTTCACGTTCCTCATGCTGCTGGGGGTGGCGCTGCTTCTGATCGAGAACTCGCGAGTTCTGATGGCGGTCCTTGCCGGGGTGGCCTTCGGCTTGTCCTGCATGGTTCGACCACAAGTATTGCCCTTGCCCCTTGCCTTCATCCTGCTGCTCCCGGCGGTGAGGAAGCGTCCCTTCAGGGAGATTCTCCTCTCCGTCGTGGCGCTCTATGCGGCGCTCCTCCTGGTGCTCGTCCCGTGGACCCTCCGAAACTACAGAGCGTTCGGCCATTTCGTCCTCGTGTCCACGAACGGCGGCGGGAACTTGCTCATCGGGAACAATCCCTGGGCGGACGGCGCGTACGTGGACCGGCCGGAGTACGACGGGATCGTGGGTCGGGGCGACGAATACGAACGGGATCGGCGCTTCGGCGCATACGCGACCCGCTACATCCTCGAGCATCCGGTCGCCACGCTGAAGCTCTGGCCCAAGAAGCTGTGGTACCTCTACCGGGGCGATGTCGAGGGCGCTCGCTGGAGCCTGGAGGGTTTCGAGGTCGGGGGGAAGCGGGTGCCCCTGGGGGTCGCGACCGCCGCGGTGGCGGTCTCGGAGATGTACTACGTCTTTCTGGGAGGGCTCTGCCTGGTGAGCCTCGTCTTATTCCTGAAAGCGGGGAGGGGAGCCGGCGCCTTCCCCTTCGCGGGCCTGGCCGTCATCGCCTACTTCACACTGCTCGGCGCGGTATTCTACGGAGGCTCGAGGTACCACTTCCCGATCATGCCCTGGGTGGCGATGTACGCGGCGGCGCTGCCCGATGCCGCGAGGCGAGTCCGGGTCTCGCGCCCGGCGTGAGCACCGCGCGCCGCGCCCTCCTTCTTCTCCTCGTTCTCACGGCTTCCCACGCCCACGCCGAAGAGGCGGTGGTGCTCTCGGGGGGCGGCTCGCTCGGCCTTGCCCACGCCGGCGCCCTGATCGGAATCCAGCGGCGAGGGCACGATCCGGACATCGTCCTCGGCACCAGCATGGGCGCCGTCGTGGGCGCGCTGTACGCGGCCGGATACGCGCCGGATTCCATCTGGAACCTCTTACGCCATGAGGACTGGCGCGGCATGTTCACCCCCATTCCGTGCGCGTTCGGGCCGACGCGGGCCCTGCGCTATCCGGCGATCCATCTCCGACGCGGGGGCGGCGAGCTCATCACGGGAGGGCTCATCTCCGACTGGCGCATCAACCGCGAGCTGACGCGCATGCTGTTCTCCGCCTCGGCCCGCGCGCGCGGGAACTTCGACCGGTTGCCTCGGCGCTACCGCTCCGTGGCCGCCGATCTCGAGACCGGGGCGCTGGTGCCCCTTGGATCCGGGGACCTGGCCCGCGCCGCCCGGGCGAGCATGGCCTCGCCTGGTCTTTTCCCGCCGGTTGTTTGGGGCGGCCGGATCCTGACGGACGGGGGAATCAACGACTACCTGCCCGTCGACGAGGCGCGGGGGATGGGGGCGGACTACGTGATCGCGGTGGACGCCCTGAGGCCGTCCCCCCGTATCACCCGCCTGGATCCGGTCCAC
>DASQBE010000013.1:0-3387 GCA_035635355.1 Binatia bacterium | reverse complement strand
GCGGGCACGTTCATCGACCGCTTCGGGTTCCATAACGTCGGGCTGGTGGGACTCTTCCTGGCGGCGGGGGCGGCCTATCTCGCGCTGTTCCGCTTGAAGGAACCGGCGTACTCACTCGCAGGAGGGAGGAAGGCAACGTGACGCTTGCGTCTCGAAGGTACAGGCTGCTTCTGGTCCTAGGGCTGGCGTCGGCGTTCGGGCTCCTGTCCTCGTCGCGCGCGCACGCGCTCCCGCTCTACGCCTCGCGGGAGGGGAAGACCTGCGTCGCCTGCCACTACGACCCGAACGGCGGGGGCATGCGGAACGACTTCGGGTTTCTCTACGGCAAGAACCGCCACGGGCTGGACACCGAGAAGAAATGGGCCAACGTGACGGTGGATCCGCGCCTGAACGAGTGGGTCGCGATCGGTGTGGACACGCGGCTTCTCTACATCGCGGCGCACAACAAGGGCGGCCCGGCGGTCTCCACGTCGTCTTTTCTGCCGATGCAGGGGCAGCTCAACGTCGCGCTCACGCCGGACGACAACCTCACGGTGGTGATGAGCCGGGGGATCTCGACCGATTCGAACGACTACCTCGCGCGCGAGCTGTACGGCCTGATCCACGATCTCCCGCACGATCTCTACGCCAAGCTTGGCCGGTTCCGGCTGCCGTTCGGGTTGCGGCAGGACGACCACACCTCCTATGTCCGCGCGCAGTTCTTGCCGTACAACTCGCAGGAGGACGACGCGGGGATCGAGATCGGAACAGCGGGCCCGCGCTATTTCGGCCAGTTCTCCTTCACGAACGGGTCCGGAACGATCAGCCCGGAGCGGTCGCAGACGTTCGCGGGGAAGATCGGCAGGGGAGGGAGCAAGATCGCGGCGGGGGTTTCGGGGTTCCATCAGTTCGTCGAGGCGACGGCGACGGTGCACGACCGCTGGGGCCTCTACGCCACGAGCACGTGGGGGAGGCTGTCGTTCCTCGGCGAGTACGGGGGCGGGACCGATGCGGCGCCTCCCCTGGGGGGCGGCACGCAGAATCTATGGGCCGCGTTCGCGGAGGCGGACTATCGATTGGCGCGCGGGGTGAACCTGCGCGGAAAGTTCGACTACCTGGAGCCGGACAAGACTGCGTCGGGGGATCTCTTCAGGCGCTGGCTCGTGGAGGCGGATTTCGCGCCCGTGCCGTTCACGGAGTTGAAGCTCTCGTTCCGGAACCACGACGAGGAGCAGGTCGGGAAGTACCAGGAGTACCTGGCGGAGTTCTACTTCCCGTTCTAGGGGCGGGGCGGCTACTTGTACGCGGGGATCCCCGTGATCGACTCGCCGATGACCAGGGTGTGGATGTCGTGCGTGCCCTCGTAGGTGTAGACGGACTCGAGGTTGCACATGTGGCGGCCGCACTGGTACTCGTCGGTGATCCCGCTCGCGCCCAGGATCTCCCGGGCGGTGCGCGCGATCTGGAGCGCGATCTGCACGTTGTTCATCTTGCCGAGCGAGATGTGCTGCGGCTGGATCTTCTTCGCGTCCTTGAGCCGCCCGATCTGAACGGCCAGTAGCTGCGCCTTGGTGATCTCGCGGATCATCCACGCCAGCTTCTCCTGCACCATCTGGAAGGACGCGATCGGCTTGTCGAACTGGATGCGCGTCTTGGCGTAGTTGAGCGCCTCGTGGTAGCAGGCCATGGCCGCGCCGACCCCACCCCATGCGATCCCGTAGCGCGCCTGATTCAGGCACCCCAGCGGGCCCTTCAGGCCTTCGACGTTGGGCAGGAGCTGCGACAGGTGAATGTGACAGTCCTGGAACGTCAGCTCCGAGGTGACCGATGCGCGGAGCGAGAACTTGCCGTGGATGTCCTTGGTCGAATAACCCGGCGTGCCTTTCTCCACGATGAATCCGCGAATCGCGCCGTCGAGACGCGCCCATACGATCGCGATGTGGGCGATGCCGCCGTTCGTGATCCACATCTTGCTTCCGTTGAGGATGTAGGAGTCCCCGTCCTTGCGGGCCACGGTGCGCATACCGGCGGGATTGCTCCCGAAGTCCGCCTCGGTGAGCCCGAAGCAGCCGATCACCTTGCCCTTGGCCATCTCGGGGAGGTACTTGTTCTTCTGCTCGTCAGAGCCGTACGCGAGGATGGGGAACATGCAGAGCGCGCCCTGGACCGACACGAAGGAGCGGAGCCCGCTGTCGCCGCGCTCCAGCTCCTGCATGATGAGTCCGTAGGCGACGTTGTTGAGCCCGGCGCAGCCGTAGCCCTGGATGTTGGCGCCGTAGAACCCCAGCTCCGCCATCTGGGGGACGAGATCCATGGGGAAGGTGCCGGCCTGATGGTGCTTCTGGATGACGGGCATGAGGCGCTCGGTCACGAATTCGCGCGCCAGGCCGCGCACCGCCAGCTCTTCTTCGTTGAAGAGGCCGTCGATCTCCAGGAAATCGACGCCGTCAAAGCGCTGCATGAAGCCTCCGAAAGATCGATCCGATTGGGAAAATCGAGGTCAGAAGGGGAAGAATAGCGTCGGGCTGGGCTGAAGGCAAGGGGCGCGGCGATTGACCCCAAGCGGCTCGCAGGCTATAGTTTCGCGCTCTGGCGACTTGTTCCTTCCGGCGTTTCGCGCCTTGGTAGTCCCCATCGTCTAGCCTGGCCCAGGACACCGCCCTTTCACGGCGGCAACAGGGGTTCGAATCCCCTTGGGGACACCACAATTCGGTTCGCGGAGGTCCGCCACTTCTTTACAGCGGGGGCCTCGGCACGAACCAGTGCACCACGGCGCAAACACCGATCACCGCCTCGATCGCCGTCGCCGTGATCAGGGTCAGACGAGACGCCCGGGAGGGCGCGAGGAGGGCGCACACACCAAACGCTCCAGCCCAGAGGGGCACCCCCAGGAGCTGCGAGATCCGTACCAACTCCATGATCATGGACGCGACGTGCGGGCCCCCCCTCGGGAACAGGAGCGGCCTCACCACCGCCACCAAGCCGACACCGGCGAACGCGAGCGCCCCAACCGCAACACAGTTCCAGAATCCCTGATGCGCGCGGAGGAACCAAAGCGCGAGCAGGGTGGGCACCAGCGAGACGACGAGGAATGCCGCCAGCGAGGACATCATCTCGCCCCCGGCATACATGCCGCCTGAAGTGTCGTACGGAAGGGCGGAAACGCGAACGTTGTACAGCCAACCGGACAAAAAACCCGCGACGATGGCCGCGACATAGCCACCGGTCACCACGCTCAGCTTCGCCACACGCCTCATACGGGCTTTATCGGCCGCTTTGCGATCGATCCTGAGCGGGGCCCCGGGCGGCAACTCGCCGCGTCAAGCCAACGTCTGCCCCGAAGAGTTACTTGCCTCGGGCGCTGAAGGGCGCGAGACTAATGCCGTTCCCCCAGCCTCAAATTTCAGC
>DASQBE010000012.1:0-2513 GCA_035635355.1 Binatia bacterium | reverse complement strand
CAGGTCGTGTTCGCGCCGAACCCATTGAACCCGCAAAGCAAGCTCAGCTTCACGACGGAGCGCGAGGGACCCGCGCGGGCCCTGCTCTTCGATATCCACGGCCGCCTGGTGCGGACGATCCTGGACAAGACCCGCCTCCCCGTGGGAACGCACGAATTCACCTTCGACGGGAAGACCGATCGAGGGGCGGCGATTTCCTCGGGCGTCTACTTCTACCGCGTGGAATCGACCGCCGGGAGATCCGAAGGCCAGATCGTCATATTGAAGTAGTCACCCACCCAGCGAGCGCAGGTACGCCGGGTCCACCTTGGCCCCGAGGCGCAGCGCCTCCCGCGCGTCGGCCAGCGCGCGAACGCGGTCCTTGAGCGCGACCCAGGAGTAGCTCCTCGCGAGATAAAACGGCCCGATCTTCGGGCTGCCGTGTGGCGCGTCCGCGATCGCCCGATTGAACGCGTCGATCGCTTCGGTGTGACGTCCCAGCCGCTCCAGTCCTCCGCCGAGCAGATTATATTCCTCGAAGTTCTCGGGGTTGGCAGGATCGATCTCGATCCCCCGCCTGCGATCCGCGACCGACTTCTCGAACTCCTTCCCGTCCGCGTACGCCACCGCGCGGTTCAGGTACCCGTCACGATAGCGCGGGTTCAGCTCGAGGATGCGCGTGAAGTCCGCGATCGCGCCCGCGAGGTTCCCCTTTCGGTACCTCATCGCGCCGCGATTGTTCAGGGCATCGACGTTTCTGGGATCCAGCGCCAGGACGCGATCGAAGCAGACCAGCGCGGAATCGCTGCGGTCGAGCTGGGCCAGCAGAAGGCCCTTGTTGTACCAGATCCGCGCCACGTTGGAGTTCAGGTCCAGCGCCCGGTCGTAGTCTCGCAGCGCCTCCTCGTTCCGACCCAGCCTCCCATAGTAGTTCGCCCGGTTGTAGTACGCCTCCACGATCTTCCCGGGGTACTTCTGGATCGTGTCATTCCAGAAGGTCTCGGGATTATCCCAGATGCGGCATCGATTCCAGGTCTGGACGAGGCAGATCGGGAGCAGCACCAGGAGGACCCCGGCGACGATCGGCTTCCAGCGGGCGCGCTCCGATTCCGCGGGCTCGTCCAGCCACCAGGTGAGGGCGAAGAAGAGCCCGATGTAAGGAAGGTACGTGTACCGGTCCGCCATGAGCGCCGCGCCCACCGTGACGAGCTGGAGCACCAGGACGATGTTGATGAAGAAGAACGCAATTCCAAAGAGAACCGGGCGAAGCCTGCGGCCGAGGTAGAGAATCGCCGGGAGCCCGACCGCCAGGATCACCGGGGCGACATAGAACGCGGTCTCGAATCTCTTCGCCGACGTGTTCGGCAGCGGATAGACCGCGGAGAGGTGGAACGGCAAGAAGAGCTTCACGACGTACATCACCGTGCCCATCGACGCAAAGAGGAGCTTTTGAACGGGGCTCCAGAGCTTGGGATCGGCGACCGCGCCGACCGACCGCTGCGCCTGGAACGTCAGGAGGCCGACCGACGCCGAGACCGCGAGGAAAGGCGCCTTCTCGAGGACGCTCCCCGCGCGGAGCGGGCGGCGCCGGAAGAAGTCGATCGCGAAGAGCGTGAGCGGGAAGACCACGGCCGCGGGCTTGGAGGCGGCCGAGAGCACGAAGAGAAGCCAGGTCGCGAGGAGCCACCACCAGCGCTCCTTCTCGAGGTAGCGCAGGTAGGTGAGCAGCGCGATCAGGTAGAAGAAGGCGTAGAGCACGTCCTTCCGCTCGGAGATCCACGCCACCGACTCGACGTGGGTCGGGTGAATTCCAAAGAACAGCGCGCTCGCGAGCGACGCCCAGACCCGCCCGCCCGAGAGCTTCCGGACGAAGAAGAACACGAGGGCCGTGTTCGCGAGATGGAGGATCAGATTCACCCAGTGGTAGGAGGCCGCGTCCATGCCCGAGATCATGTAGTTCAGCGCGAGCGAGGCCATGGTGAGGGGGTGGAAGTTCCCGCCCAGATTCTGGGTGAGAAGCCCGTGCAGCGTGGGGTGCGCCATGACCGGGTTCGCGGTCACGTAGAAGTTGTCGTCCCAGTTGATGAAGCCGTTTCGCAGGCTCGGAAGGTAGGCGGCGAACGTGACGGCGAGGATGCCCAGGAGCCCCAGGAGCCCGACCGAGCCTGGAAGGCGGCGTTTGGCGCCGGCGGGCTTCGGGGCGCGCTTGGCTCGGGTCATCGGAGCTCGCCCAGGATCGCCGCGCTCTCCGAATCTCCGGGCGCCAGATGTTGCAACCGCCGCGCGAAGTGGACCGCCTGCGGCACGAACTGGCTCGCGTAGTAGAGCTCCATGAGCGCGCGAATCGCCCCCGGATCGGAGAAGGACACGCCGAACGCGGCGTAGGCGCAGGAGTCGAGCCCGGCGTTCCCGGTGGGCTCGCTCAGGACCTTGGAGACACAGTAGAGCGCGTATTCGCGGGTCATCGGCGCCGCCTCCTCGAGGAGACGCTCCGCGCCGGCCGTGTTCCGCTGGCTCATCAGCCCCATGGCCGC
>DASQBE010000011.1:0-5834 GCA_035635355.1 Binatia bacterium | reverse complement strand
GGCGGCGCCCCCGAGATCGCCGCCCGCGGGGCCACGGTGAGCGCGACGAGGAGGAGTGCCTCGGCCCAGCCGAAGCGCGCGCGCTCAGCGGACATGGCGCGCCGCCATCGGATGCTGCCTCAGCCACGGAATCGCCAGATTCCCGACGAGGGAAAAGATCACGAGATTGGACGCGAGGTGCTGCAGGGCCGGGAGCGCCCCGAGGGCGATCGCCACGGTGAAGGATCCGAAGGCGATCCCCTGCGCGATGTTGGTGAGCGCATCGTAGAGAAGGGTCGCGACGAGCCCGCACCCGAGCAAGATGGCCACGCGCGCCCGGGACGCTCCCGGGGACTCCGACGCCCGAAAGAGCCAGGGGCGCGCGAGCCCGCCGAGCCCGCCCACCAGCATGGCGCCCAGGACCTGCGCCGCCAGGATCCACGGGTGGGGCGGACCGTAGGGATTCGCGACGCTGAAGACGAGGCGCGACACGGCGCCGATCCAGAGCCCCCACGCGGGCCCGGCGAGCACTCCGGACAAGAACACGGCCACGATGAACAACTCCACGAAGAAGAGATAGGGGAACAGGAGCAGCTTCGCGTAACCGCACGCGATGGAGAACGCGATGAGGGAGGAGCTCAAAACGATGGTTCGCATCGTGGGAGGCAGGGGAAAAGCTACCAGATGAGGCCTAGGGGCGCAACGATGCTCCGGCGGGGGGCTACCCGCGCGAGCGGACGGGGCGCCGCGCCTTGAGCGCGGCGTCGAGCGGCGGAAGGATGTCGTCGGGAACGGGCACGCTTCCGATCACCACGCCCGGGGTGCGCTCCCCGTGGTAGTCGGACCCGCCGGTCATGAGGAGCCCGTGCAGGTGCGCGTAGCCGCGATAGCGATCCACCGCCGCGGGGTCGTGCTTGGAGTGCCAGACCTCGATTCCGTCGAGCCCGCGCCGCGCCCACGCCGGAATGAGATGATCCCGGTTCAGGGTCCCCGGGTGCGCGAGGATGGTGACTCCGCCCGCGTCGCGCACGATCGTGGTCGCCTCCTCGAGGGTCACGCGCGGCTTCGGGACATAGGCGGGCGCGTGATGTCCGAGGTAGCGCTGAAACGCCTCGTTGAACGTCTCGACGTGGCCCGCCCGGAGGAGGGCCTCCGCGACATGGGGGCGGCCGAGCGCTCCCCCGCTCGCGATCTCCTCGACCTCTTCCAGCGAGATCCGGATCCCGAGCCCCTTCAGGCGCGAGAGAATCTTGCGCGCCCGCTCGCGCCGGCCCTCGCGATAGCGCCGCACGGCGGCGTCCAGGGTCGGATCGGACTCGTCGAACCCGTAGGCGAGGAGGTGCACGTCCATGCCCTCCTCGGAGACCGAGAGCTCGACGCCGGGAATGAGCCGGATCCCCGCGCGCGCCGCGCAGGCCGCCGCGGCCGGGATCCCGTCGAGCGTGTCGTGGTCGGTGAGGGCGAACACTTCCACCCCGTTCCCGGCCGCCAGGCTCGCCACCTCGTCCGGCGTGAAGGATCCGTCCGAGGCGTTCGAATGCATGTGGAGGTCGATCCGGCCCACGCTCAGCCCCGGTCTTCCGCGCGCGCCAGGCGCTGCTTCAGTTCCTTCACCTTGCTCGCGACCTTCAAGAAATCCACGTTCAAGAGATACACCTCCTCGAAGTGCTGGAGCGCGCGGTCCAGGTTGCCAAGCCGCTCGTTCGCCACCGCCAGATTGTAACGGATGCTGATCGTTTCCTCCGGACCATATCCGGGAAGCTCGAGCGCCCGGCTCAGCTCACGGGCCGCGGAGGCGGGCTCGTTCTTCTCCAGGAAGCAGAGGGCGATCATCTCGAGGCACTTCACTTCCATCGGGCTTCCCTTCGAGGCCACCTGGAACTCCCCGATCGCCTCGTCGTACAGACCCATCTCCATGTACGCCATGCCCAGATCGTAATGGCTCTCGTGGTCCTCGCCCGAGATCCGCTCGCTCACGCCCGCCTTGAACTCGTCGATGATCTCCTCGAGGTCGATGAGGGCGTCGCCGGGCGCCGGCTGCTCTTCGCGCACCCGAACGCTCGCGGCCGGGCGCTCGTCGGGAAGCGCGTCCAGATCGATCGGCTTCCCTCCGGGCTGCGCGCCGTTCATGAGGTTGTCCAGACGCTTGACCCGGCCGCGCGCGCGGTCGTTCCCCGGATCGAGCTCGATGCACCGCATGAATTCCGCGCGGGAGAGATCCCATTCCTCGTGGGCCAGGTAGACCTCGGCCAGATCGAATCGCGCCCGCGCCTCCGCGGGGCGGTCCCCCGCCTGCTCGGTGAGGTCGACGAGCCGGCGCAGGGCGGCTTCGTGCGTGGGGTCGACGCCGAGAAGAGCCGACAGGAGCTCGCGGGCCCGCACCGGGTCGCCGCGGAAGAACGCGAGCTCGCTGGCCTTCCAGTACTCCTCGGCGGCGAGATCCTTGTTCCCGGCCTGGAGGTAGGTCCGCGCCAGATCCTCGTGCTCGGGCTCGTGCGAGGCCGCGGCCACGGGGGCGGCCTGAGCCGGAGCGGCGGGCTCCTCGATGGACGGCGGTGCGACCTCTTGTGGCGCGACCATCTCGCCCTCGATGGCCCGCGAGGAGGGCTCGAAGCTGGTGTCGGCCGGGGCCGCGTCGGCCGCGGGAGCGCGGGCCGCGGCGTCGGCGGCGGCGACCGGACCCGCGGGCGTGACCGGAGCGGCCTGGAAGGAGGTCAGGAGCGACGGGGCGAGCGTGGAGACGCGCTCCCGGATCGACTCGGCTTCTTCCAGACGGCCCAGGAGCTTCGCGCGCTCCGCCCGGCGCAGGAGCTCGCGGCCCCCTCGCTCGGGCTGGTCGGCGCGGAGGGCGATCTCGACGTATTTCTCGGAGAGATCGAAGTTGTCGGCGGAGAGCTTGAGCACCTGGTCCAGGACATCGAGCGCTGCGTCGTGGTCCTGCCTCCGGATGGAGCCCTCGGCGAACTCGAGGTAGTGGATCTGCGCGTCGCCGTACAGGCCCTCCTTGGCGTACAGCTCTCCCAGGCTCCGATGGATGGCCAGATCCTCCTTCGAGATGCGGAGGATCTTCTTGCAGACGGCGATCGCGTTCTTGTACAGCTCGGTCTTCGCGTACTCGTCGATCGCCTGGCGATAGCGTCGCACGGCCTCCTGCATCGAGCCGCGCTTGGCCAGCATGTCCGCCACGACGATGAAGTCGTAGGGATCCTTGTCGCCCCCCTCGAAGAGCTTCTCGTATTCGGCAATGGCGCCGTTTACGTCGCCCTTCTGGACGAGCTGCTGCGCCTTTTTCTTGATCGCGACGCTACGATCCACGCAGAACCTCGCTTGGGACCGCGAACCAACGAATCCTCATGCCACCCGCATCCGTCGATCGACCTGAGCCACGCAGGAAGCGTGCAGCTCCTTCGCTTGCGCGAGGGAGCGCTCGACGCGCGAGGCGAACTCCTCGCGTTCCGCCGCGGGCAGGTCGTTCAAGTTGATCCTGACGTTCAACGCCGCGCCTTCCACGCCGCTTCTCGCCAGCCAGGCCGCCACGCCCGCGTCGCTCACCGCGTTCTGGTTTCCAAACGAGGCGACCTGGAGCGCCACCTCCAACGCGCGCACGGATGCCTCCGCGGTCGAGAGCGGTACGCTCGTCGCGTTCCGGGCCGCCTCGACGAGCGAACGCTCCCGGAGGAGAACCTCTTCAGGCGTGCGCTGGGAAAGCCGGGACGCGCTCCGGAAGGCCTCGTAGGCGCGCGCGTCCTCCTGCACGAGGTCGAGCAGCTCGCGCTGGAGGAGCACGGCCTTCCCTTCCGCCTCCCGCATCGAAGCCTCGTGCTCGGCGTATTTCTGTTTTCCGATCGTGAGCCGCGCGACCATGGCCGAGAGCGCCGAGGCGAGCGCTCCCGCGAGCGCCGAGACGCTCCCGCCCCCCGGCGTGGGCGCGGCCGACGCCACCTCCTCCAGGAACTCCGCCACGCTCTGCTCGGTCGCGCCGATGCGGCGCGCGAGGCGGTTTTCCAGGATCTGATCGCGTGAGAAGTTCTCGATCTTCAAATAGTGCTCGGCCACGTCCACCAACGCGTCCTGGACCACGAGCCCCACGACCTCGCTCCCCACGATCGGAACGCCGTAGCGGTTCGCCTCGTCCTGGATGAGCGCGAAGACACGCTGGATGGGCGTGCCCCACGTATTGACGAGGTTCATGGAGATCTGGACGATGCCTCTTTCTTGTAGAACGAAGCCGAGCGCCTTCACATAGCGCAGCCCTCCCGTCTGGAACCGGATCGCCTTCGCGATCCGCTTCGCGACCTCGACGTCCTTGGTGCCGAGATTGACGTTGAACGCGAGCAGCGGCATCCGCGCGCCCACCGCGATCGCGCCCGCGCCCGCGTGGATGGCGGCCGGGCCGAAATCGGGAGCACGATCGGGATTCGTCCCGATCTCGCGCGCCAGACCCTCGTACTCCCCCCGCCGCACGTCGGCCAGATTCTGCCGGGACGGACGCGTGGCGGCCGCTTCGTAGAGATAGACCGGAATCCGGAGCTCCGAGCCGATCCGCTCCCCCGCGCTCCGGGCCAGCTCCACGCACCGCTCCAGCTTGGTCGCACCGATCGGAACGAACGGCAGGACGTCGGTCGCCCCCATGCGGGGGTGCTCCCCTCGATGACGGCGCAAGTCGATCAGCTCGGTCGCCTTCCTGACGCCCCTCAGCGCCGCCTCCACCACTGCCTCAGCCTCCCCTACAAAGGTGATTACGCACCGGTTGTGGTCGGCGTTCATTTCCTGGTCCAAGAGCCGGATGGACCGATCGCTCGAAATTTCGGCAGCGATGGCCCGAACTACAGATAAATTTCGGCCCTCACTGAAGTTGGGGACGCACTCCACAAGCTCATTCATGCCCTCTCCTTGCCCGGATCGTGGTCCAAGCGTGGACCGGTCGTGTCATGACTAACGCTATTCATGTCATTGAATTGTGGCTCTTGATTCACGCACAGCCGGAGGCGTCCCCGCGATCCCACACCGGGACACCCCGCTTCACGACGGAACGGACGTGCTCCTCCGCGTAGTGGTATGCAATGTGGCGGTAATCCGTGGCGTCGAAGAGGACCAGATCGGCCATGAACCCGGGCTGGAGACGCCCCAGGCGCCCCCCTTCCCCGACCGCGCAGGCCCCGTTGGCGGTGGCCGCCATCCAGGCCTCCGCGGGCGTCAGCTTCATCTGCGTGACCGCGAGGGTCATGGCCATCGACATCGAGGAGGACATCGTGCTCCCCGGGTTGAAGTCGGTGGCCAGCGCGACCGGCAATCCCATCTCGACCATGACGCGCGCGCGGGCGTACGGCAGGCCCAGCGTGAACGCGGTCCCCGGAAGAAGGACGGCGATCACGCCGGCCTCCGCCATCGCCCGCAATCCCTGCGGTGACGCGTGCAGCAGGTGGTCCGCGGACACCGCGTGGAGCTCGGCGGCCAGGCCCGCGGCCCCGACGTCGGCCAGCTCGTCCGCGTGGAGCTTGGCCTGAAGCCCGCACTCCTGGGCGCGCAGGAGGATGCGTCGCGATTCCTCCACCGTGAATACGCCCTGGTCGCAGAACACGTCGCAGAAGCGGGCGAGATGCTCGCGCGCGATGGCCGGGATCATCGTTTCGGTGAGGAGCGCCACGTATCCTTCGCGCCGGGCCCGGTGCTCGTCCGGCACCTCGTGCGCGCCCAGGAAGGTCGGAATGATCTCGACCGGCGAGGACGAGGACGCGCGCTTCAGCGCGGCGAGCTGCTTCCGCTCGTCCTCGAGCGAGAGCCCGTAGCCGCTCTTCGCCTCGACGGCGGTGGTGCCCTGGGCGAGGAGCCGCCCGAGGCGCGTCACGACCGCC
>DASQBE010000010.1:0-3148 GCA_035635355.1 Binatia bacterium | reverse complement strand
ATCCGCGAAGGATGCCACCGCCGCGGCGCTCCGCCATTCCAAGAATTTCGTCCTCCCCAGCGCGGAAACAATCCACGACGACCTCTACGTGGCGGGCACGACCGTGGACATCCAGGGCATCGTGGACGGGGACCTCATCGTTTGCGGCCAAACCGTCACGATCGGTGGGACCGTGACCGGAGACGTCATCGCGGCGGGCCGCGACGTGACGATCGCGGGGAGCGTCGGCGGGACGCTGCGCGCGGCGGGAAACGCCGTCACCGTGGACGGCGCGATCGCTCACGACGCGCTCGTGGCCTGCGGAACGCTCGTGATCGGGCCTCGCGCCACGATCGGGCGGGACGTCCTCGCGGGCGCGGGGAATTCGAGCCTCGGGGGGCGGATCGAGCGCGACGTGAGGGTGGGGTCCACCTCCGCGAGCTTCTCGGGCTCGGTGGGCGGGGTCGTCTACGCCCACGCGAAGGACCTCCGGCTGAGCGACGGCGCGGTGCTCGAGCACGAGCTCTTCTACACCAGCCCGAACGAGCTCACCAAGTCCTCCGGCGCCGTCGTGAACGGCCGCGTCGAGCGCCACGCGCCGGCGCCCGAGTCCGAGCATCGCGGCCGCTTCGCGGGCCGCATCATCGGATGGCTCCAGGGGCTTGTCGGCTTCGCGATCCTCGGAGCTCTCTTCTATCTTCTCTTCAAGAACGCGAGCCCGCGCGCGGTCGAGGCGCTGGGGCGCGCGCCCTGGGCGAGCCTGGGCCTGGGCCTCCTCCTCGCCTTCGGGTTCCCGTGCGCGGCCGCCTTCCTCTTCATTCTCGGGTTGATCTTCGGAGGCTGGTGGATCGCGCTCGGCGGGATCGCGCTCTACTTCTTCGCGCTCGCCCTGGGATACGTGGTCTCGGCGACCTACGTGGGGCGCTGGCTCCTCCGGCGCGCGGGGCAAGGCGGCGCCGCGTTCGGCTGGACGCTCCTCGCGGGCCTCGCGGCCCTCGGTCTCGTGACGGCGATTCCGTTCCTGGGAAACCTGCTCGCCCTCGCCGCGATCTTCTTCGGGCTCGGCGCGCTCGCGATGGCCTGGTATCAGGCCCGGCGGAGCGTGGCGTCGCCGGCTACTTGAGGAGCTTCGAGAGCCGGCGATCTTTGAGCGGTTTCCCTCCGGTCTGGCAGCCGGGACAGTAGAAGAGGTCGTGGTCCGCGAAGGAGACCCGCGCGATCGTCGTGCCGCACTTCGGGCACGGCTCCCCCGCGTGATCGTGGACCACGTAGTGCTCCCGAGGCTCCTTCTGCGGCAGCTCCCCGGCGGCGCTTCGCCGCAGCTTCTCGGTCTGATCCGAGAGAACGCGCACCACCGCGTCGTACAGGGCGGCCGCTTCCTCCTGGTCGAGTGAAGGAGACAGCTTCATCGGAGAGAGCCTCGCCTCGTAGAGGATCTCGTCGGAGAGGCCGTTCCCGATCCCCGCAAGGGCCCGCTGATCCGTGAGGAATTTCTTGAGCTGCCGGGAAGCGCCGCGCAGCGCCTCCGCGAACCCCTCGGGCGAGAGCTCCCCGCGCGAGGGGTCCGGGCCCAGGCGTCCCAGCTCCGGCACGTCGGCGAGATCCTCGACCAGCCAGAGCTTCGCCCGCTTCTCCTTCCCGTGCTCGACCAGGTCGAGACGCGTGCCGTCGTCGAATCCGATCCGCGCGGAGAGATGCTTGGGGTAACCCGCGCCCGTTTTCCGACCCGCCGCGTCTCCCGGCTTCACGTCGATCCTCCCCGCGCGCATGAGGTGGATCACGATCGCGCGACGCGACTCGGTCTCGAGCGCCAGATACTTCCCCACCCGGGTCGGGAGGCTCAGGAATTCGCCGGTGAAGCTTTCGGGCGGGGGCGAGGCGGTTTGGAGGAGCGCGGGCTGGCGGATGAGGATCGATTCGATGCGCCGCCCCGAGACCCGCGCCGCGAGGTTCTCGGCCAGGATCTCCAGGAACGGGATTTCAGGCACGGGCTACTCGAGGCGCGTGGCGAGGATCAGCTTGGAGCGGAACGGATGCCCCAACGGGCGGATGAAACGGACCCCGAAGCCCGCCTGCGCGATCCAGTCCGAAAGCGTTTCGGCGGGATAGGCGCGGCCCTTGTCGAAGAGGGCGAACATGAGCAGGGAGAACATCACCGTCTCGGACGGCTTGGTCGCGTCCGGATCGGTCATCACGCCGTGCACCAGAAGTGTGCCGCCAGGACGAATCGCTTCGCGCGCCTTGGCGAGAATGGTGTGCCCCACTTCCTCGCTCTCCGTCTGGAAGACGTTCGAGAGCAGAAGCGCGTCCACCGGGCCCGGGAATGGATCGCTTCGATAGTCGCCGGTCCGATACGTGACCCGATCCTCGAGGCCCTCGGCGGTCAGGATTTCCTGGGCCGCCTCGATCGTGGGCGCCAGATCGAGGAGCGTCGCCTTGAGGTCCGGCGTGGCGCGGGCGTACTCGGCGGCGAAGATCCCGGATCCCCCGGCCACGTCCAGCAGGGTCGTGCCGGGCAGGAGGGGCGCCATCTCGACGACGCGGCGCGCCGCCTGTCGGCTGTTGGTGTGGACCGCGCGGATGTAGCGGCGGACCCGGTTGGGGTCGCCTCCGAGAAGGGCGTCGCTCGAGAGGCGGTGGAGCGGCACCCCCTCTTTCACGGCGCGCGCGAGGTCGCCCCACTCGCGGTAGAGCTCCGAGGAGAGATCGAGCATCCCGGTGGCGTCGCCGTCGACGCCGGGCACGACGTAGGGAGCGAGCTCGCGGGGCACGACATAGGTCGCGCCGTGCTTGTGGAGCAGGCCCAGCGCGACGAGCGCATTCAGCAGGCGCTCCATGCCGCGTGGATCCGCGTTGCAGCGGCGCGCGACGTCCTCGGCCACCTGGGGCGTCTGATGAATCGTCGGGAACACGCCGAGCGCGTGCGCGGCGAACAGGGCCGCGGATTCGTGATACGCATGAAGCACCTTGCCCAGACGCGCGACCGGCGATTCTTCCTGCACGGGCGCGGGCCGCGGCGGTCCCTCTCCGGGACGCGGCGCTCCGGGGCGATTGGGCCTCCGGGCGCGATCGTGACGTCCTGGCGGCCTTTCCTGGGAGGGCCGGGGTCCGCGATGAACCGGAGCTTGCGGACGGCCACCCCGCGGATGCGGCTGGCGCTGCTGGTTCT
>DASQBE010000009.1:0-5904 GCA_035635355.1 Binatia bacterium | reverse complement strand
CCCCCCCGCTAACTCACCCGCGGGCGCTAGCAATCAGTGGTTCGGACCTCACTCCGCGCTAGCTGCAATTTCTCGTCGCGTACCACCCAGTCCGATCTTGCACTCAGAGGGGCAACTACGAAGTCACAGCAACCTTCGCAGGGCGACCACTGCGACCTTCCCGCTCAGCGGCTTCACGACAGCTTTACCCCCGGCCCGAGAACGCGAGGCGGCTGTCCGGCACGCGCCGCGATCTCGCGGATGGGAAGCATGGCTTTCATCGGTCCTCCGGGAACCACGTTAGGCTTCGAGCGCGCTCGAAGGTCAAGACGGCGCTTCATTTTCTGAGGCGGCGCGCTAATCTACTGGGGGACGATACCTTATCGATCAATGCTCTCTCCCCATGCCTTGTAGGGACCCCCCGCTTGACCTCGCTCTTGGGATCTAATCACCATTGTGGGTGATCTAAGGAAGAGCACGCGGTTGAGCGCATCGCCAGCCGTGACGAGACAGGGAGGATCGTACCGATGGCGTCCTCGGCGGTAGCGGCTTCGAGCAAGCGTGTCCTGATCGTCGACGACAACGCCGACTCCGCTCTGGGGCTCGCGGAGGTGGTCCGGCTTCTCGGCCACCAGGTCGAGGTCGCCTTCGACGGCCCACGCGCGCTTCTCCTCGCCGCGCGGTTCAAGCCCACGGTCGCCCTCGTGGATATCGGACTCCCCGTCATGGACGGTTACGAGGTGGCGAGAAGGCTGCGCGCGAGGTCGGGGTCCGATCCCCTGAGGCTCGTCGCCGTGACGGGCTACGGAGAGGACGCGAACCGCGCCATGAGCCTGGAGGCGGGATTCGATCTCCACACCGTGAAGCCGGTGGAGTTGGAAGGGCTGCGCTCGCTTCTCTCGGAGAGCCACGCCACCGTGCGGGACCGCGGAGCGTAATTCCACGTTTTGCCCTCAAGATCGCCCGGGGATTGGCGATCACTCCTGGCATGCTGCTACGCCGTCTCCTCCACAACCTTCTCGGCCTGCTCTCGATCCTGGTTCTCGGCGCCGTAATCGGGGCGCCCTCCCTGGCCGCCCTCACCGGCATCAGCCTCGGGGAATTCGGCGGCCTCGCCCAATTCCGCATGATGGGGGCGGGGGCGTTCGTGGCGCTCCTCGTCCTGAGGTACGTCATCCGTCCCCCGAGACAACCATCGCGGCAGAGCATCGCATGGGGGGAATTCGCAGGCGCGATCGGGGGAACGGTCGCCGAGGAGCCTCCCAGCTTCGACTCGATCGGATGGGCCGGCGGCACGACCATACGTTGGAATTCCGGCGGGATCCCCGTGACCCTCTCGGCATCCCGGGATACGGACCGGAACGAGTTCACGCACGTCGTCGCCGACGCGCGGTTGGCGAAATCCTTCCAGTTTCACGTCACGCCGGAGACCATGATCGCCAAGGTGCTTCTCTCGAACCAGCTCTGGAGCATCGCGCTCAAGGCGGTGAAGGAAGGGGAGCGGCGATCGGGATCGCCGGGAGCCGGGGTCGCGGAGCGTCTCGCGTTCCTGGGCGACAAGGAGGTCCTGCTCGGGGATCCGATGCTGGACAAGGCGCTTCTCGTGAAGACCGACACGCCCTCCCTCGCGCGCGAATTCCTTCTCGATTCCGGCGTCTCCTACTGTCTTCAGGAGCTCTACAAGAGCTGGAAGGGCTGGCAGCTGAGCCTGATGGCGCGAGGGACTACGGGGGAGTATCGCCTCACGCTGATGATGCCGGGCACCATGCTGGATCCTCAGGGCCTCGATGCGGGCCGGAAACTCATCGAAGCCTCGACCCGCTGCTTCGCGGATCGAGGCTTCCTCGCATCGAGCAACCCCAAGGCCGCCTAGACACTTCTTCGCCGACTTCCCGCAACAACGAGGAACGCTCCCCCGATCAACGCCACGATCGCGATCGCGGGCGGAATGTGGACGTGCTCCTTTTCCTTCGTCGTGATGTCGACCGGTCCCAGATCGACCGTGTCCTTGTCCTTCGTATAGGTGACACCACCCACGACCAGACCCAAGATGCCGAGGATGATGAGCAAGAATCCGAGAATCGTCACACCGTTCATGATGTCCTCCAGTCCCGCTTGCTCGGGCGTCACGAACCGCCCGTCAAGCTAGCCAGGTATCAGGCAAGAACCGGTCCCGGAACCAACCCGACCCACGTAAGGCCCCAGCCCGCGTTACGGAGCTCCGCTGGACCTCCCTCGGCCATCAGACTGTCAAGTGTCGCCGCTGGTTTACGACACACGGCATTCCTTGCACCATTTACATGCTCGGTTGAAATCGGGGTCCTGTTTCGCAAGGGCCCGTTGGGGTGCCAAATTTCACAACATGGCGCCGACGTTATATGCGGCTTCGCAAGTTCCAAGCTCTAACGGGTTCACAAAATTCATGGCACGCTGCCTGCTGGGGCTTGGGCGTGGGAGAATCCACGCGCTGGGGCGCGCTTCTTCAACCAGTGACGAGAGGGCGAGCGATGAGACCGTTGCGGAAGTTATCTGTGCTGGCAGTTGTTGCGATCGCAACGCTGTCCGCGACCCGGACCGCCCACAGCGAACCTGGAGGACTGCATCTCAATCTCACCCCCTACGGTGGCTATGCGGATTGGGCCAAGGATGTGAACCTCGATGACCGGCCCATGTTCGGCGGTCGCGTCGGCCTCGGCTTCGGCCGCTATCTCGGCATCGAGGGCTACTACAGCTGGCTGAATACGCACACCCACTACGGAAATGGAGACTCGCTCTTCGTCGGCTCGCCCGCGAGTCAGTCGCCGCACTCCGATCAGAGCATCCGGGGCTACGGAGCCGATCTCACGCTGAACCTGCTCCCCTCGATCGCCTTCAATCCCTATGTGCTCGGAGGCTGGCACGAGGAGAAGATCAAATCGGACCTCACGAGCGCCGAGACATTCCAGAACGGCCTCGAGGTCGGAGGCGGAGTCAAGCTGGGGCTCGGCCGAAAGGCGGCGCTGCGGCTGGAGATCCGCGACAAATTCTGGAAGTTCGACTCGCCCCCCGTTCCCAATCCGCCCGGCGACAAGAGCATCTCGAACCTCTTCTACAGCGGGGGCCTTCAGGTCACCCTCGGTGGATCGGGGCACAACGGAGACGCCGACAAGGACGGCGTGAAGGACAAGGACGACAAGTGCCCCGACACGCCGCGCGGCGCGATCGTGGACGCGTCAGGCTGTCCGGTGGACTCGGACGGGGACGGGGTGCCCGACGGTCTCGACCAGTGTCCGAATACGCCCAAGGGCGCCACGGTGGACGCGCGAGGATGCCCGAGCGACGCCGACAAGGACGGCGTTCCGGACGGCATCGACCAGTGCGCGAATACACCCGCGGGCACCTCGGTGGACGCGCGCGGATGCCCGCTGGACTCCGACAACGACGGCGTGACCGACGATAAGGACAAGTGCCCGAACACGCCGGCCGGCGCCAAGGTGGACGACGTGGGCTGCCCGATCGATTCGGACGGTGACGGCGTTCCCGACGGCATCGATCAGTGCCCCGGCACGCCTCCACACACCCAGGTCGACGCGCGCGGTTGCGCGACCGACTCGGACGGGGACGGCGTGACCGACGACAAGGACAAGTGCCCGAACACGCTTCCGAACGTGAAGGTGGACTCGGACGGCTGTCCGATCGAGTTGAACGAGAAGGAAACGGAGCTCCTGGACAAGGGGCGGATCACGACGCGCGAGATCCACTTCGAGACCGCGAAGTGGGACATCCTTCCGGAATCCCAGCCGGTCATCGACGACATCGGCAAGATCCTCATCCAGTGGCCGCAGCTCCGGATCGAGATCGGCGGGCACGCGGATGCGCGGGGGTCCGACGCCTACAACATGGACCTGACCCAGAAGCGCGCTCAGTCGGTGCTGGATTACCTCCTCGCGCACTTCCCGCAGATCAACAAGGAGCAGTACGTCGCGAAGGGCTACGGAGAGAGGAAGCCGGTCGCCTCGAACAAGACCGTCGAGGGCATGGCGAAGAACCGCCGTGTGGAATTCAAGGTGCTCAATACGGAGGAGCTGACGAAGGAACGCGAGCGTCGGCGACTCCTTCATAAAGGGGAGTAGCGGAGTTAGACCGCGTCTCCCCTCAGGTAGGGAGAGGGGCTTCGGCCTCTCTCCCTACCGTCCATAGAAAGGAGACTGCGTCATGAAACGTTGGAGTCTGGCGATGGCTCGTCTGGGTAGGAGCAGCTTGGCGCTGGGCTTTTTCCTGGTGGTCTCGTTACCGGCCCTGGCGTGGGCTCAGATCGATTCGGCGACCACCAGCGCGAGCCATTCGGCGGCCACCAGCACCACGACCACCACGACGGAGACCGCGGACTTCGTTTCCGACTGGCGGTTCTGGGCCCTGCTGGGGGCGGTCTTGCTGGTGATCCTCATCATCGCGATGAGCCGGGGACGGAGCGATCGCATCGATCGCACGACCGTCGTGAAGTAGAGAACCAAGGCGAGCCCTCCCGCTCCCTTGTCGAAAGCCCGCACCTCCGTTCCGGGTGCGGGCTTCTTTTCGTCAGCGGGTGATTCGCTCGCTTTCTTGCAGCACCGCGGCGGTCTCGGTGCCCAGGGTGAACGCGGCGTGGAAGACGCCCTTCACCCCGACGTGCGCCCCCTCGCGCGGCGCTCCGCCGTCCTTGGAGACCACGAAGAGCTTCCCGGTCCCGTCGTCGACCTGGTAGACGCCCGAGTGGAGCACGCCGATGGAGCGGGTCACTTGGCCTGCGATCTGGACGGTCACGCCTTCGTACTGGCTCGGGTCGTCGAGGAGCTTCCGGATGGGGGTCGCTCCTTTGCATCCGGGCAGGGCCAGAAGCGTGGCGACAAACAGGAACCACGGGGTAAGACCAAGGACAGCGCGTCGGGATGACATCATGGTTCCTCCTCGAGGGTTTCTGGAAAGCGGACGGCGGGGATCATGTCAGAGCGTTAGCGCCGCCAACAACCTGCATTTCCGCGTCCCCCGGGTACGCGGGGGGCCACGATGCACCCGTTTCGGGACACCCGACTCGGTGGTCGCTTGTAGGACACGCGAGCGCGAGCTCATCCAAGGCCATGGCGCGGCGCGGCCTAGGATTCTGGTCCGCCCGGCCGCATGTTTGGCACGTCCTTTGAAGGTAGAGGGAGACCCTTTTTCGAATCTCCGGCAACGGGCCGGAAGCGATCACCCAGTCCACGACGTCAGAGCCGCGCTCCATGGTGGAGCGCGGGAGCATGGAGGGAGTCACCATGAAGCGGATTGTCATGTTCGTTTTGGGATCGACCTTTGCGATGGTTCTCGTTTCCGCGGCCATCGGGCAAACGACCGATCCCGCCGGCGCGGGCAAGGATGCCGCCAAGCCGTCCTCATCCAGCCCGGCTCCGGAAACCACCGCGCCCGCCCCGGCGACGACGCCGGCCCCGGACGCCGCGCAGCCTGCTCCGGCGCCCGCCCAGGTGGAGGCCACCCCGGCCCCCAAGAGCACGCCGGCCATGGATCACATGAAGGACCTCGGGATGAAGGCGTCGGCCAAGGAGCGCACCGACGTGGACAAGGGCATCGATGAGATCGAGAAGAACATCGAGAACGAGACAACGGCCAAGGGGGACGCGGAAGTTTCCGGCCGGATCGCCAGCGATTTCGGCATGACCGCCGACGCGCTCACGGCGGAGCGCTCTCAGTACGGCCGCGGATGGGGTGAGCTCCTCATCGGGCACACGCTGCTCGTGAACGCCAAGACCGACGCCACCCTTTCCGATTTCTTCGGGATGCGGAGCCAGGGGATGGGCTGGGGCGTGATCGCGGCCGGGCTGGGCCTGAAGCTCGGCGAGGTCCTCCCCGCCATGAAGAGCGAGGGACGCGTCGCGATGGGTCTGGAGAAGGGGGACGGCAAGCCGGCGGTCA
>DASQBE010000008.1:0-15052 GCA_035635355.1 Binatia bacterium | reverse complement strand
CCCCGATCGGCCCGGCGCCTCAAGGGGATCTCTTCGCGCCCGCGCCCGCCCCGACGCCCAGCGCGCCCGACTCGCCCCGGGCGCCATGGCGCTGGGAGCGTCTTCTCGTGGATGCCGCCGTGATCGGCGGGCGCGATCGCTGGCGCCGCCGCCTGGACGGGCTCGTTCGCGAGATCGCGCTGCGGCGGAGCGAGCTGGCCGAGGACGACGCTCGTACGGCGGGGCTTAACCGCGTGGCCGAAGACCTCGAGCATCTCCGGAGCTTCGCGCTTCCGATGATCGACATCCTGGACGCGCTCCCGCACGAAGCAACCTGGTCCACGTGGCTCGAGCATCTGCGCCGTCTCGCGGCCTCCGCGATCCGGGATCCGCAGGGAGTGCTCGCCGTGCTCGCGGAGCTGGATCCCCTCGGGCCGGTGGGCCCGGTGGACCTGAGCACGGTGCAGCACGTCCTGGCGCCCCGCTTGCGCGAGCTGACCGTGCCCGCGGAGCGCCCGACCCAGGGTGCTGTGTTCGTGGCGCCGATCGAGCTCGCCCGCGGCCTCGCGTTCGACATCGTGTTCGTGCCCGGGCTGGCGGAGAAGGTCTTTCCGCCGCGCATCGTGGAAGACCCTCTCCTCCCCGACGCCGTTCGCCAGAAGCTGGGGGCCGCGACGCTCGCCACCCAGGAGACGCGCGTGGCCACGGAGCGGTTGGGCCTCCGGCTCGCCGTGGGGGCCGCCCGACGCCGCATGCTCCTCTCGTGGCCGCGCGTCGACCTCGAGAAAGCCCGCGCCCGCGTCCCCTCGTTCTACGGGCTGGAAGCCGTTCGCGCCGCCACGGGCACCCTGCCCGGCTTCGACGAGCTGCGGAGCTACGCCGAGGAAGGCGGCGAGGCCCGCCTGGGGTGGCCCGCGCCGGAACGGCCCGAGCAGGCCATCGACGATTCCGAATTCGACCTCGCGGTGCTCGCCAGGCTGCAGCGCGAGCCGGATCCGCTGAAGAGCACCGGCGCGGCCCGCTATCTCCTGGACGCGAATCCTCATCTCGGTCGCGCGCTCCGGGCGCGCGGCCGGCGTTGGCTCCGGCGCTGGACGCCGGCCGACGGCCTGGTCGATCCGGATCCGGACGCCCTCGCGGCGATCGGGCGCCACCGCATGGGCGCGCGCCCGTTCTCGCCCACCGCCCTCGAGCATTTCTCCGCGTGCCCGTACCGTTTCTTCCTCCAGGCGGTACACCGGCTGCAGCCACGCGAGGACGCAGAGGCGCTCGAGACCATCGATCCTTTGACCCGGGGTGCGCTCTTCCATGAGATCCAGTTCGAGGTCTTGACGCGTCTGCGCGATGAAGGCCGCCTGCCTCTGGACCCCGCGCATCTCGAGACGGCGTTCGCCATCCTCCAGGAGACGGTCGACCGGGTCGCTGCGGCGAGCGAGGAGCGGCTGGCGCCCGCGATCCCGCGCGTCTGGATGGACGGCATCACCGGAATCCGCGCCGATCTCCGCGAATGGCTGCGGCGGTCGTCCGAGAGCGCCCACGGCTGGGTGCCCGACCGCTTCGAGCTCTCCTTCGGCCTCGCCGACCGGGACCGGCCCAACGCGGACGCCGCGAGTGCCAAGGACCCTGCCCGGGTGCTCGACAACCTGCTCCTTCGCGGGTCGATCGATCTGGTGGAGCGCCGCTCGGACGGAATGCTGCGCGTCACCGACCATAAGACCGGCAAGGCGCGTGTCCCCGCCGGAGCGGTCGTGTGGGGCGGCGCCGCGCTCCAGCCGATGCTCTACGGTCTGGCGGCCGAGGTTGTCTTGAAGGCGCCCGTGGACTCGGGCCGCCTCTACTACTGCACGGCGGACGGCGACTTCACCGAGCGCGCGATCCAGCTCGATGAGGACAACCGCGGCCTGACGCGCCGCGCGATCGGCATCATCGGCCGTGCCCTCGAGGAGGGATTCCTTCCCGCAGCTCCCGCGCCCGACGCGTGCCGCTGGTGCGATTACCGGACGGTGTGCGGCCCCAACGAGGAGAGCCGCACCGCGCGAAAGCCCAAGGACCGTTTGTCCGATCTCCTTGATTTGCGGGGGATGCCATGAGCGGGCGATCGCGAGCGTCCGGGAACGCAACGCCGCCCCTGGCGCTCGCCGATCAGACCGAGCGCGACAAGATCACGACCGCGCTCGACGCGACGATCGTGGTGGAGGCGGCGGCAGGGACCGGGAAGACCTCGGAGCTCGTGCGCCGCATCGTGGCGATGCTGGAGACGGGCCGCGCCTCGCTGGACCGGCTGGTGGCGGTCACCTTCACCGAGGCCGCGGCGGGCGAGCTGAAGCTCCGCCTGCGGGTGGGGATCGAGGACGCCCGGCTGAACGCGTCGCGTCCCGCCTCCTCCCGCCAGCGTCTCGTCGAGGCGCTTCCGAAGCTGGAGGAGGCGCGCATCGGCACCATCCACTCCTTCTGCGCCGATCTCCTGCGCGAACGGCCGGTGGAGGCGGGCGTGGATCCCCAGTTCGAGGTGGCGGCGGGCGACGCCGCCCGGCGATTGTTCGACGGGGCGTTCGCCTCCTGGTTCGAAGGCCAGCTCCAGAACGCCGGGCCCGGCGTGCGCCGGATCCTGCGCCGGTGGAAGCGCGAGCCACGGTGGGGGCGGTATCGCGTGGACAGCGGCCCGAGGGAGCTGCTCCGGAACGCGGCGTGGCAGCTGGTGCAGCAGCGCCACTTCCCCACGCCCTGGAGGCGCGACGCGGGGTTCGAGCGCGACGCGACGATCGACCGCCTCGTCGAGGAGATGGAGGCGCTCGCGGCACTCGCCGCCGACGGAGACTCGAGCGACTGGTTCACGAGATCGCTCCTCGAGATCGCAAAGTTCGTGGACGAGGTGCGCCGGGCCGAGCGGGTGCGGGAGCGTGACCATGACGCGCTCGAGGCGCGGATGACCGAGCTCGTGATCGGGAAGCAGGGGAAGCACTGGTCCTGGGGCGCCAAATTCTCGAAAGCATTCCCTCCGGAGATCCGCGCGCGCCGCGAGACGCTGCACCGGGACCTCCAGAAGTTCGCCGCCGATTCCGGGGCCGACCTGGCGCCGCTCCTCCGCGACGACCTCTGGCCGGTGGTGGGGGCGTACGAGGCGGCCAAGGAGAAGACGGGCTGCCTGGATTTCGACGATCTCCTGATCCGAGCCAGGAACCTCCTGACCTCGAACCTCGAGGTTCGGAGCGAGCTGCAGGGCCGGTTCACCCATTTCTTCGTGGACGAATTCCAGGACACCGATCCCCTTCAGACGGAGATCTTGATGCTCCTCGCGGCGGACGAACCCTCCGCGAGCGACTGGCGCAAGGCGCGAACCGTGCCGGGCAAGCTCTTCCTCGTCGGGGATCCCAAGCAGTCGATCTACCGTTTTCGGCGCGCCGACGTTGTGCTCTACCGGGAGGTGCAGGAGCGCCTGGTCGCGCAGGGCGCCACGCTGGTCAAGCTCACGGTCAGCTTCCGGTCCGTGCCCGCGATCCAGGACGCGGTGAATGCGGCGTTCCTGGACCGCCTGGGAGGGTCCTCGGAGACGGGGGGCGAGTATGTTCGCCTGGCTCCCTACCGCGATCCCATCCCGGCACAGCCCGCGGTCATCGCACTCCCGGTGCCCGCCCCGTACGGCGATTACGGGAAGATCGTGGAGTGGAGGATCGAGGAATCCCTTCCTGACCTCACGGCCGCCTGGGTGGACTGGGTCGTGCGGAAGAGCGGGTGGACGGTCACCGAGCGCGAGCGGCCCGGCGAGCGCGTGCCGGTGGAGGCGCGCCACGTCTGCATCCTGTTCCGGAGGTTCCGTTCCTTCGGCGACGACATGACGCGGCGCTACCGCGAGGCGCTGGAGGCGCGCGGGCTTCCGCACCTGCTCGTCGGAGGCACCGCGCTCCACGAGCGCGAGGAGATCGAAGTTCTCCGGAACGCGCTGGCCGCGATCGAGCGCCCCGATGACGAGCTCTCCGTGTTCGCCACGCTGCGCGGACCCCTCCTGGCGCTCTCGGACGCCGCCCTTTTGACCTGGAGGGAGCGCGTCGGGCACCTTCATCCCTTCCGCCCCGTGCCCGAAGGGCTGCCGCCGGCGCTGTCGGAGGTCGCACAGGCCCTCGCCGTGATCCGCGACCTCCATCGCGGCCGCAATCGGCAGCCCGTCGCGCACACCATTTCCGAGCTCCTCGAGACGACGCGCGCTCACGCGGCCCTCGCGATCTGGCCGAACGGGATGCAGGCGCTGGCCAACGTCGGACGACTCCTGGATCTGGCCCGCCGCGCCGAGCAGGAGGGCCTGGTCTCCTTCCGTGCGTTCGTCGAGCGCCTCGAGGACGACGCCGAGACGGGCGAGGCCGCCGAGGGACCCATGCTCGAGGAAGGGATCGAGGGCGTGCGCATCATGACGGTGCACCGGGCGAAGGGTCTGGAGTTCCCGATCGTGGTGCTCGCCGACATGACCGCCAAGGAGACGATCGAGCAGCCTCTGCGCTGGACGCAGCCCGAGAAGGGCCTCTGCGTCCAGCGGCTCGCCGGATGCACGCCCGCGGAATTGCGCGAGCACGGCGCGGAGGAGCTGGCGCTGGATGGTGAGGAAGCGGTTCGTCTGCTCTACGTGGCGTCCACGCGCGCCCGCGACATCCTCGTGGTTCCGGTTATCGGGGACGAGCGGCGCGAGAGCTGGCTCCAGGCGCTGTGGCCCGCCGTCTATCCCGCGCGCCTGAAGGCGCGACCGACGCTCGCGGAGGAAGCGCCCGGTTGTCCCCCGTTCGGGGAGGACAGCGTTCCCCTTCGCCCGGCCGGGATGGACCGGCCCCTAGGGTCCGTGAAGCCCGGACTCCACGTCCCCGAGACCGGAGACCACCGCGTCGTCTGGTGGGATCCCGCCACACTCGAGCTCGGGGTGCGCCCGGCCAATGGTCTCGCGCAGACCCGGATCCTCGAGGCCGGGGATGAGCAAGTCTTGTTCGCCGCCGAGACCACCTACGCGCAGTGGAGCGCCGAGCGGCGCGAGACGCGGGAGCGCGGCGGGAAGCCGACGGTCGACGTGGCTGGTGCGACCGAGTGGATCCAAGGTCGGCGGGAGATCGCCGGAACCGAGAACGTGGCGGTGGTGGAAATGACGGGTGAGGGCCGGCGCCCCAAGGGCCGCCGCTTCGGCACGCTGGTCCACGCCCTCCTCTCCGGGGTGGGCCTGGACGACGATGCCCAGGCGGTCCAAGCCCACGCCCTGGTCCAGTCGCGGCTCCTCGGGGCTTCCGAGGAGGAGCGCGAGGCGGCGGCCGAGGCCGTGAGCGCGGCGCTCGATCATCCCCTGATGCGCCGCGCCGCGGCCGCCGCGCGTGAGGGACGCTGCCGACGCGAAACTCCGCTCGTTGCTCGATTAGAAGATAAGACGATCCTCGAGAGCGTCGTGGATCTCGCGTTTCTCGAGGACGGCGTGTGGCAGGTCGTGGACTTCAAGTCGGACGCCGACCTGACGCCGCTCCTCGAGGGATACCGCCGGCAAGTGGCGCTCTACGCGATGGGAATCACGGACGCCACCGGGTTACCCGCGCGGGGCACGATCCTCCGGGTCTAGCCGCAAATGTTCAGGAACCGCGCCGCGAGCTTGGGCCCGGTCCCGGCATCCTCGTGCTTGAAGAACACGAAGACCTCCTTCCAGCCCGGCCCGCGAATCCGGTCCGCCCACGTCCTGAGGTCGCCCTCCTCGTAGGCCACCCGCCGCAGGCGCAGGTATCCCCAGTCGGCGGTCGCCTCGAACGGCGGGTCCCCCGCCTCGCCGGTGTCCGCCACGCACCACGCGGCGTTCTTCTCGTGCAGGGCGGCGTAGACCTCTTCGTCGTGCCACGAGGTGTGGCGGAATTCGAACGCGGCGCGCGCCGGGAAGATCGCCAGAAAGTCCCGGAGTCGCGGGACGTCCTTCTTCATGTTCGGCGGGAGCTGAACGAGGAACGGGCCGAGCCTGGTTCCCAGCGCCGCGGCCGTGCGGAGGAGGTACTGCACCGAATCCTCGACCTCCTTGAGCCGCTTGTCATGCGTGATCCGCTTGCTGGCCTTGAGGACGAACGTGAAATCCTCCGGCACCTGAGAGGCCCAGCCCAGGAGCGTCGCCTCGTTCGGCATCCGATAGAAGGTGTTGTTCACCTCCACGGTCGGAAAACGCTCGCTGTAGTAGCCGAGCATGTCCTTCGCGGCGAGCTTCTCGGGATAGAAGAACCCCTTCCACTCCTTGTACGACCACCCGCTGGTGCCGGCCCGGATCCGCACTCGCTCTCCTCCTATGACGTGAGACGCTCCGCCCAGGAAACCGTGGCCCGCGCCAACTCCTCCAGCACGTCCGCGGAGGTCCGGCCCGACCGCTTGAGCACGTCGAAGCCATGGTCCCCGCCTTCGACCACGTGGAGGGTGGCGCGTGCGCCCAGGCGCTCCACGACCGGACGCAGCAGGTCGAGCTCCGCCAGCTTATCGCGCGTGCCCTGGAGAAACAGCATCGGATTCGGGACGGCCGCCAGGTGCTCTCCGCGCTCGGTGGCCGGCTCCCCCGCGGGATGGAGCGGAAATCCGAAGAACACGATCCCTTTCACATCCGGGAGCGGCTCCTTCGAGGCGGCGAGCGAGGTCATGCGCCCGCCCATGGATTTCCCCCCGGCGAGGAGGGGCAGGTCGCCCGCCGCGTCGCGCGCGGCGGCCACCGCGGAGCGCACCGTCGACAACAAGATTGGCTGGGGGTCGATCCGCCGGCTCCCCTGCTCGACGTAGGGAAACTGGTATCGCAAGGTCGCAATCTGGTAATCGGCCAGGACCGCCGAGGCGTCCTCCATGAAGCGGTGCCGCATGCCCGCGCCCGCGCCGTGGCCGAACACGTAGAGCCAGCGCGCGCGGTCCGGACGTACCAGCAACGCCGAGACCTCCCCCGCGGAGCGGCTCGCCGGGAATCGCAGCTCGGTCGCGGACGTCACTTCGTTCCCCGCTTCTTCTTGGCCTTTCCGGGATCCATCTTCTTCGCGATCGCGCCCAAGGCCTTGGCCACGTCCACGCCGGATCCCAGCACGGGAGCCACGGGATCTTCCATATCCTCGAACCGCTTCGGGATGGTCCGGATGGTGAACCGTGCGGGATCCAGTCGCGCCGTCACTTCGTCCCACCGCAGGGGGCAGGAGGCCGGCGCTCCCGGAAGCGGTCGCACCGAGTACGGGGCCACGATGGTGTTGCCGCGCCCGTTCTGCCCGAAGTCCACGTAGACCTTGCCGCCGCGTCCGGCGATCGACCGGGTCACGGTGGAGATCTCCGGCACGGCGTCCACGGTCATCATCGCGAGCAGCCGCGCGAACGTGCGGGTCTCCTCATGCGTGTACCGGCGGCCCATCGGGATCAACACGTGCAATCCGGTCGCGCCCGACGTCTTGATGAAGCTCGGGAGCTCGAGATCGTCCAGGATCGTCTTCAGCGCGCGCGCCACCTGGACGACGTGCGTGAACGGCGCCTCCTTGGGGTCGAGATCCAGCACCATCCAATCGGGATGCTCGAGCGCGCTGACGCACGCGCTCCAGACGTGGATGGGGATCGTTCCCAGGTTCGCCACGTACTGGAGGGATGGGGCGTCGTCGATCACGAAGTAGCGGACATCCCGTTTGACGTCCTGGTGCGAGATGGATTGGGTGCGCACCCAATCGGGAACGTACACGGGCGCGTCCTTCTGGAAGAAGGATTTCCCGGTGATGCCGTCGGGGTAGCGCGTGAGAACCACCGGCCGGTCGCGCAGGTACGGCAGGAGAAGGGGCGCCATCGTCTCGTAATACCCGACGAGATCACCTTTCGTGTACCCCTCTCCCGGCCAGAACACCTTCTTGGAATTCGTGACCCGGACCTCATGAGCCGTAGAGGCGGGCCGCGGGGCGGCGGCACGCGATGGCGCGGGCGCCGCGGGCTCCTCCGGGACCTCCTCCACCCGCGCCGGATCCTCGCGGCGCACGTCCTCGGGCTTCTTGTCCGTGCGCAATCCGAGGAAGGCGGGATGGCGAAGCCCGCCGTCGCGCGTCCATTCCGCGAACCGCACCTCGCAGACCAGCCTCGGCTCCACCCAGTGATGGCCGCGGCCGGTCGGCGTTCCCCTCGCGAAGGGCGACGTGGGACGCGCCAGCGGCTCCATCTTCTTCCCGATGGCTTCGATGGTCTTCGTGTCGAAGCCCGTGCCGACCTTGGTCGCGTAGACCAGGTCCGCTCCCTCGTACACCCCGACGTGGAGCGCGCCGAACCCCGCGCGCGAGCCCTGCGGGTCGGTGTAGCCGCCGATCACGAACTCCTGCCGCCGGTCGCACTTCACCTTGATCCAGTCCTGCGACCGGCGGCCCGGGTACGCGCTCGAGAGGCGCTTCGCCACGATTCCCTCGAGGCCCAGCTCGGAGGCGGCTTCGAAGAACGCCTCGCCGTGGCCGACCACGTGGTCGCATCGCTGCACGGTGCCGAGCGGCGGCGCCACGCGGGCGAGCAGCTCCTTTCGCGCGGCCAGCGCGAGCTTTCTCAGATCATGACCCTCGAGCCCGAGACAATCGAAGAAGATCCCCCGGACGGGCACGCGCGCCATGGCGGCCGCGACGTCGCGCGGCTTGTTGAGCCCCATGCGCGCCTGGAGCCGCTGGAAGCTGGGGCGCCCGCTCTCGTCCTCGGCCACGATCTCGCCGTCGAGCACGAAGTCCGGCACGGGAAGCGCGCGCAGGGCGTCGGCGATCTCGGGGTAGCGCTTCGTGATGTCCTCGCCGCTCCGGCCGATCAGGAGCACCGCGTCCCCCTTGCGCCCGGCCAGAACCCGCACGCCGTCGTACTTGATCTCGAAGCACCAGTCCGAGCCCGAGGGAGGCTTGTCGGCCAGCGTCGCGAGCGTGAGGGAGACATCCCGCGGGGACAGATCCCCGCGGGGCGCCTTCAGGGACTTGACCCGCTCGCGGAGGGCGGCGAGCGTGCCCGGCACGTCGCGCATCTCCTCGACCGTGAGCCCGGTGATGACCGATTCGGGATAGCGGTCGATGGCTTCCTTCTCGCTCGCCGCGCCGTCCGCCTTCTTGAGAAGGAGCCATTCCTTGTCCTTCTTCCCCATCCGGACGAGGGTCCAGCGCCCGCGCAGCTTGAACCCGAAGAGCTCCAGCTCCAGCTTGCCCCGCTCGTAGAGCTCCAGCGGATCTTCCGGCTTGAAGGATCGGAACCAACCCCGGTCCCACACGATCACCGACCCCGCGCCGTAATTGCCGGCGGGGATCACGCCCTCGAAGTTGGCGTATTCCAGCGGATGATCCTCCACGTGAACCGCCAGGCGCTTCTCCTCGACGCGGGTGGACGGTCCCTTGGGCACCGCCCAGCTCTTGAGCGTTCCATCCAGCTCGAGCCGCAGGTCGTAGTGCATGTTGCGCGCCCAGTGCTTCTGGACCACGAATCGGGGGGCGGCGGGGGCCTCGGGGGCGGGGGCCTCGCCGAAGGGCTCGGGGGTGCGGGCGGGGTCCCGCTTCTTCCGGTAATGCTCGAGTTGGGGGTTCTTGGTCGGGCTCACGGCTATGTTGGCCTCAGGACAGGCCCTGTGGCGCTAAAGCCGGGGCCCTAGCGATCCGATAATGGGACTCAGGGTTGAAGTATATCAAAGCATGGTGTTAGCCTCGCGTGGTGAGCCTCCCGGAGAGTTCCATTGGAGGAACGACCTATATGCCAGCGCATTCCATCGGATCCGGCACCCTTTCCTTCGGCCTGGTCTCGATCCCCGTCAAGATGTTCACGGCCGCTTCTTCGGCAAGCCTCTCGTTCAACCTGCTCCACGAGAAGTGCGGCGGCCGGATCAAGCAGCAACAGGTCTGTCCCGCCTGCAACGAAGTGCTGGAGCGCACGTCCCTGGTCAAGGGGTACGAGTTCGCCAAGGAGCAGTACGTGCGCTTCACCGAAGAGGAGCTGAAGAGGCTGGAGACCGAGGCCTCGCGGATGATCGACATCGCGGAGTTCGTGCCCCTGGTGAAGGTGGATCCGATCTACTTCGAAAAGACCTACTACCTCGGCCCCGACAAGGGCGGGGACAAGGCCTACCGGCTCCTGCGCGACGCCATGGTCAAGACGGACCGGGTCGCCCTCGCGAAGTACGTCATGCGCGGCAAGGAGAACCTGGTCCTGATCCGGGCCACCGACGAAGGGCTGATGCTCCATACGATGTATTTCGCCGACGAGATCCGGGACTTCGGCGAGATCGACAAGGGCCAAGACGCCACCGTCAAGCCCAGCGAGCTGCAGCTGGCCGAGCGCCTGATCGACGAGCTCTCGAGCAAGGAGTTCAAGCCCGAGCAGTACCACGACGAGTACCGGGACCGCCTGCTCGAGGTCGTGGAATCGAAGGTCGAGGGCAAGGAGATCACCTCGATCGCGCCGCAAGAGCAGCGCACGCAGGTCATCGACCTCATGGAAGCGCTCAAGCAGAGCCTCGAGACCCGCACCGCCAAGGGGAGCCGGGCCGAGGCCAAGAAGCCGGCCGCCAAATCGAGGCGCGCGGCAGGAACGGCGAAGGAAGGCAAACGAGCGTCACGCTAGCGGGAGAGCGGTTGGGCACGGACGCGACGAGGCATTATTCCGCGGGCGACGCGGCCCGGATTCTGCAGGCCACGGAAGCACGCGTTCGAAGCTGGGCCCGCCTGGGCGGGCTCACGCCGGAGCCCGACGCGGACGGTAATCCCAAGTTCACCTTCCAGCAGCTCCTGCTCCTCCGCACCACGCGCGGCCTGCTCGAGGCGGGCATCCCCGCGGGGCGCGTCCGCCGCGTCTGGTCCTCGCTCCGCCGCCAGCTCTCCTCCGACATCCCGCTGACCCGTGTCAGGATTCTCGCCGATGGCGCGCGCGCGGTGGCCTGGGACGAGAACGCCACCTGGCAGCCGGACTCCGGCCAATTCTTGCTTAACTTCGGAGCCGCCGAGATCACCGAGCTCGCCGAGACTCCCGCGGCGCTCACGGTGGTCGAGGAGACGCCGGCCCCCACCGCGGAGCAGTGGTTCCATCTCGCGTGCGAGCTGGAGGAGACGTCACCTCTGGAGGCGCGCCAGGCCTATCTGCAAGCGCTGGCCTCGGAGCCCGATCTCGCCGACGCGCACCTGAATCTGGGCCGCCTCGAGCACGAGGCGGGCGAGCTGGGAAAAGCCGAGATGCATTATCAGCGCGCGGTGCAGTGCGCTCCCGACGATGCCACCGCGCACTTCAACCTGGCCGTGCTGCTCGAAGACCGGAACCGCCCCGATGAGGCGATCCAGACCTACGCGCAGGCCATCGCGCGCGACCCGGACGGCGCCGCTGACGCGCACTACAACTTGGGGCTTCTCCTCGAGGCTCGCGGCCGACGGGACGAGGCGATGCGGCACCTGATGGCGGCACGCAGGCTCTACGAGGTCGCAAGCCCCAGAGAATAGGCGAGGAAATCGCCTTAAGTTGTTGCAATGAAGTACGTTTGCCCACCACCTGAAGAACGCCGCTTTCCCCGCCGATAACCCCTTAGTACGTCGCAACCTCGCACCACCCAACGTCAGGAGTCCCATTTGGGCAAGAAGCGCAGCGGGCTCGGCACGCACGTCTTCAAGCACGCGTGGCCGGTCGCCAAATTTCTGCTTCGAAGCAAGCTCTTGATGATCTTGCTCGCGCTCGTGGCGTTCGGCTTCTGGGCCGGAAAGCACTCCATCGAGAACCCGACCGCGATCCCCTACGAAGAGATCTTCGAGAACATGAGCGTCCTCTCGTACCGCGAGTCGCCTTCGGACACGGCCGCGCGGTTCGTGGTGGAGCTCTCGGCCCGCGGCCACGTCTTCAGCCAGTACGACATCGACACGCACCGGTTCCTGCCCCCGGTCCGGGGGCACGACTACGGGCGCTCGATCAGCGGCACGAGATACCGGCCGCTCCGGATCCGGGGCCACGTGGATCGCGGCTTCTGGCTCGAGCTCCCCGACTCCTCCGACCACGCGCTCCTGCCCGACCAGTTCGACGAGCTCTACAAGACGACCCTCGACTTCGTGAAGCCGGTCAACGCGGTGAGCACCGTGCTGGGAACGCTCTCGGGCTACTCGGTCGGCTACCGCGCCGCCACGTGGAGCACCTCGCTGGCCAACCCGGCCGTGCAGAAGCACGTGCTCGCCATCCCGGGGATCGGCCACATGATCACCCGCGAGGCCTGGCGCCGCGTCCTCCTCGAGCCGGTGCTGATGGCGCGCGAGAGCGACGCCGACCGCTTCGCTTCCGTCCGCGGCATGCAGCGCATCTACACCAACTTCTTCCGGCTCGCGCTGGGCGACAGCGACGGGTTCATCCCCCAGGAGGCCGCGCGCCTGGACTCGCTGGGGCGAGGACGCGACGCGCACACGATGCGGGCCTTCGCGATGTCGGTGCAGCGCGCGGTCCAGGACACCTCCGACCTCACGAGCGGGGATTTCCGCGCGATCGAGGACTGGGCGAGCCTCCTGGACCAGCGCGGCCACTGGGCCGCCGGGGCCATGCCCGCGACGCGCGACGGCCGGATGCGCTACCTCGGGACGCTCACCTGGTACGGCCTCGCCCCCGCGCCCTCGGACGAGCGGCGCATCTGGATGGGCCCCCGACTGCTGGTTCGGGAGGGCGACATGGAGGGATTCGTCGCCGACGAGATTCCCCTGACCGGCGTGGGGTGCCCCCTCTCATGGCGCGAGTGGCTGAGGCGCAGCAACGACACCATGAGCGCGAGCGCCTGGACCGCGCAATGGATGCGGCAATCGCGCGAGGTCTCGCAGGCCGTCGATCTGGGGCGCGACGTGGCGCGGAAGCTCACGGGGCAGTAATGAAGCTCGTCTCGTGCCCGAACTGTCACGCCCAGTACGACGTCTCCCGCTTCCCCACGGAGACGGTGGCCTGCCGGTGCGGCACGACCTTCCCCGCGCAGCCGCCGGCCCCGAGAGACTCCGCCGTGAGGCGCTGCGCCTCGTGCGGGGCGCTCCTGCGCGGCGCCGAGCAGACCTGCTCCTATTGCCAGGCGGAAGTCGTCCGGCAGCCGCAGCCGACGGGTCCGGTCTGCCCGGAGTGCTACGCGCGAAACCCGGAGGGAGCGCGTCACTGCACCGCGTGCGGGCTGGCGTTCCTTCCGCAGCCGATGCGGACGCGGGCGGAGGCGCTCACGTGCCCCGTCTGCGCCGGCATCGTCATGGCTTCCCGGAACGTGGGCGGGCTCTGGCTGGACGAGTGCCCCCAGTGCCTCGGCCTCTGGGCGCCGGGCGACGTGATGGATCGGTTGGTGGACAAGGTGGAGGAGAAGCGCCGGACCTCGCCTCCTTCCACGTCCTCGAGCGGCCCGCGCGAGCGGCAGTCGGCCTGGCAGGAGGAGGTGGTGTACCGCCACTGCCCCGAGTGCAGGGGCGCGATGCAGCGGAAGAATTTCGGAACGCGCTCCGGGGTCGTGGTGGATTGGTGCGGGAGCCACGGCACGTGGCTCGATGCCCACGAGATGGAGGACATCGCGTCCTTCGTGCTGGCGGGGGGTCTGGACCGGACCACGGCAGGGACCGAGAACGCGCGGGGGGTTCTCCCCGCGGACCCCTCGCGGACCGCGGCGATCCTGGCCGCCGAGCAGCTCGTCGTCGACGAGCGGGCGCGGTCGCGGGAGCGAGAGCGAGCGGTCCTGTTCGGCACGATGCGAGGGTGGAAGGGAATCGGAGATCTCTTCGAGCATCTCTTGAAATAATCGCGTTGGGAGGAGCCCCATGGGATTCGTGAACAAGCTGCGCGCGGAGTTCGTGGACATCGTCGAGTGGGTCGACGACAACCGGAACACGCTCGTCTGGCGGTTTCCGCGGTATCAGAACGAGATCAAGAACGGGGCCCGCCTCGTGGTGCGTCCGGGCCAGATGGCGGTCTTCGTGGACCAGGGACGTCTGGCCGACGTCTTCCAGCCCGGCACCTACGAGCTGGCGACCAAGAACCTTCCCGTGATGACCACGCTTCGCTCCTGGCCGTTCGGGTTCAACAGCCCATTCAAGGCCGAGATCTACTTCGTCGCCACGCGCCAGATCACCGAGCTCAAGTGGGGCACGCCCCATCCCGTGCTGCTTCGCGATCCCTCCATCGGGCCGCTGCGGGTCCGAGCCTTCGGCACCTACGCGCTCTCGGCCCGGAAGCCCGAGGCCTTGCTCAAAGAGCTGGTGGGAACCGACGGCTCCTTCGAGGCGGATGAGATCGACGTGCTCCTTCGCTCGATCATCGCCTCGGAGTTCGCGCGGATCGTGGCCTCGACCGAGATCTCGATCGTGGACCTGAGTGCCAGATATGTCACGCTCTCCGAGGAGCTGAGGCGCGCGGTGCTGGCCCGGATCGACGAGGAGTACGGCCTGGATCTGCCGCAGCTCGTGATCGTGAGCGTCTCGGTGCCGGAGGAGGTGGAGAAGGCGGTGGACGCGCACTCGAGCATGGGCGTGCTCGGGGATCTCGACCGCTACAAGCAGTACCAGCTGGGCGCCTCCATCCCGACCGCCGCGGCCAATCCCGCCGGCGGCCTCGCCGGAGCCGGAGTCGGCCTGGGCATGGGGATGGCCATCGCCGGCGCCGCCTCGGTGCCGCAGAAGGCGCCCCTGCCCCTCATCCCGCCCACGCCGGAAGCGACGGATTCCCCCGTGTGGTACGTGGCGTCGGGAGGGCAGACGTTCGGCCCCTACACCGTGGCGCAGCTCCGGGAGTCGATCGGCTCGGGGCAGCTCAACGCGGAGAGCTGGGTCTGGACCGCCGGGATGGTCGCCTGGACGCCGATGGGACGCGTCGCGCGGCTCTCGATGTTCCTGGGACCGCCGCCCGCGCCGCCGCACGCGGCGTAGGGGGGCCAGGTCACTCGTGCCTGAGCGAGGCCGTCAGTGGCGGCTCGAAGGAGGTAAGTTGACGGATCGTGGATCCTCTCGCGTCGTCAATGGCGCGGAGCAAGAGAACATAGTACCTCACCGCTGAATCAGCCCCGGTATACACGCAGCTGCCTGCCGCGGATGCTACTGCCGAGAATCCGACAGCATAATACATGTCGAAAGCAGAGGTAGCCCTTGCCGAGCCGTCCGCG
>DASQBE010000007.1:0-5498 GCA_035635355.1 Binatia bacterium | reverse complement strand
ACGTTGACCTGGGCCTCCATGACCCGGAGATCCGCCACCACCAGAATCACGTCCTTCTGGAACTGCGAGCCGAGCGCGATCTCGCCCAGCTCCTTGTTGAGGGCGCTGATCGTTCCCGACATGGGGGCGTAGATGGTCGTCTTCGAGAGATCGTCCTTCGCCTGCTTCAAGGCGGCCTGGGCCTGCTGGACCTGGTCCATCGAGGACTTGTGGCGGGCGACCTCGACCCGGTACGCCGCCTGCTTGGTCTCGAAATCAGCCTGCGACTCGAGCTTGCCGGCCAGAAGCTCCTTGGACCGCTTGTACTCGTTCTCGGTGCGGATCATGTTCTCGTTGTTGAGGGAGGCGTTGGCCTCCGCGGAGCTCACGCTCGCCTCGGCGCTCTCGACCGCGGCGACGTAGCGCTCGCGCGCCAGCCCCACGAGGAAAGCACCCTTTTCGACCGACTGGCCCTCCACGACGGGGAGCTTGGTGATCTTGGCGCTCACATCGGCGCTGATCTCCACCTGCGTCTTGGGCTGGATCTTTCCGGTCGCGGTTACCTTTTGAACGATCTTCTCGCGGGATGCCTTGGACGTCTGAACCGCGGGGGTCTTGTTGCCGCGGCCTCGGAGCGCCATGCCGCTCACCGCGGCGATCAGCACCAAGGCGGCGACCCCGACGACGACGTGCTTGCGCTTCAGTTTCATTGCGGGACGCCTCCGGTCTCTTCGAAGCAGAACGCTCTGGATTGTGGTCGGGAACCTGAAAAGAATACGGCCAAACCGCGATCCAGGTTACGACGCAGTTGAGGGGAACCGGGGGCCCGTGGGCCGAAAAACGTGGCCGGGACACAACTGATTCAGGCGCCGCAACTTGCGTAGGATCGACCGTTCCCCTCTATCGTATCACGACGAACCTCCCGACTTCGTGTCCTAGTTCCGAGTCGACGGAGTAGAGATAGATCCCGGTCACGATCTTCTGTCCGTTCCGCGAGATGAGGTTCCAGGGCACCGACCCCCGGCCCCCGGTCACGGGATCCTTCCCGTACTGGAGATCCGTGGGAGGCCGGCCGTCGAAGGGCAGGTCCTTCACCAAGTCACCCGCGAGCGTGAAGACATGCACGGTTCCCCGCGTTCGCGGCAGGTTCATGAACGTGACCTTCGTGCCGGAGGGATCGTCCCCCTGCGGCACCAGGTCCCACGGCGCCCCTCCCTTGTATGGATTCGGCACCACGAACACGTGCCTCTGGTCGTTCACCGATCCGCCGCGCGGGTAGACGACCTGGGTGTTGGAGGCGCTCGGGTTTCCCTGTAGAACCGCGTCCGCGCCCGCCGAGTCCCCGGGCACGATGGAGAGCGGGACGATCGAGTAGAAGTACGGGAAGCCGTTCAGCACGTGGGTATCGACGTAGCTGTACCGCCCCACCGCGAAGAGGGTATCGACCTGGATGTACATGGAGTCATCCCGCGCGGCGCGGAGGACGGGATCCCACCGAACGTCGACCGGGTTGATGGTCAGGAACGGAACCGCGGGGTCCACCAGCTGGGCCAGGGGCCTCGCGGGGGTGCCCGAGGGCCTCGCGCGCCACTCTCCGAGCAGGGACCAGAGGTCCGGCGATGGGCCGTTCGTCCCCAAGGGGCGCGTCCACCCGGACGCCCGGTAGATCCGGTACCCGATGAATTCCTTGAGGTTTCCCTTCTGGGCGTCCCGCACCTGCTCGGCGAAGTTGTTCCACTTCAGGGTGACCTGCCGATCCCCGGGGAAGAACCAGGCCGACGTGCGCGTGGAATCCGCTCGGCTCGAGTAGTGGTGGAGGAAATCCGAGACCTCCCCCGCCCCGCCCTGGCCGCCGAAGAAGGGCGCCGGCAGAGGCGCCGCCGCGACCCAGTTCACGAGGTGCTCCCGCCCGCCCAGGCCGGTATTCACGTCGCAATCGAAATCCACGTAGGTGCAGGCCGGTGAATTGATCTGGAGGTTGAGGGTGTCCTGGCTCGCGCAGTGCGCCCCGCTCGGGATCGTCCCGCCCAAGACGTCCTGGCACACGTACTTTCCCCCCTGGTTGTTCTCGCACGAGGCGTCGGGATCCCAGACGGGCGCGTTGGCGAACTGGGCGAGCGAATTGACGTCGCTGTGGAAACGAAGGCGGCAGAACGAGGACTCGGGTATCTGGTAGGCGAATCCGCGCCCTCCGAGCTCGGTGCTCCGGAGGCAGGTTTCCTTCCCGCAGACGCCGGTAAGCGCATCGCCGTCCAGGTCGGCGTAGATGCCGTCGAAGACCTGTTGCGCGCGGATGGCGTTGTCGATGAGCGAGCCGCCCCCGGGGCTGGGCCCCCGCCCCAGTCCGATCACCCAGGCCACGGAGACCGTGAGCGAGGACTCCGGCAGGATGGACCGGAAGGGTCCGGTGGCCATCACGAACCGGTAATCGAGCGGCCTCTGCGAGATGACCTGGCCCACCACGTCGGGGTTCAGGGCGGGATCGGACATCAAAATGTACCGCTGCGCGTCGTTCTCGGGGTCTCCTCCGCCCGCGAACGAGGCGGATCCCGAGAAGAACTTGAACGACGTGATCCCGACGTGCCGCGGGGCGGAGGCCCCGCTGGGGTCGATCGTGTGGTTCAAGAACATGCAGCCGAAGTATCCCGGAGCGTCACCGCCCTTGGCATCCGAGGTGCTGCCCGGATTGTCCGGGTTGTCCCACATGTACCCCATCTGGATCCTGCGATTCGTGATCCCCCCGGTGGGACCCGGATAGGTCACGGTGGAGTCGATGAGCCCGGCCATGTCGTCGAGGAAGAAGCAGTTCGGGCATGCGGCCCGGCTCCCGATATCCATGTCCGCGAAGAGGCCCACGTACACGTTGCGCAGGGTGCGGCCTCCGATGTTGATGATCTTGTAGTCCATGCCGACGAAGTCCGTCTGCCCCGGAGTCGACCACGCGTACGAGGTCTGCTGGATCTTGATGCCCAGCGGGACGTGCTCCGGGCTGGAGGCGCGGATGTTCTCGGTGTCGTCGAAATACTCGGAGGCGAACATCTGCTGGCCGATGGCAGCGTAATCCTCGTCGCACCGCCCGTCCCCGTCGTCGTCCTCGCCGTTCGGAAAATCCTCGTCCACGAGGCCGTCCCCGTCGTCGTCGGGATTCACGCTGGCGGAGATGACCCGGTTCCCTCCGGGGATCCCCTCATAGGACTCGCGCACGTCGGCGATCCGGTCGGGCGGGAGCGGCGCGCACGGGTTTCGCGGGGTGAGCGCCGGGGACATCTCGAAATCGGCGTTCGTGGGACCGATTGCGGTCGTGACGTGCGGGATGCCGCTCACGTCCAGCGCCCCGACCCAGAGGCCGGCGGCGTAGATGTAGTCGATCCCCGAGCCCGGGGGCCACTCGGCCCCGGGCACGTTCGAGAACCGCCCGAAGAAGGGGTTTCCGGTGACGCCGTAGTTGGAGACCTGTAATTGCAGCCGCCCGACGTTGTGAACGAACTTGCCGTCGTTTCGAAACAGGAGGTGCGGACCGGTGCGACCGGTCGAGGGGGGTTGGAGCTGCAGGAATCCGCAGACGAAAAACCAGAGTGCGCCGATGCTCAGGAGCCGGAGCGTGGATCTCATCCGAGCAGTCCCCCGACAGATTTCCCGGCTGAGGAAAGGGGTTTTGTCCGGCCATCATGGAGATTCGGGGAGGAGGGGGGAGAACGACCCAACGAATTTGATCCACACGAAACGCGGTGTCAAGAGGGTTTCCGTCGCCGGGACCCCCGAGCTACCGGGCGATCGCGACCTTGATGGCCGCTCCGGCAGCCCCGTCCTCGGATCGAACCAGGTAGATGCCGGCGCCGGCGCGGCGGCCGTCCGACCGGGTTCCGTCCCAGGTCGCCTTGGCTCCGGCGGCCGTGGTCCATCGCCTCACCAAACGGCCCTGGATGTCGTAGACCGCCAGGGTCCTGGCCTTGCCCGCCGGCCCACCGGCCGCGATCTCGACCGGCAGCGCGCCGGGAGGGGACACGACATGAAGCGACGCGGTGCGAATCTGGGTCGAGGAGCTCATGAGGACCTTGACCACGGCGCTCCCGCGGAAGACTTCCCCGGTCACCAGAGACCCGCTCACCTCGAGCCGGTTCGCTCCGATGGAAAGAAAGGGATCGAGGGCGTCGCGCGGGAATTGGAATGACGCCTCGGGAAGACCATCCCCGTTGGCGTCCCCTCGGTTGAGATTCACCGCCGTGGCCCTCACCGTGCCGTGGAGGCGCACGGTCTCGGGCAGGATATCCGCGACGGTGAACCCCGCGTCGGGGGTGGGCTGGACGACGGCCAGGAGCAACCCCCCGGTGCTCCCCTTGTTGATCCATGCGGGCTGGAGTGTCACCAGGGCCGGCTGGACCGGCGGCCACTCGAACCGATATGCCCGGTAGGAGGCGAAGCCGGGATCGAAGGTCAGCTCGGAGACGATGGAGCCATCCGGCGCGACCTCGGTCAGCGTCGGCGTCGTGGCGCCCCAGCCGATCAGGGTGTTTCCGTTCGAGAACCGTTGGACGTAGCCGAAGGCGGGGCCGAAGACGTCCGGGGTGAGCCGATACTGCCAGACGAGCGTCGCGGTCTTCTGCGTCTCGTCGAGGGCGTACTCGACGGCCCTCGAGAAGAGCGGGAGCCGGAGGTTGCCGTTATCGAACAGAACGAGATGCCCGTTGGGCAGGAGATGAGCCGCGTGCTGATGCGAGAACGGGAACGGATCGTTCACGAACGTGAACTGGTTGTTCCGGCCCCCGAGCCTCCAGAGGATTTCCCCCGTCGTCCGGCTGATCTTGGTCACCTCGTCCATGTTTCGGCTGGACAGGATGATGTCTCCGTCGGGATCGACGTCGAGTGAATTGCCGTGCACGTAGTCGATCCCGCCATTGATGGCGGCGTGCCCCACCTGGTCCGTGATCTTGAAGTGATCCCAGCTGCGCCATTGGAACACCACGTTCTTCGCCTGATCCAGCTCCTGGATGATGAGCCCGATCGCGAGCCCGAACCCCAGACCCCCTTTGAGCGTGGTCAGGTCCACGAGCTCGGGGTCGTAGCTCATCAGCAGCGCGTGGCCATTGGGAAGCAGCACGATGTCATGCCCATCGGTGGAATAGCCGTTTCCGCATCGAAAGCTGTCGACGACGTCGTAGTGCGCGTCCAGGGCGTAGAAGCGCCGCGCGGCGTTGTCGAAATAGGTCAGGCGGCCGTCGGGGTGCATCTTGAAATCGAGCCCCTGGCTGGTGAGCTTCCGCTGGAAATAAGGGGTCCCGTCGTTCTCGAGGATCATGAGGAAGGACGGGTCCAGAGAGTGGCCCAGCGTGATGCTGCTCAGGAAGAGCCGGCCCGGGGTCGGAGATCCGAGAACCGACGCGGTGATGCGCGGGAACTCGGGCGGCAGGGGCACGGGGGGCGGAGCCGGAATGCTGTCGATCCGCACCAGCCCGGACGCGCCGGAGCCCGGAGACGACGCGAGGTCGTCGCCCTCCACGAGGACCGGGAGCGCTCCCAGC
>DASQBE010000006.1:0-8089 GCA_035635355.1 Binatia bacterium | reverse complement strand
CCTGCGCTCTCCTGTGGAACGCCCGCACGGCCGGCGCGGACCCTCGCTTCGGCGATTCCACCTGGGTGGCTCCCACCGTGGTCCTGGACCGTGATCCGACCGCGGACGGGCCGCGCGTGGCCGGTCCCGATCGGGAGCGGGGCTGGGAAACGGCGCTGCGCACCCCGTTTCGAATCGTGTTCCTTCCGCTGCGTCTGGTCGCGCGTGGCATGGAGATCGGCGTCGGCCAAGTGGGCGTTCACCCCCCGAGACCGGGACCGATCGCGCCCGAGATCGATTTCGGCGGAGTGACCGAGATCGGCCTCGGTCCCGCCCTCACCTGGCGCGGATTCCCTCCCGGCGATTCCAAGCTTCGCCTCGCCGGCACGTGGTCCACCACCGACCGGCGCCGCGTGCAGCTCCGGGGGCGAATCGGCAAGGCACGGCCCGTTGGGTTCCGGCTGAGCGCCGACTATGACCGCAAGCCGAACCTCCGCTTCTACGGCATCGGGAACGGAACCCCATCGGCGGACCGTTCGATCTTCCTGCTCGAGACAACGAGCGGTGAGGCCGCGCTCCTCTTCGGCCCATCGACGCTTCGTCAGTTGCGGCTCGTGGGCGGCTATTCGGCGATGACTCCGCTCCGCGGCTACCAGGGAAGCCCAGGGCTCGAGGACAAGTTCCCGCCCGGCACCCTGCCCTATCAGGACCGCGCGACGCGGGAAGTCTTGTACGGCGTGACGGGCGATCTTGCCGCGCTCGACGACGCGCGCGATCCCACGGCCGGTCTGCACGGCCGGGCCGAGTGGCGCCGCGCCGCCGGCCTGCGCGACCGCGATCCCGATTTCAACCAGTGGCTCGTGGAGGGCCGCGCCTACGCACCCGTGCTCTCGAAGCGCCGCGTGGTCGCGTTTCGCGGGGTCTACGCGGGAATCGATCCGGCCGGAGGGGCGGCGCAAGTGCCGTTCTACCGCCTGGTCCAGACCGACGGGCCTCTCCGATTCGCGGGCTATCCCTCGCATCGATTCCGGGACCGGCAGCTCTTGCTCGGCCGGATCGAGTATCGCTGGGCGATCTGGAGGAGCGTTCGAGCGGTCGCCCTGTACGAGCTGGGCGAGGTCACCCCCCAGGCGAGCGCGTTCACGGCCCGAGCCGCGCGGTGGGGGTACGGGGGCGGATTGCGCTACGGCCTGAACGAGGACGCAGCCCTCCGATTCGAGGTGGCGAACAGCGTCGAAGGAATCCAGGCGACGCTCACGGTCCGGAGCGGGTTCTGATGCTTCCCCGCACGCGCGCGGCGCTCGGGCTGGCCCTCTTCGGTGCGCTTCTGCTCGCCACTCCAGCAACGGCGGACGCGTCCGATCCCGGCCCGGACCGCGTCACGTGGGTCGACCACGACGGGCGCCCGATTCCCAAGCCGCCCGATGGGGAGCCCAACTTCGTGGGGCACCAGTTCCGGGAGGGACTCGTCGAGCCCCTCTCGCACGCCTTCGACATCCCGGACAAGATCCTGTTCGTGGCGCGGGCCCTGGGCGCGCGCACGCGTCGCGAGGCCGTGAACGTGAACGCGTTCGACGAGGTGCCGAATTCCACATGGTTCACCAATCGCAACCACATGCGCGCGGTCCCGGTCTCGGACCTCGCCCGGGGTCCCGATTCCTCGACCGCGGCCCCCGCGAAGCCCTGGATCGTCAAGCACGCCAAGAAAGGCGGGGCCAGCGCGGGCTTCCAGATCAAGGATGCCGACGGGAAGAAATGGCTCCTGAAGCTGGACCCGCGGGACCATCCCCAGCTCAGCGCGGGCGCCGACATGGTGGCGCGCACCCTGGTGCACGCCGCGGGGTACAACGTGCCCCACAATCAGCCGGTCCGCTTCACGAGAGCCGACCTGACGATCGACCCGGGCCTTGCGCGCGGCGCCGAGGGAGAGCTCTTCACCGAGGCCGATCTCGACACGATGCTGTCGCGCGGGGCGGTCTTCTCCGACGGCGCCTATTCGGCGTTCGCGAGCCTGTTCCTCCCGGGCCATGTCCTGGGCTCGCCCAGCATGCGACGGCTACGCCCCGGCGACTCCAACGACTGGTACCGGCACACGAACCGCCGCGAGCTGCGAGGCCTCTACGTCGTCTGCTCCTGGATCGACGACTGGGACACGAAGGATCCTCAGTTCCTCGACACGTTCCTGGCCCGTCCCGACAGCCTGGGCCACGTCGCGCACTACCTGCTCGACGTCGGTTCCTCGTTCGGGGCGCAGGCCAACGGCCCCAAGGCGCTGTGGCAGGGTTACGAGAACACCGTCGACTTCGGCTGGATCGCGCGGCACTTCGTGAGCCTCGGATTCGCGGTCGATCCGTGGATGCGGGCCCACGAGAACAGCGGGATCCCCTCGGTGGGAAACTTCGAGTCGGAGGTGTTCCACCCGCAGCACTTCGCGACGGAGCAGCAGGAGGCGGCCTTCCGCGAGATGACCGACGCGGACGCCTACTGGGGCGCGAAGATCGTGGCCTCCTTCTCCGACGCGCAGATCGCGGCGGCGGTGGGCTCGGCGCATTACGAGGATCCACGCGCGACCGAGTTTCTGGTGCAAAATTTGAAGGAGCGCCGCGAGAAGATCACGCGATTCTGGTTCGGCCGCGTGGCGCCGCTGGACTTCTTCTGGATGGATGGTGGCGTGCTCCGGTTTCACGACTTGGCCCAGGACATCGGCCTCACCGGCGCGCGAGCCTACGACGTGAAGATCGAATCGGAGGGCGGACGCGCCGCGCCCGGGCGCCTGACCCTCAGCGGGGCGAGCATCGATACACAGAATTTCGGGGAAGGCGCGTCGAAGATCGAGCTCTCGCTCTCGATCCAGGGGAGCGGGGCAAGGCCGGCGCGCGTCGAGCTGACGCGGCTGGGCTCGGGTTGGATCGTGACCCGAGTGAGACACGGGTGATCTCCCCCGGCCGCCTCACCTGCGCCCTGGCGGCCGCCGCGATCCTCCTCGCCGGTTGCGCCCGCATGGGGCGCCTCCAGAACGTGGGCCCCACGGTGTCCCCGATCCGGCCGGACAGCACCTCGGAGCGGCGGGGCGAGAACGAGCCCCCCGTCGAGCCCCTGCGCGCCCTCTTCGGGGACAGCTTGATGGGCTTCGAGCCCGGCACCGCGGACTCCGCACACCGGTTCCTGGGCCGGCTCCGCGACGGGTACACGGCGGACACGCTCAACATCATGCTCTTCGGAGATAACCGCCCGGGCTATCGCAGCTCCCGCCTCCAGCCCCAGCTCCAGAACATCAAGGAGATGGTTTCGCTGAACCCCCTGAAGATCGGGAGGGGCCTGATTGCAATCCCGGTCGCTCTCGTGAAAGGCTTGTTCCCCGACTTGGCCTTGATCCGCGAGGTTCCCGCGCTGGTCCGGCACGCACCCACATGGGGGCGCGAGCACCAGGTGCTGAACGCGATGACCGCGAAAATCGATTCGCTCCAGGCGCAGAAGAAGACCGTCGCCGCGGTCATCAATACCGGGGATCTGGTCTACGACGGGCGGTATCCCGCGACCTGGGAGCGCTTCCTGCGCATCACGCGGCCTCTCTCCTCGCGAATTCCCTACTTCCCCGTCGCGGGCAACCACGAGCGGACCGACGCGGTGGAGGGGGTGGAGAACTGGCGCACGGCGACCGGGCTCCCGATCGGAGGCGATCGCCTCTACTACTGCTTCGACACCGCCGATGGGTGGGTGCGGTTCATCGCCCTGGATACGAACCCCATCGTCGACCCCAAGGGACACTGGACGCGCGAGGTGCAGGTCGAGTACTCCGACGAGGAGTTCACCTGGCTCGTGGCCCGGGTCAAGGAGCACATCGGGCCCGTGATCGTGATGATGCACCACCCGCCGTTCTCCTCGGGGACCCACCGCATGGAGTGGCAACGGGACCCAATCTTGCAGGAGCGCCGCGCCCGGATGGTGAAGGCGCTCCACGAGTCCGGCATTGCCATCATCGCGAGCGGCCACGAGCACAGCTATCAGCGGGCTCTCTTGACGTGGCCCGATGCCGTCCTCATCTCCATCGTCTGCGCCGGCGCGGGCGCGCCGCTGAACCAGATTCCGCCGCCGGCCGAGAGCGCCAGGCTCTACAGCGAGTACGCCGTGGCCGGGTCCGTCGTGAAGCCCCAAAACGTCCTCACCGACGAGGTCTTCAGCTTCGTCCACCTGAGGCTCTGGTTCGGGGGAGGCGAGTTCCAGGCGTACGCCGTCGACAAGAACGCGAAGACCAGCATGATCGACAAGGTTCAGGTCGACCTCGCGCGCTACGGAACGCCGAAGATCGATCAACACAAGATGCCGCTCCCGCCGGCCAAGGGCCCCCGAGGAGCCATGGGCAGCGCCGAGGACAAGGGTATGCCGATGCCTGCCAGCGCGAGCAAGGACTCGATCTCGGCGAGCAAGCGGATCCTCGAGGGGCCGCCGCCCGGCAAAACGGCCCCCACCCAGAAGAAGCCCCGCTAGAAATGGAGGGTGCGATCATGAATCAGAGGGAAACACCGAAAGGCGCTCTCGACCGACTCCTCGGCGTGTTCGCCGACGTGCGAGGAGGAGAGGCCGCCTCGGCGCTCCTCCTGATGCTCAACATCTTCCTCTTGCTCGCGAGCTATTACTTGCTGAAGACCATCCGCGAGCCGCTGATCCTCGCGTCCCCGGGCGGAGGCGCCGAGGTGAAGAGCTACGCCGCCGCGGCGATGGCGGGACTCCTCCTCATCCTCGTTCCGCTCTACAGCGCGATCGCCTCCCGGGTCTCGCGCGTCCGCCTGATCAATTCGGTGACCCTCTTTTTCATCGCGTGCCTCATCGCGTTCTTCGGCTTGAGCCAGGCGGGGGTGCCCATCGGGGTCGCGTTCTTCATCTGGGTCGGGATCTTCAACCTCATGATCATCGCGCAGCTCTGGGCGTTCGCGAACGACGTGTACACGGTCGAAGAGGGGAAGCGCCTCTTCGCCATCGTGGGATTCGGCGCATCGCTCGGCGCCATCGCGGGCTCCTTCGTGACCGGTCAGCTGGTGAAAGTCTACGGCCCGTATCCCTTCATGCTGGGGGCCGCGGGATTGCTGGCGATCTGCATGGCGCTCACGAACCTGGTGAGCGTCCGCGAGAAGCGGGCGCGCTCGGGGGCGCCGCATCCGGCGGCCGACCCCTCGTCCCCTCCGGCCACCGTCGACCCTCGGCAGGGCCTGCGCGGGCGGAGCGGCTTCGCGCTGGTGTTCGCGGACCGCTACCTTCTCCTCATCGGAATTCTCATGCTGGTCTACAACCTCGTGAACACCAACGGCGAATACATCCTCGGGAAGACGGTGGTCTCGCAATACACGGCAGCCCACGGCGCCGCCTCGGCGGGGGGGCTGGACGAGAAGAAGGTGATCGGGGAGTTCTACGGCAACTACTTCACGATGGTGAACATCCTCTCGGCCATCATCCAGGCGTTCGTGGTCTCGCGCGTGCTGAAGTGGTTCGGCGTGCGGGTGGCGCTGCTCGTCCTGCCAGCCGTCGCGCTGATCGGATACGGGGCCATGGCCTTCATTCCGGTGCTCCGCTTCATTCGCGGCACCAAGCTGGCCGAGAACTCGCTGGACTACTCCCTCCAGAACACGACCAAGAACGCGCTCTACCTCCCCACGAGCCCGGCGGCCAAGTACAAGGCGAAGCAGGCCAACGACACGTTCTTCGTGCGATTCGGCGACGTGGTCTCGGCCGGGATCGTGTTCGTGGGAACAACCTGGCTGGGATTTCAGGCGAGGCAGTTCGCGCTGGTGAACGTGGCTCTGGTCCTGGTCTGGCTTACGATCGCGGTGGCGCTGGGCCGGCGGTTCCAGCGGATGGCCGGGACGGCCTAGCGAGACCCCTCAGACCTCGCTGCCCGCCAGAACCGGGTCCCCGATCACCGCCCGGACGCGGTGGGTTTTCCCGTCCGCGCGCAAGGGAATCGCCGAGGCATCCACCGCAACCCCGTCGCATTCCACGGTGCGGAGCCCCCGGCACCGCTGGCGTGGATTTTCGACCGTGATCTCGTAGCGCGTCGCCCCGAAGCGGAGCACGACCGAGAACCCGGGCCAGGCGAAGGGAATGCACGGATCGAGCGCGAGCGTTTCCCCGCGGCGCGTGAGCCCGAGGATGGTCTCCAACCCCGCCCGATACATCCAGGCGGCCGATCCCGTGTACCACGTCCATCCCCCGCGCCCGGCGTGGGCGGGATGGGCGTACACGTCGGCCGCGACCACGTAGGGCTCCACCATGTACCGCGCCACGTCGGCCGGCGTCCGCGCGTGGTTGATGGGGTTCATGAGGTGGAAGAGCTCGACCGCCTCGTCGCCGCTGCCCAGGCGCGCCACCGCCTTGAGGGTCCAGAGGGCCGCGTGCGTGTATTGCCCTCCGTTCTCCCGCACGCCCGGCGGGTAGCCCCGGATGTAACCGGGATCCGGCGTGGAGGTGTCGAACGGCGGGGCCAGGAGCAGAACGACCCGCGCGTCGCGGCGGATGAGATGGGTCCGCACCGAGTCCATGGCGCGCTCCGCGCGCTGGGGCGGCGCGGAGCCGGACAGCACCGCCCAGGATTGGGCGATGGAATCGATGCGGCACTCCTCGCTCTGCGCCGAGCCCAGGGGCGTGCCGTCGTCGAAATAGCCGCGCCGGTACCAGTCGCCGTCCCAGGCCTGCTCGATGACGGCCGCCAGCCGTCCCGCTTCGCTCCGGTACCGCGCGCCGCGCCCCGCATCCCCGCGCGTCTCGGCCACGCCGGCAAAACTCTTCAAGACCGAGGTCAGGAACCAGCCCACCCAGACGCTCTCCCCCCGTCCCAGGGAACCCACGCGGTTCATCCCGTCGTTCCAGTCGCCGCTTCCCATCAAGGGCAATCCGTGGGACCCCGACGTGAGGCCCCGCTCGATGGCGCGGACGCAGTGCTCGTAGAGCGTCCCGTCCTCGCTCGAGACGGACGGGCGCCCATAGGCTTCGTTCTGGCCCGGCTCGAGCGCCGGAGCTTCCAGGAACGGCACCCGCTCCTCGAGGACCGCGGCGTCCCCGGTCGACTCCAGATAGCGCGCGACCGCGAACGGCAGCCACAGGAGATCGTCGGAACAGCGGGTGCGGACACCCACGCCCGATTCCGCGTGCCACCAGTGCTGCACGTCCCCCTCCCGGAATTGCCGCGCGGCGGCGCGCAGCAAGTGCTCGCGGTAGTAGCCCTGGCCCGAAAAGGTGAGCGCCATCACGTCCTGGAGCTGGTCGCGGAACCCATACGCGCCGCCGGGCTGGTAGTAGGCCGTGCGCGCCCAGATGCGGCTCGAGACGCACTCCGTCAGAAGCCAGCGATTGAGCATGATGTCGAAGGAATCATCCGGCGTGTGGACTTCGACCGCCCCGAGGAGCTCATCCCAGGAGCGCTCCACTTCCTCCAGCGCCGAGAGCGCGGCGGCCGGGGAGCCGTGGGCGCGAACCAGCCGCAGCGCGGCCTCGCGATCCTCACCTTCGCCCAGGAGGAACGCGACCTGGCGCGTTTCCCCCGGGAGAAGATCGAGGGACACGTGCAGCGCGGCGCAGGGATCGAATCCCGCCCCCACGCGCCCCGAGAGACGGCTGCGACCCAGCGCGGCCGGGTGCCTGATCGTGCCGTTCCGTCCCAGGAACTCCATGCGGTCTCCGGTCACCGAGGTCAGGGCGCCCGCGTGGGCGAACGCGACCCTCCCCCGGAACGCCTGGTTGTACGGGTTCTGGGCGAGCACGGCCGAGGTCTCGGGGTCGGTCTCGGTTCGGACGTGGATCTCCTCGCCGGAGCGCGGTGGGCAGAGCCTCCACTCCTGGTACGCGAACGCGCTCAGACGGCGCGGCCGGCGGGTGGGATTGGCGAGCGTGAGCAGGGCGAACCGCACCGGGTCCGACGGATGCACGAAGATCGCCAGCTCCTGGCGGATTCCGCCCTCGCGGTGCACGTAGCGGGTCACGCCCGACCCGTGGCGCACGATCCACCGGCCGCTCCTCGAGGTGCGGCGCATCGGACCCGGGGTGGCGCCCCACGTCGCGCCCGAATCCTCGTCGCGCAGATAGATCGCCTCGCCGGTCGCTTCGGTCACCGGGTCGTTGG
>DASQBE010000005.1:0-13114 GCA_035635355.1 Binatia bacterium | reverse complement strand
CAAGATCACCGACGTCATAGGCGTCGCCAAGGCGTACGCCACGCGCGTCGGGAACGGTCCCTTCCCCTCGGAGCTGGAGGGCGAGCTGGCGGACAAGCTGCGCGAGGAAGGAAACGAGTACGGCGCCACCACGGGACGGCCGCGCCGCTGCGGGTGGTTCGACGTCGTGGCCATCCGGCACGCGGTGCGCGTGAACGGGCTCACGCAGCTCGTCATCACCAAGCTGGACGTGCTGGATTGCATGCCCGAGATCAAGATCGTCGTGGAATACGAGGTCGGAAATCGGCGCGTCTCCGAGATGCCGGAGTCGCTCGCCGATCTCAGGGCGGCGCGGCCCATCTGCGAGGCCTTCGCGGGATGGAGCGCGCCCACCAGCACCGCGCGGCAGTGGGACGACCTGCCGCGTGAGGCGCGGCGCTATCTGGATCGCCTGGAGGAGCTGGCCGGCGTGCCCGTTCGGCTCGTCTCGGTCGGATCGGGGCGCGAGGAGAACGTTCGCCGCCACGTGAATCCCAGGGAAAAGCAACCCGTCGGGCGGTAGCTCTAAGGAAACAGTCCCGCGGAGCCGATATCGACCGTATGGCCCCCGCACCCTCCCGAAGCCCCAGATCGCTCCCGTGGTGACCCTGCGTCCGCATGGCCCGGGCCGGTTCTTCGCGGCCGCCTTCCTGGGCGTGTGGCTTTGCGGCTGGGCGTTCGGCGAGGGCTACGCGCTTTGGCTGCTCGCGAACGGGGCCTGCGCGCTCCTGTCGGGGACGGCCCTGGGGTCGGGTCCGATCCGGATCGGCACCGGGCCCTTCCTCGGCGTGGGGGCCTTCCTGATCGTGTGGCTCGTGATCTGGACGATCGGGGGCATGGCCGCGCTGCAAGAGTTCTTCCGATTGCTCTGCGGCGAGGATCGGCTCCTGGCGGAGGGCGGCGGTCTTTCCGTCGTCCAGCTGCGGGGGCCCTTCCGCAGGCGGCGTGAGCTCTCCAGGGACACCCTGCGCCGGCTCATTCTGACCGGCCCCCAGGGCACCCTCGCCGTGGAGACCTTGCGTGGGACCGTTCCGCTCTCCAACCTGGGCACCCGTCCGGAGCGCGAGGCGGCCGCGGCCGCGCTCCGCATGGAGCTCGGGCTGAGGGATCCCGAGCCCTCTTCGGTGCCCACCGCGCTGCCCAGGGGCTGGGAAGAGATCATCACGCCGGAAGGGGAGCGCGCCGTCGTTCCGGACCACGCCAGGCGCCGCGTCCAGGCACGCGTGGCGGGCGTGGGCGCTCTGGGCCTGGCGTCCGCCGCGGCGGCCATGATCCGCCAATCCATGATCCAGGCCAAGTTCTGGCCTTTCGCGGTCCAGCTCCTGATCGGCATGATCGTCCTGGCGTGCGCCGCCGTGTGGCTCGGCCGGGGGCGGATGGAGTGGCGGATCGGCAGCGGCCGGGTGACGCTCCGCAGGCGCTTCGGAGCCGGCGTGCGCGACGTCTTCGAGGCCCAGGGATTCGAGCTGGTCCTCGCGACCGATCGGAGCGATCACCACTCCGACTATTTCGGCCTCGATGCCGTTTCCGGAACGCTGGGACTGGCGTTACCCCTCGTCACGCGCACGGGGGGCGGAAAGACCCGCAAGCGCGTCACCACCGTCGCGCGCGATCCCTCCGTTCCTCGCCAGCTCGGCATGTACCTCGCGCGCGTCGGGAACGTCCCGTTCGTGGATCGCACGACCCCGGAGGCCCGGGCGGCCGACCTCACGGTGCTGAAGAATCGGCTCGAGCAGTCGGGCCCTCTGGGCCGCTGGGCCGTCCGCTTCGTCGTCGACGTGAAGACCCGGAAGCAGGGGTAGCCACGAGCGCTACGTAGTGAGACGAGCCCTCAGCCAGTCCACCTCGAAGCGGTCGTCGGGATCCAGGACGATTCCGGCCTCGGCGAGGGTTGCCTCGGCCCGTGTGAGGCACTCGCTGGCCTCTTCCGATTTTCCCTCGCAGTTCGCCACCGCAGCGCGATTAAGGTGCTCCATCGCGAGATCGTAGGGAGCGGTGCTTCCGTCACGAAGCGTGGAGCATTCCCGAAAGTACGCCCGGGCCGCCCCTGCGTCGCCGCGGTGAATCTCGACGTGACCCATGTTGTGAAGCTCCACCGCGATCATGAAGGTGTCCTCGAGCCGCCGGCTGAGCTCGAGGTTTTCCAGATAGAGGACGCGGGCGCGGTCGTACTTTCCCAGCAGCCGGGTGCCCGCGGCCAGCATGTGGAGCGGCATCAGCCGTTCGTCCTCCGGGGCCTGGGCGACGAGGGCTCTAGCTTCGTCCGCGAGGGAGCACACTCGCTCGTATGCCCCGGAGCGGAGCGCGACACGGCTCAGCCCGACGAAGGCGAGTGCCTGGAGGGATTTATCTCCGATGGTACTCGCGGCAGCGAGGGTGGCTTCATTGCGGGCCTGTGACTCGGTCTGCTGCCCCTGGCGGAAGGCGAGCAGGCCGTCGGCATAGGAGGCCTGGGCGAACGCGCGGGTCGGTGGCCGCGTGGCGGCAGCAGCGAGCGCACGCGCGAGCATATCGCGGCCTCCCGAAACATCGCCGCTCTGAGGCCAGAGGCGCCACACTCCAGCGGCCAGCTCGAGCGCCGCGTCCGTGTCTCCGGCCTCGAGAAACCAGTCCATCGCCTGCCGCAAGGCGTCCTTCCTGGGCATGAGCCGCTCCGACCAGGAAACAGCTTCCGGACCCGGACCGAGCCGCGCTGCCTTCGCGAGGTCGTGCAGCGACTCAGCTTCTTCGCGTTTCACGAGATGTTCCTTGGTGTGATCATGAACCAGCGCTTCATTCAGCACCTCCCAAGGGCGGGTCGTGGGAGCGTTGCCGCCTGTGCGACCCTGATCGCCATTTCAATCGGGAAGGCGGTACTCTAGATCACAATCATACAGAGAAAGACCTTAGACGGCCCGCGGGTCGCGCCAAAGTTTCTGCAACCTCCAGACCCCCTCGAAGCGTCTCCTGTGCGGGTACCCGAGGAGGAGAGGCACCAAGGAAATGGACTCCCGCGCAGACACGGCTCGCTGGGACAGGCTGATCCGGCTTCTGGGCCCGTTCCACGAGCAGGCGGTGGCCACCGCGCGCAGGCTCAGCCGGTCGGCCCACGACGGCGACGATCTCTACCAGGAGGCCGTGCTGCGCGCGTACGACAAGCTGAACGGGCTGCGCGACGAGTCCCGGTTCCGATCCTGGTTCTTCGCCACCCTCCTCTCCCGGCACCGTTCACGCGTGAGGCGACCACGCCGTGAATGGCTGCCGATCGAGGAGACGCTCGGCCGTCGCGACGAGCCGGTCGGGGAAGACGGGGCCCTGTGGGAAGACGAGCGCCGGCGTGCGGAGCGCGCGGCCCGCGCTCTGGCGGGGCTCAAGCCGGACCAGCGCGAGGCCATCGTGCTGCACGACATCGAAGGATTCTCCGTGGAAGAAGTCGCGGATCTGCAGGGTGCCACGATCCCGGCCGTGAAGTCGCGCCTGACCCGCGGCCGGGAAAAACTGCGGAGCTTCTACCTTCGCCACGCGCGGGAGAGCGAAGGGCCGCGAAACGAGAGGCTGACGGCCGGGTCCATGGCCTGGCCGGCGAAGGAGAGATCCCATGAATGACCCATCGGAGCTGGACCGGGATCTCGAGGCTTTGCGAACGCTCAGCGCTCGAGATGTTCCCGATCTGGATGCCACCATCCAAACCATTCGCCAGCGCGGGCCCGCATCGGGCCCTTGGCTCTGGAACTTCAGGAGGAATGTCATGGCTCTGCTTCACTCGGTTCGCACCCGCCCGGCGGTCGCGGGGGTCGTCTTCGGGGTGCTCGCGGTTCTGATCGCGATGGTCGTGCCCGTCTCCTACGACAAGGTCGTGGGACAGGATGTGGCGCTCACGGTCGCGGGGAAGGCCCTCGGCCGCGCGGAAATCACCGTGCTCGCCCAGGGACTCAAGACGGCTCTGGGCGTGAAGGTCGTCATGGTGGACGCCTTCTCGGCGCAGGACGGGCCGCGGTTCGTGCTCCACACCACGTTGCCCAAGCGCTCCGGCGCCGACGTGCAGCGCGCCAGCAGGGACTTCGCGCGGGAGCTGGCCGCGAGAGGCTACTCCGCGTCGGTCCAGGTCACGCCGCACCGCGAGCGGGTGCGGTATCCGGCCGTGGCCTACGCCTTCGACCAGATCATCAACATCAGCGTGGATGGAAAATCCTCGGCCGCCCTCGAGCAGGAGATCCGGGACCGTCTCGCGCAGGCGGGCGTTCCCGACGCGCAGGTCTCGGTCACCGATGCGCCGCAGGGAGGACGCGAGATCAAGCTGACCGTGGAGCGGCAGCAGGACGCGGCCTCGGCCACGCCCCCCGAGCCGATGCCCCAGGTGGTCCTCACCAAGAACGGCGCTCCGCTCGCCGGCGGGGAAGGGCTCGCCGTCAAGGTCCAGAAGAAGAAGATGGACGGCGTCACGTCGCTCACCGTGGACGTCACGTCGGACGGCAAGGCGGGGAGGGCCGAGGTGTCGAATTCCGATACCATGAGCGATGCCGCGCTCGCGAATGCGATCTCGACCCAGCTCCAGAAGCAGGGGCTGAACGTGAAGGTGACCGTGGTGGCGGGGAAGATCTCGATCGAGTCGGTGAAGTAGGGAAAGCACACGGGCGGGGCGGCGCGTCGGCCGCTCCGCCTGTTTCATGCTCCGCCTCTCCGCAGTCGTCCCAGGAGCCGCATCACCCCGTCGAGGATCGTCAGGGGATGGGGCGGGTGCCCTGGGATGTAGAGGTCGACCGGAAGGACCTTGTCGGCGCCGTTCAGCACTTCGGGGTTTCCCGCGAACGGTCCTCCGGAGATCGCCGCAGCGCCCCCGGCGATCACGATCTTGGGCGACGGGACCGCGTCGTAGGTCTTCTCCAGGGCGATCTTCATATTCGAGGTCACGGGACCCGTGACGAGGAGGCCGTCGGCATGCCGTGGCGAGGCGACGACCTGGAGGCCGAACCTTCCGGAATCGAACACCACGTTTCCCAGGGCCGCCACTTCCAGCTCACATCCCGCCGAGCCACCCGCGCTCACCTGGCGGAGCCGGAGGGAGCGCGCAAGGAGCCGCCGTCTCGCCTCGTCCAACGGCTCCGCGAGCCGGGTCTTGCCTGCTCCGACCACGAGATCCTCGCGGCGGGTCGCGGCCATGCGGTAATCCGGGGTGAACCGGATCGCTCCGGTCGGGCACGCGTTCACGCATTCGTTGCAGAAGAGGCAGCGCCCGAGATCGAGGGTCAGTCTCGGCTCGACGGCGATGGCATCCGTGGGGCAGCCATCGGCGCATTCCCGGCAGCCGTCTTTGCACTTCGCCGCGTCCAGCTGGGGACGGCCCCGGAATCCTTCGGGCAGCGCGTCCTCGGGAGGAGGGAAGGGCAGCGTCCGGTACCCTTGCCGCACCCGCTGCATGAATGCCCTCAGCACGGTCGCCTCTCCCTCACAGGTCGTGTCCGCTGTATGAGAGGTTGAAGCTCTTGTTGCAGAGGGGGAAGTCCGAGATAGGCTGGTCGCGCATGGCCATCGCGAGCCCCATCCAGTTGTGGAACGAAGGGTCCACGATCTTGTAGCGCCGGAACCGCCCTCGCTCATCCGTAACCGCGACGTGACAGATCTCGCCGCGCCACCCCTCCACCAGCGACACGGCGAGGCTCGAGGGCTGGAGTGGGCCCGCTTCGCGCCGCGACGCTCCGCGCGGCAGGGACCTCAGGGTTTCGAGGATGTGGTCTGCGGAGCTCGTGCATTCCTCCCAGCGCACGCGCGCCCGCGCGAACACGTCGCCGGAATTCCAGGTCGAGCAGGCGATGGGCGCCTCGGCGTACCGCCCCAGCGGAAACTCCCGCCTCACGTCCAGCTCGATTCCGGACGCCCGCGCAGCGACCCCCACGACGCCCAGCTCCTCGCATGTCGCGCGCGGCAGGGTGCCCGTTTCCTCGAATCGCGCCCGCACCGTCGAGTTCGTGCGCATGAGGCTGAAGGAGCGCTCGAGGTCGAACAGGGCGCCGGGCAGGGAATCGGAGATCCTACGGTGGGTCGCGGGCTCGAAATCGATGCCGAAGGCGAGTCCGCCGGGACGCACCCACCCGAGCCCCATCCGGTTCCCGCACGCGAGGAGCGTCATGTTGAGAAGATCCCCACGGATCCGGCCGCAGAAGCTCGCCGCGGGCAGGTAGCCGACGTCGCCCGCCAGCGAGCCGAGATCGCCCGCGTGGTTGGCGAGACGCTCCAGCTCGAGCGCGACCGCCCGGATCGCCTGGGCGCGCGGCGGCACTTCGGTTCCCGAAAGGGCCTCGATCAGCTGGCTGTGCGCGAGCGCGTGGCCCACGGCGGTGTCCCCGGCGATCGTCTCGGCCAGATGGGCCGTGCGCTTGTTCGGCCCACCTTCCAGGGCGCGCTCGATCCCCCGATGCTGGTATCCGAGCGCGATCTCCAGATGGATGACGCGCTCGCCATGGCACTGGAAGCGAAAATGGCCCGGCTCGATGATCCCCGCGTGCACGGGACCGACGCCGACCTCGTGGACTTCCTCTCCCTCCACCTCGAAGAAGTCGCCGACGCCCGGATGGATGGGCTCGCGTTCCGAGCGGCCCCAGGCGTCATGGCCCGGACGGTAGGCCCGGTGGAAGCGGACCGGCTTGAGCCACGGGTGTCCCTCCGGGCGAACGCCCCATTGCTCGGCGATCTCCCGCTCGAACAGGTGCGCCTGAGCGAAGCCGGGTGTCAGCGCCGGGTAGCTCTCTCCCACCTGGGTCGAGGTTACGCGGAGCTTCGGCTCGCCCCGGCGGGCGAGAATCGCGACCATCCTCACGCCACCGTCCGCTTCGGGCATTCCGAAGAGGGAGACGAGACGCGTCTCGGCGATTCCGAGGATCGCCTCGCGAAAGGCCTCGGGGAGCAGGCAGGGGATGTCGTCGAACGCGCTCACCCCGCCGTTCGGAAGACTCGCGACCGTCCGGAAGGCCATCAGCCCGCCCCCAGAGCCTGGGCCGCGCGGTGGAGCACCGCGTCGAGGGACGGTGGGAGATAGATTCCGAGCACGAGGGCCACGACGCCCAGCGCGATCGGCGGACCGATCGCGAGGCTCTCCTCGCGCCGCGGCGTGGCGCCGGGGATCTGCGGCGCCACCCCCTGAGCCATCCGGGTCATGGTGGCCGCCATTCCGATGAAGATGACGGTCAGGAGCGCCAGGTAGAGCCCGGCGATCCAGAACCTGCCCTGATCCAGAGCCCCGCGCAGAATCAGGAGCTCGCTCACGAACGTCCCGAACGGCGGAGACCCGGTGATCGCGAGAAGGCCCGCGAGCCAGAGGACGCCCGTGACGGGAATTCTCCGGAGAACGCCGCGGACTTCGGGCGCCGACTTGGTGCGGTAGACCGTGAGGATGTTTCCGGCGAGGAGGAAGAGCATGGCCTTGGTGAAGGAATGGTTCACGGCGTGGAGCAGCGCCCCGAACGCCGCGGTGCCTCCGAGGCCCAGGCCCAAGGCGAGAATGCCCATGTGTTCCACGCTGGAGTAGGCGAGAAGGCGCTTGTAGTCGCGTTGCGCGAGGAGGAACGCGGCCGCGATTCCAATCGAGACCAGACCAAACCACACGAAGAATCCCTGGGCGTAGGGCCCGAGCCCGGCGGCGACGCAGATCTGATCGATGCGGAGGATTCCCACGAAGGCGCAGTTCAGGAGCGCCCCCGAGAGGAGCGCCGAGACGACCGACGGCGCCTCGCTGTGCGCGTCGGGGAGCCAGGTGTGCAGCGGTGCCAGGCCCATCTTCGTCCCGTAGCCCACGAGAAGGAAGATGAACGCCGCCTTGAGCCACGGTGCGTGCAGACCGGCCGCGCGTTCGCACAGGGCGTGGACGCTGAGCGGGATGCTCCCTCCGAACGCCGCGGACGCCGCGACGGCCAGAAAGAAGATTCCGAGCAGGGCGAGTCCGATCCCGACGGAGCAGATCATGAGGTATTTCCAGGTGGCTTCGAGGGATCGATGGTGGCGGTGGAAGTAGATGAGCGGCGCGCTCGAGAGGGTGGTGGCCTCGATGGCGATCCAGAGAAGCGCCAGATTCTCGCTCAGGAGGACCAACGTCATCGTGGAGAGGAAGAACAGGAGGCACCCCGTGAATACGGCCTCCGGCGCGTTCGTGAACCGGAATCCCTCCAGGAAATCCTCGCGTTCGCCGGGGGATTCACGCCGCAGATATCCGACGGCGTAGACGGTGGCGGCGAGAAAAAGGGCGCTCAGGACGGTCAGGAACGGCTGCCCGATGGCGTCGAGCCGAAGGGTCCCGTTCCAGGCATCGCCGGGCGCGCGAAACCAGGTGGACAGGGAGAGCGCGGCGTGGGCGACGGCGGCACCGAGAAGCAACGCACGGCGCAGGGCGTCCGTCCTTATGAAGAAGCACAGCACCGCTGCCGCCGCGGGGATGAGGACGAGCGCGGAGAGCACGGTCATTCCTTCAGCGTCGCGAGGTGGGTCGTATCGATGCTGTCGAACTCGCGAGAGATGTGGAACATGATGATCCCCATGACGAATACGCCCACGAACACATCGAGCAGGACTCCCATCTCGACCAGGGCGGAGGCCTCGTAGGCAACCCCGACGCCGAATACATAGATCCCGTTCTCGAACACGAGATAGCCCAGGGCCTGGCTCAGCGCCTTCTTCCGGCTCACGATGAGGAGGAGCCCGACCAGCATCGTGGTGAGCGCGGTGGGCACGATGAGATCGGACACGGGGGTCCCGGGAAGGGGGAGACGAGCGGCGATACCCAGCGACAGGACGAACGCGGCCACGCCGGCGAGCACCGAGGGGATGTACCCGACAAAGGGTTCCGCCTCCCGGCGGATTCTCGCCGCCCGCAACCCCCGGCGGAGGAGCAGCGGAAACGCGACGCCCTTGATCCCGATCCCGGCCGCCGCGATCAGGAGGATGCGCGCGTTCCAGGGACCCACGTGAGCGGCGAGCGCGATCAGGCCGAGGAGAACGCCCTGCGCGGCGACGGTCCGGATGCTGGCGCTGAGCCGGCTCAATCCCAGCAGCCTCAGATTCGTGAAGACCAGGAGCACCATGAGGGTGTCGAGCAGGACGCGCACGGTCTACCTCATGATGAGCGCGAGAGCCATGACGGCGAACGCGCCGGCGCCCACGAGAAACTGTGGCACGCGGTCGAGCCGGAGGCGCGCGATGGTGGATTCGACGATCCCGATCGCGACCGCCAGGGCGAACATCCCCGCGAGGAACATGAGGCCATCGAGGACCGGGAAGCCCGTGCGCCCAGGAAGCAGGAGACCCGCGAGGAGCGCGGCCATGACCCAGAGCTTGAGGACCGATCCGCAGAGCAGGAGCGCGAGATCCGGACCACTGTGATCCAGGATCATGACCTCGTGGATCATGGTGAGCTCCAGGTGGGTGTTGGGGTCGTCCACTGGAATCCGCGCGTTTTCGGCCAGCAGGATCGCGAACAGGCTCGCCGCCACGAGCACGAACGCGGGGCCGGCGCGCTGCCAGTCGGCCGCCGTCACGTTCCCGATGATCCCCGCCAGCGAATCGCGCCCCGCCTCGCGCGCCGCGACCGCGAGGCCGAGGAGGAGCACCGGCTCCGCGAGGGCGGAGAACGCGGCCTCGCGGCTCGCCCCCATGCCCTCGAGGCTCGACCCGACGTCGAGCGCCGCGACGATGGTGAGAAAGCGCGAAGTCGCCAGGACGAACGTGAAGAGCAGCAAGTCGCCGGGGAACGACAGAACGGCCGGAAATCCGGCAAGCGGAAGGAGCAGGAGCGCGGAAAGGGCGGCGGCGAGCGAAGCCGCGGGCGCCGCCGAAAATACCCAGGTGGACGTCCTGCTGTAGACGGCCCCTTTCCGGATCAGCTTCGCGAGATCGAAGTAGACCTGGAGCAGGGGCTGCCCCGAGCGCCCGCCGAAGGCCGCCTTGGTCCGGTTGACGATGCCGAGAAACAGAGGCGCCAGAACGAGCGAGCCGGCCAGCGTCGGGAATCCCCACACGCTCACGGATTCCTCACGAATTGATAGGCCAGGAGCGCCAGGAGCGTCAGGGCGATGTAGAGAACGTAGACCTGAACCCGGCCCTCCTGGATGCGTCGGACGCTCGCCAGGAAGCGGTCGATCTCGACGAAGATCGGTCGGAACACGCGCTCCCGGAAGGAATCCGGTGTGGCGGTCTCCAGGGAGGCTCGGGGCGGGAAAATGCCGAGCGGCTTCACCGAGGACACCTTCGTTCCCAACATCGGCGCGAAGAGACCCAGGATGGGCTGCGCGAAGGAGGAGGCCGTGTACTGCATCCGTGGCGTCGGCCGCGCGTAGCCGCAATCCCAGGTCACCGCGTCGCGGACCGAGCGCCGGCGCAGGAGGAGCGAACGCCATCCGTGGATCAGAAAGAGGAGTGCGAGGAAGACGCCGCCCAGGATCGAGGTCCCGAGGAGGGCGGGACGCACGGACACGAGGTCCGGTCCGGGCACGTCCGGGGGGAGCGTCGCCACCACGGGGAGAACGCGCGCGAGGATTGGCAGCAACCAGGGTGACGCGAGGCCGATCACCACGCAGGCCGCGGCCAGAACGAGCATCGGCGCGCGCATGAGGGCGTTCGCCTCGCTCGCGCTTCCCGCCGCCTCGGTCCGGGGGGCGCCCAGGAACACGATCCCGAACACTCGAGCGAAGCACGCCACGGCCAGCCCTCCCGTCAGGGCCACCCCCGCGATCACGGCCACGCCCGCGATTCCCACCGGCAGCTTGTCCGTGCCCACGGCGGCGAAAGCGCCGAGGAGCAGGAGGAATTCCGACACGAAGCCGTTCAGCGGAGGGAGCCCCGAGACCGCCACGGCCCCGACCAGAAATGTCGCGCCGGTCATCGGCATGCGCTTCAGCAAGGCGCCTAGATGCTCGATCTCCCCGGTGCCCGAGCTCCGGATCACGGAGCCGGCGCCGAGGAAGAGGAGCGCCTTGAAGATCGCGTGATTCACCACGTGTAGAAGGGCCGCGCCCAGGCCCAGCGCGAGGAGAAGGGGGGAATGACGGGCCATCCCGATCAAACCCAGGCCCAGTCCCATCGCGATGAGTCCGACATTCTCGACACTGGAGAACGCGAGCAGGCGCTTCAGCTCGTGCTGCGCGAGCGCGTAGAGAACGCCCAGGACTCCCGAGACGAGGCCGATGACGAGCAGGACCCAGCCCCACCAGAGGGGCGGCTCTCCCAGAAAGGAGATCGTCCGCACCAGCCCGTAGATCCCGAGCTTGATCATGACTCCGGACATGACCGCGGAGACGGGGCTGGGCGCGGCGGGGTGGGCCTCGGGCAACCAGACGTGGAGGGGAATGAAGCCCGCCTTCACCCCGAATCCCACGATCGCCAGGATGAAGATCGTCCCCGCCCCCGCTGCGGCGCCCGGACCCGCGGCGCTGAAGCGGTCGAAGTCCAGCGACTCGTGCGCACCGAGGAGGAGGAACAGCACCAGGAGGCAGGCGGTGCCTGCGTGCGCCGCGATGAGGTAGATCCTTCCGGCACGGCGCACCTGCGGGCGTTCGTCGTGAGTCGTCACCAGGAAATAGGAGGCGATGGTCATCAGCTCCCACGCCATGAGGAAGAGGATCCCGTTTCGTGAAACGAGGACCATGGCCATGCTGGCGACGAGGAGGTTGAACCACAGCCAGGAGAACCCCGAAGGCCGTGGGTGCTCGGGGGAGGGCCGGTCGTATCCGGCGCCGTAGATCGCGGCCAGCGCGGAGATGCCGAAGACCGGCAGGAGGAAGAACGAGGACAGGGAATCGATCGCGACGCTGAAGCTCGCGAGAGGAAGATCCCAGGGAAGCCGGAGGGACGGGGACGCGCCGCCGAGGAGAGCGGGCACGGATGCCGCGATGCCGACCGCGCAGCCCAGGACGGCTCCGGATGCGCCGATCCACGTCTTGAGCCGCCACCCGCCAGCGGCCCACGCCGCGATTCCGCTTGCGGCGAGGATGACCATGGCGGCCAGGAACCAGAAGATCAGCAGACTCCCCGATTGAGAGAGAACGCGAGACGCCGGTTCGCATCGTGGGCCGGTATTTCGAACGCGCACGAGTCCGACGGGCGCATGCTACCGGGAAACCCTTCCCCCATGCAAGCCGGATGCGATCGCGCGGATACGCTGATTGTGAATCGCCTGAGTCCCGCGTAAACTCCGCGCTCCCATGCTCAAAACCTCACCGTTCCATCCCCGCACCGCGCCGCTCGTGCGGGCCCAGACCTGGCGCCGCTGGTCCGGTTACCAGATGGCGAGCGCCTACGATCCGCATCCCGACCGCGAGTACGCCGCGATCCGGAGCGCGGCCGCGCTCATCGACGTCTCGCCCCTCTACAAGTATCGGATCTCGGGAAAGGACGCGGCCCGGCTCCTGGACCGCATGATCACCCGCGACATGACGAAGTTGAAGCCGGGGCAGGTTTCCTACACGCCCTGGTGCGACGACGCGGGCAAGGTGATCGACGACGGAACGGTGACGAATCTTGGAGGCGGCGCCTACCGGCTCACGAGCGCGGATTCCTCGCTCCGCTGGCTCCACATGAACGGGGTCGGTATGGAGGTCTCGATCGAGGACATCTCCGAGGCCATGGGCGCGCTCTCGCTCCAGGGCCCGCTCTCGCGCGACATCCTCTCGCGCGCCGCGGCGGCGGATCTCTCCTCGCTCAAGTACTTCCGGATGATCGAGGGCGCGGTGCGCGGCATCCCGGTCGCGATCTCGCGCACCGGGTACACGGGAGACCTGGGATACGAGATCTGGGTGGAGGCCGCACAGGCCGTGGCACTCTGGGACGCGCTGGTGGAAACGGGGATACCCTACGGCCTCACCCCGGCGGGGGTCTGGGCGCTGGACATCGCCCGGATCGAGGCGGGGCTCATCATGCTGGACGTGGATTACTACTCGGCGCACCACGCGCTCATCGAAGCACGCAAGTCCACGCCCTACGAGATCAACCTCGGCTGGGCGGTCAGCGCCGGGAAGGGGCCCTTCAACGGACGCCGCGCGCTCGCGGCCGAGCGCGCGCGCGGCGCAGCCTGGGGCTTCGTGGGCCTCGAGGTGGACTGGGAATCCTTCGAGCGGCTCTTCCGCGCGCGCGGGCTTCC
>DASQBE010000004.1:0-9537 GCA_035635355.1 Binatia bacterium | reverse complement strand
CGGATGCCGAGTGGAACTCGGGGCCCAGCCGCCAGCGCCAGACGCGGTAGCTGCCATCCCCGATGGCCCGGAGCCCGATCGCGCGCGCGCGCACATTCGGCGTCAGCGCAACACCTGCGTTCCCGAAGGCCCCGATGCCGGGGCCGATGTTGCTATCCCCGTAGCGAATGGCCGCCAGGGTCAGCTCCGACGTCCCCACCTCGGTCGAGCCGAAGAGGAGGGCGCTCCGGTACGACTGGGTCTTGGGGCCGGATTGATAGTCGAGCCCCGCTCCGCCGGAGATGGTTCCCGCCGGCGCGGAGACCGGGGCAAGGGCGATCAGGATCGCCAGATTTGCCATCGATCGAATGATCCGCATAGGCACCTCAATCTTAACCCGATTCCCGGAGTCGGCGTCTTGTGCCATATTCCCCCCGCTGAGGCCGGGCCCTGGTCGGCACGGCACCTGACTCCGATCCACAGGGGGTAAAGATGACATCCATCCCGTCGCTGTGGCTCCCGATCCTTCTTTCCTCCGTCCTCGTGTTCCTCGCCAGCTGGCTGCTCCACATGTTGCTGCCGCACCACCGCTCGGACTTCGCCCGCGTTCCCGCGGAGGACGAGGTCCAGGACGCGCTGCGCCGGTTCAACATCCCGCCCGGCGATTACATGATCCCCAGCGCCTGCGGCCCCGGGGGAATGAAGAATCCCGAGTTCCTGGCCAAGCTCAAGAAGGGCCCGGTGGTGATCATGACCGTGTGCGGTCCCGGCATGAACATGGGCACGAGCCTGGCCAAGTGGTTCGGGTACCTCCTGGTGGTCGGCGTGCTCGCGGCTTACGTCGCGGGGCGGGCCCTTCCCGTCGGCTCGCCGTACCTGGAAGTCTTCCGCTTCGTGGGCTGCACCGCGTTCATCGCCTACACGGTCGCCCTCTGGCAGGATTCGATCTGGTACCACCGGAAGTGGAGCACGACGATCAAGAACACGATCGACGGGCTGATCTACGGCCTCTTGACCGCGGGCGTCTTCGGGTGGTTGTGGCCGAAGTAGAGAGCCCCGCGGCTTGATCCCGGCGGATCAGTCGATCCGCACCATCCGTCCCGAGAGGGGCGCCTTCTCGCCGTCGACGCGCACGCGCCAGAAATAGACCCCGGTCGGGCTCGGCCGGCCGTGGGCGTCGGTGCCGTCCCAGTCCACCGATTGCGCGCCGACGGGCCGCCAGGACAGCGGGAGCCGCTTCACCAGCGCCCCGCGCACGTCGAAGATCTCCACCTCGGTCTTTCCCGAACGCGCGATCGAGAAGCGGATCGACGCGGCCGCCGAGAACGGATTGGGCGTGCTGAACGCGCGCGCCGGCGCGGCCGCCGCGGGGCCGGGGGCCACCCCGGTCACCGTGCCCAGCCAGCCGATGTCCGCGAACACGTACTGCGTCAGATCCACGCCGGTCAGGTCGCCGTTGATGAACGGCTCCATGAGAAGGTTCGGGGTCTCGGACGTGTCCCAGTGCGAGACCGACGATCCCAGCTGGAGCGGATTGGGCGTGTACATGAGCGGACGTCCCTGGAGATCGGTCCCCGCGAGGTGCGAGTGGTCGGCCCCGATCGTGGCGGTGACGCCCCCGCCCAGCTGCCCCTTGATCGCGGTCGCATCGGCCTGCGTGATGCTCACGACCGGAATGGTGATCGAGGGGTCGCTTCCGCCCATGGCGGGCGGGGCGCCGGCCGCGTTGTTCCCGATGATGACCGCGACCGCGCCGGCCGCCTGGGCCGCCGCCGCCTTCGCCGTGAACGCGCAGATGCCGCGATCGATGAGCGCGATCTTCCCGGAGATCTGCGCCCCGTTCACGAGGGGCTCGCACGCGTCGCTGGTCGTGCCCACGCCGTCGTTCGCGAGGATGACCTGCGCCGAGATCGCCGGATCCGGAGGCGGGGCGCCGAACGTCGCCGTTCCGAAGGCCTTGTTGCCCGCGATGCCGGCGGGTGAGTCCACGCGCACGATGGTCGAGGGCCCGAGGAACTGAGGAGCGCCGTGCAGGACATTGGGCCCGTTCCAGACGAGCTGTCCCGTGTTGATGGATGAGGCCTGGCGCTGGGCGTTGGTCATCTGATCCCAGCGTAGATTGGCGGTGTGGTCGAAGAGATCGCGCGCGAAGACGTCGGCGCGGCCGTTCAGGAATGCGCCCGTCGAGACATTGGCGAACGTCTGGAACCCAAGCCCGTGCCCCATCTCGTGGAGCACCACGGCGAGGAGATCGACGTTGGTCCCCTCGTTGTGGTCATACCCGTAGTACCAGCTCGTGAGACCGAGGCACGTGCTGTTGTCCACGCTCGAGTTGAACTGGGCGGTGATGTCGCCCGTGCCCGGCGCCAGGTCGGACCCCGAAAGCTTGTTCCCCAGCGCGATCGGGTACCACGTGTTGGCGATGAGCGCTCCGGAGAAATCGGAGATCACGGAGGCCGCGCCTGCGCTCCCCAGGACGCCGCTGGTCGAGTCGCAGGGCGTGAGCGGGTCGAACGTCGCGTCCACCTCGATGGTCACGTGGCTCGGAAGGATGGAGCCCCAGATCAGGCCTGCGGTCCTGAACACGTTCAGGCGCTGCTCTCCCAGGGTCGTCCCGGGATTGCCGCCGATGGGCGAGACCGGGGTGGGGTCGTTGAACCCCTCGCCCGCGCCGTCGTTGTTCACGAGAAGGAACGTGGCGCCGTGAACCGGCGCCGCCGTGAAGAGCAGAACCGCCGTGAGGAGGAGGGCCGGGCGCATGGTCATTTCACCTCGGCCGCAGCGGGCGGGACCGGCTGGGTCAGGAGCCTGCGCGCGCTGGCCGCATCCGGCGCGCACTCGGTGACGAAGTGTCCGTTCGCGTCGCGTCGCGCGACCGAGTAGACCTGGAGCTGCCCATTCAAGTGCACGATCTCGCCGCCGCCCGAAAGACCTTCCACTTGTAATGGGCGGGTCGGCGCGAGCAGCGCGTCGTGCGGCGCTTGCGTCGCGAGCGAGCGCATCTGCGCCTCGGTGGGCGTGGTCGGCAGGTGGGTCACCGGATCGAGGGCGATGAAGAGGCCCGCGCCTCCGGCGGTGGGAATCGTCCACACCGGTGCCGGAACGCCATCCTCGGTCCCCGGATCGCCGGGAAGCCAGCCCGGGCGCCAGTCGTATCGCCAGGCGCCGGCGGCGTGTCCCCCCGCGTTCGCGGATGGGACCCAGGCCGCCAGGGCCAGGCTGAGGGTCAAGAGCGCGGTCGAGAGGATCAAGCCACGAGTTTACGCCCCTCCGTGGCCAAGTCGAATCGAATAAAATCGCGACCCTCGTGCTATGTTGCCCCGGCCATGCCGACCTCAGAACCGCTGATCCGAAACATCTCCGACACGGCCCGATGGGTCGCCATGTACCGGGCCCGCGAGACCGAGCGGGCCGACCCGCTCTTCCGCGACCCGTTCGCGCGGCGGCTCGCCGGGACGCGCGGCGAGGAGATCGCCGCGGTGATCCAGAAGCGCATGAAGCAGTCGTGGCCGCTGGTGCTCCGCACCTACCTCTTCGACTCCCTCATCGCCGAGCACCTTCGCCAAGGCGGGGACATGGTTCTGAGCCTCGCCGCGGGGCTCGATGCCCGGCCGTATCGCATGGGGCTCCCGCAATCCCTCCAGTGGGTCGAGGTGGATCTCCCGGAGATCCTGGACTACAAGGAGAGCATCCTCGCGGGCGAGAAGCCGCGATGCGCGTTGCGGCGGGTGCGGCTGGACCTCTCGAACCGGGATGCGCGGCGAGCCCTCTTCGCCGACCTGGGCCGGCAGGCGAAGACCGCGCTCATCGTCACCGAGGGGCTGCTCATCTATCTCACGCCCGAGCAGGTCGCGTCCCTGGCGGAGGACCTGGCTGAAGTCCCGGGGTTCCGGCGCTGGATCGTGGACATCACCTCCCCCGGTCTTCGGACGATGTTGACCAAGCAGATCGGGAGCCTGCTCGCCGAGGCCAACGCTCCCCTTCAGTTCAGCCCCGAGGCGGGGCCGGAGTTCTTCACGCCGCACGGCTGGCGTCCCACGGCGGTTCGCTCGATGCTCAAGTGGGCGGGGATGAAAGGCCGGCTCAATCCCTTCTTCCGCCTGCTCTCGCTCCTTCCCGATCCCAAGGGCCGCCAGGGCCGGCGTCCCTGGGGCGCGGTCTGTCTCCTGGAAAGGGAAGACAGCCGGCCGCGGTGACCCCCGCCCTCACAGTCTTCGCGCTCGTCGCGTTCGCGGCGAACTCGGTGCTATGCCGCCTCGCCCTCGGGCACGGCGCCGCGGACCCGGCCACGTTCACGCTGGTCCGCCTTCTCTCGGGGGCCATCACCCTGGCGGGATGGCGCATGGCCCGGCCGGCGCCCAAGGCCGCATGGCGGGTGCCCTGGATCTCGGCGGCCCTGCTCTTTCTCTATGCCGCGCCCTTTTCTTTCGCCTACATTTCCCTGGGAGCCGGGACCGGCGCGCTCATCCTCTTCGCCTCCGTCCAGGCGACCATGCTGGCGGGCGCCATGGGAGCGGGCGAGCGCTTCCGTTGGCTGGAGGCGGCGGGGCTTCTGATCGCGCTCGGCGGGCTCACCTACTTGGTTTTTCCCGGGCTCAGCGCGCCGTCCCCGGTCGGGTCGGCGCTCATGGTGATCGCGGGAATGGCCTGGGGTCTCTACTCGCTGCGCGGGCGCGGGTCCGCGGATCCGATTGAGGACACCGCGAGAAACTTCGCCCTGGCCGTCCCGTTCGCGGCACTCGTGAGCGCGGGCACGCTGAGAGGCGCGCACGTGTCCTGGCGCGGCGTCCTGCTCGCGGTCGGCTCGGGCGCGCTGGCGTCCGGCCTCGGGTACGTGTGCTGGTACGCGGCCCTGCGAGGGCTGACCCGGATCCGCGCGGCCACCGTGCAGCTCACCGTGCCGATCCTCGCCGCGGCGGCGGGGGTCGCGATGCTGGGCGAGACGGTCACGGTCCGGCTCGTGCTCTCGGCGCTCCTGATTCTCGGCGGGGTGGGACTGGCCCTGGCCGGACGAGAGAGAGGAGGAGTGGATGCCGTTCGGTAAGAAGGACGACGAGACGAAAGAAGCCGCCGCGATGTCGCGCACGCTGCGGGACAAGGCGCTGAGCGTCACAGCCGCGGAATTGAGCCTCGCGCCCACCGAGGCGCGCCTCAACGTCTGGGGCGTTCTCATGGAGCTCGGCTATCCCCAGGCGGTCGCGACCCTCGCGGTCTTCGCCGACGGCACCTCGAGCCTCCACATCAGCACCGGGGGCGGCGTCATCGGGGCGGGGGAGCACACGTCCGTGCGTGATGTGGCCGAGAAATTCCTGTTCGCGGCCCAGGGCCTGGTCGCGCATTTCGAGCCCGCCGGGGAGACTCCCTTTCCGGAGCCGGGGCGCGTGCGCTTCTACATCCGCACCTTCGACGGGACGCTCACGGCCGAGGCGGCGGAGCAGGAGCTGGGAACCAATCACCACAAGCTCGGCCCCCTCTTCCACGCCGGTCACGCCGTGATCACCCAGATGCGCCTGATCAGCGAGCGCCGGGACGAGGCGTAGGGCCCTTCACCTCGCCTTCCGCTTGTCGGGACGCCGCCATGTAGGGGAATCGCCGACATCATTTTCAGACGCACCCCGATATACGAAAGAGTTCCCGCCTCCTACGATTCTTCGGTCATTTCCCAGTTGGCAGGAACAGTCCACAGGCGGAGGCCCCCTATGCGGACGCCCCTACGTGCCCCTGCGTACCCTGTCGTTGCACTGGCCCTCGCACTCTCGCTTCTCCTCGCACCGAGATCTCACGCCGCGACTCCCGGCAGCGGCACGATGTCGCCGGGAGCTCCTACCGCCGCCTGGGGCGGCGGTCCGTTCACCGCATCCACCACGAACCCCGTGGCCGCGGATTGCTCGAACTCCACCTGCGACAATTTCCTCCTCACGGTGACCGGCACGGATCCTTCCATACACAAAGTCACCGTACGGATCGACTGGACGAACCCTCTCAATGATCTCGACCTGCACGCCTTCAACGACGCGACCGGCGCCGAGCTGGCGGTCGACGGTCAGTCCGTGGGGAACTCCGAGCAGGTGACGTTCACCGGGGCCCCGGGCGTCTATCGGATCTCGGTGCTCGTCTACCGCGCGGTCAGCGAGTCGTACACGGCCAACGCGGTTCTCGGGACCACGCCGCCGGAACCGCCGAATCAGTTCCGCACCGCGAGCTATCAGCACTTCGATTTCGGCTTCAAGCCCGAGGTCAAGCTGCCCGAGCAGGAGCGAAGCCAGGTCTTCATCGACCAGGACACCGAGCCCGAGATCGAGGTGTCCCGCTTCGGGACGATCTACATCGGCGCCATCCGGGGCATCCCCGGAGGAGTGGACTTCTGGCGCTCCGATAACGGCGGCTCCTCCTTCCAGTACCTGGGTCAGCCCGACGGAACGCAGAATCCCTCGCCGGTCCCTCCGTCTCCCGAAGGAGGACTGGGCGGAGGCGACGTGGACCTGGCGCTGGGCGATCCCTTCTACGTCGTCCCGCCGGTGCCCGGCGTTTCCCCGGGAATCAAGTCGACGGGCCGTGTCTACGTGACCAGCCTCTGGCTCGGCTCGGCAACCCTCTCGGTCTCCACGGACCGCGGCGACAACTGGGTGCCTTTTCCGTTCACCACGGCGCAGCTCGACCGGCAGTGGAACGTGGCGCGCGGCGAGAAGACGCTCTACATGAGCCTCCGGAAGCTCGCCCAGGCCGAGACCGGCATGCACGATGTCTACGTCACCCAGTCCGATGACGGGATGACCTTTCCCAAGAGCTCGTTCGATCAGGATCCCGCCACCGGGGTGCCCGACGACGTCGGGGGCAACAGCATCCTCCAGAGCGACGGAACCCTGCTGGGAACCTTCGTGAGCCGCGACCGGCACGATCTCTACGTGTGGCGCACGCCCCAGTATCCAGCGCACGGACCCGCGAATATCCCGGTGGGAACGATGGACGCGCCCGTCTTCCTGCCGAACACCTTCGACACCGGGCTGATCTTCCACGGAGCGGGGGATCTCACGACGAGCAACCGGTTCCCGATCATGGCCGTGGATCAGGGCGACAACATCCACATCGTCTTCTCCGACCGCCACAACATCTACCTCGTGAGCTGTCCGGCCGGCGCGAACCCCACCCTGGCCTCGAGCTGGACGAAACCCCTGCCGCTGAACGCGCCCCGCGTGGCGGGCTTCGAATTCACCCGGACCTGCGTGCTCCCATGGGTGCGTGGGGGAGCGGCGGGGAAGGTGGCGGTGATGTGGTACGGAACCGACGTGGAAGGCGATCCCGACACGCCGGCCTTCGAGGATCAGCAGGTGCCGTGGAGAGTGATCTACGCCCAGGTGGAGAACGCGCTCGCCGCGCAGCCGAACGTGTACATCGACGTGGCCAGCAAGCAGGGGGGAGGCGTCGTCCACAAGGGGCAGATCTGCCTTCGCGGCCTGGGATGTCCGAGCGGCACACGGGAGCTGGCCGAGTACTCCTCGGTGACCGTGGATCCGCAGGGGTTCCCGAACATTGCCTACGAGGCCACCATCATCGACGGCGTGGATCCCGCGTCGACGTCGGCCATCACGTTCTTCACCAAGGGAACGCAGCGTCCGCTGGCCGGCGGAACGCAGGTGACCGTGATCGATTGTCACGATCCTTCCGTGAGCAGCTACGGCGGCTGGCATCAGGTGGACGACGCGCGCGCCACCGACGGCCACTATTGCAGGAGCGTGGGAGCGAACAAGACGAACGCGAAAGCATATCTCCAGTTCACCTTCACGGGGTCCGAGGTGGACTTGCAGCTGGCTCGCGGACCGCGTGGCGGGAACGCGGAGGTCCTGATCGACGGGATTTCCAAAGGGAAGGTCGACTTCTACCGGGCCCCATCCGATCCCCTGAAGCCTGACAATTCGGGGAAGAATGACCTCACGTTCGGCGAGTTCGCCACCTTCCCGACTTCCTCCGGCACCCACGCGTTCCGGCTCAACGTGCTGAACGACCTGGGCAGCCCCCGCGACATGATCTACGTGGACGGATTCGTCATCATGAGCGGCGGATCTTCGGGCACCGGGAACCCGACCGAGAACACGATCACCTTGACCGGTACCGCGCCCGCCGGGGTCCTGGGTACCCCGGGGCTCGTGGTGCAACACGTCACCACCACGGAGAAGACGGAGCTGATCGAGTCCATCTTCGAGGTGGCGGAAGAGGCGCATCCCCAGATCAAGATCCTGGATCCCCTCGGCGCGACCCTGGTCAGCGCCACCGCGGCCCTCCCGACCGGCGCGCTGCGCGCGACGCCCACGGTCCCCGGCACCTACGACGTCGCGGTCGTGAACACGACGGGCTCCGCGGTCCCCTACACCCTGCGCCTGGTGACCACGAACGCGACCGGCGCGGGAGGGAATCTGGCGGCGTCCATGCCGCGCTCCGGCGGCGCCCGCGCGACCGGGAAAGCGACGTGGGCGGATCCCGTCGACGGCCAAGCCGTCATGAGATACGCGCTGGATCGACCCGGGCATGTCTCGACGCGGATCTACGACGCCGCGGGGCGGTTGCTTCGCTCATTCGAGGAGGATCGCGCTGTGGGCAGCTACGCCATCCGATGGGATGGCCGCCTCATAGACGGGAAGCGTGTGCCGAGCGGGATCTATTTCTACCGGGTAATGTTGCCCGGCGGTAAGGAGGCAACGGGCCGAACGGCGATTTTACGGTAGAGAGCGATCGTGCGGTCGATCACGTAGGGAAATCGCTTACGTCATTTTCGGACGGACACCGATAGCAGGCTCTTTAGTGTCCGTATATTGTACCTGCTTGTAACACCCAAAGCGGACGTTGCACGGGGGCTCCGGGTGTCAGGTTCATCTCGGTGCTCATCAGCCGGGCGGTCGGGTAGCCGTGGCCGCGATTCCAGCTACTGGATCGGCCCGCCGGAGCCCCCACCTCAGTACGTGCTTCTCGCCTCGCCCGGGGGGGCGGGTACCCACCCCCACCCGCCCCCCTCTGCGGACCCCTACAACAACCCCTCGATCACGTAGAGGTCGCAGAGCGACTGCGGGTAGCTGAAGACCACCGTGGCTTCGTCCGGCGTCATGGCGACGCGGGTGAGGCCGTCCACCCCCGTGCGGTCCGCCGGGGAGAGCTCGCGGTAGAGCTTGCGCTCTCCGGTCATGAGGTCGACGCGGAAGCTCTTGGCCGGGAGGGAGCCGCGCTGGAAGAGATAGAGCGCGCCTCCGTCGGCGCTCCAGCCGAACACCCGCTCCTCCGCTCCGACCAGGGGCACGGGCTTGGGCGTACCCCCGTCGACCGGGTAGAGAAAGAAGGTGAGGTCCGGACCCCGGGCCCCCACGAATTTCCCGTCGGGTGAAACCAGGAGGTCCATGGGGCTCACGCCCTCCTCGGAGAAGTGGCGTTGCGCGCCGGATTCCAGATCGACCTCGTAGAGCCGAAGGCCTCCGTCCCCCTCGTTCGCCACCACGCAAATGCGCTTGCTGTCCGGGAACCAGGTGGCGTTGTGGGCGTTGAGCTTTCCGGTCGGGACGATCCTCGTCTCGC
>DASQBE010000003.1:0-2539 GCA_035635355.1 Binatia bacterium | reverse complement strand
TGGGGGTCGTGTTCCTGCTGCAGAAGAACTGGCCCGACGCGATCCCGCCGCTCGAGCATGCCGTCCAGATCGATCCGCAGAACATCCAGGGCCACATCTGGCTCGCGCAGGCGTATTCGAACAGCGGCGAGCTCGACAAGGCGAAGGCCGAGTTCAACAAGGTGTTCGACATCGATCCCAACAACCAGGACGCCGTGCGCGGCATGGATTACATCCGCAAGTACGAGGAGCAGAAGGCGGCGAAGGCGGCCAAGGCGGCGGGTGGGACGCAGGGAAGCGCGAGTCAGACGGATGCCCCGAAACCGGGCACGGCTGTGAAAAAGAGCGGGGCGGCCAAGAAGTCGGGCGCGACCCCCTAGGCCAGGCGGTTCAAAGCCGCGGAGGCGGAGAGGGAGGAACGATGAGTCTGGACGTTCGAACCGTCGGCGATGTCACGATTCTCACGCCGAAGGGTATGCTCCTCGGCGGCAAGGAGACGGACGAGCTTCAAGGGAAGATCCGGGAGCTGACCGAGGCCGGGAACAAGAAGCTTCTGATCGACCTGGGGAAGACGACGTTCATGAACAGCGTCTCCCTCGGCGTGTTGATCGGCGGGCATACCAGCTACGCCAAACGCGGCGCGAAGATGAAGCTCTGCGCCGTGGACAAGAAGATCCAGAACATATTCGTGGTGACCAAGCTCTCGCTGGTGTTCGAGGTGTACGATACGGAGAAAGACGCGCTGAAGACGTTCGAATAGGCGGGGTTGCCGGAGCGGGGACCTTGGTCCATACTGAGGAACCGCAGGGTCCCCTCGTGTCGTCTCGAGCCGCTGTCTCCACGGTGAGCGGCTCGCTCAACTGGAATAGGAGGAGGTTTCGGTGAGACAAGGATTGTTCATGACGATTGTGGCCGTCGTCGCGCTCGGCATCGCGATACTGGTCTACAATTTCCTTCCGGACTACATCAAGAAGGGCGGCCCCCTGGTCGCGCTCTTGATCATGCTCTCGATCATGTCGGTGACCTTGACGTTCGAGCGGCTCTTCACGCTGGCCCGGGCCCGGGGCAAGCAGCCCGTGCCCGTGTTCATGCGCGCCGTCCGCCAGAAGATCGACGCGATGGACATCGAGGGCGCCGCCGACCTCTGCGCCAAGCAGCGCGGGTCGCTCGCGAACGTGCTCCGCGCGGGCCTCGATCGCTACGCCGTCGTCCGCAACGTGAACCTGGATCTGAAGACTCGGATGGAGGAAGTGCAGAAGGCGATGGAAGAGGCGAACATGCTCGAGGTGCCGCTCCTCGAGCGGAACCTGATCGCCCTCGCGACCATCGCGTCCATCGCCACGATGGTCGGGCTTCTCGGAACGGTGATCGGGATGATCCGTTCCTTCTCGGCCCTGGGCCACACCGGCTCGGTCGACGCCGTGAAGCTGGCGCTCGGGATTTCCGAGGCGCTCGTCAACACCGCCGGCGGGCTCTTCGTCGCGATCTTCTCGATCGTGCTCTACAACGTGTTCGTCACGATGATCGACAACTTCAATTACATGATGGACGAGGCCTCCGTCGAGGTCGTCGAGGTCCTGTCCATGAAAGAGGCGACGAAGTAAATGCCCGCGAAAAAGATGCGTCGGATCGGGGTCAAGATCGACATGACACCCATGGTGGACGTGGCGTTCCTGCTCCTGATCTTCTTCATGTCGACCTCCCAGTTCGACCCGCCGCAGAAGATTCCCATCACGATCCCCGACAGCCATTCGAACCTCAAGGTGCCGGAATCGGACGTGATGACCATCGGGGTCGGCAAGGAGAACCAGATTCTCTACCAGATCGGGAAGAATCCCCAGGAGTTCACGGACCTCGCCAATCTGGAGAACATCGTGACCGAGCAGCGCCGGCGCAATCCCCGGCTCCGCGTCGCCATCAAGGCGGACAAGGTCTCCGACTACGGAACGATGGAAGACATCATGGCGGTGATGCAGAAGACCAATACGATCACGTTCAGTCTGGTCACGGAGCTGGTGACCAGCAAGAAATCCGCGCTGGCGCATTGACCCGCGCGACTGAGACCGGAAGGAGCTTCGTCCGATGGGTGCCGTAGACACCCCCGAATCAGGCGTCAAACACAAGAAGGGCAGACGGCGCAAGCCGAAGCGAATTGGGGTCAAGATCGACATGACCCCGATGGTGGACGTGGCGTTCCTGCTCCTCATCTTCTTCATGTGCACCACCGTGTTCCGCAAGCCGCAAGCGCTCGAGATCAACCTTCCTCCCGATCCGAACGCCAAGGTGGAGATCGCGGAGTCGAACGTGATGACGCTGCGCGTCATCGCCACCGATGACAGCACCCACGACGTGCGGGCGTTCTGGAGGATCGCGAAGGATCCTTTCCAGGAAGCGGCCATCGACAAGCTGCAGCCCATCTTCGAGGCGGAGGGGAAGAAGAACCCCAAGCTCGTCGTGCTCCTGAAGATCGACCGGAAGGCGAAGTATCGCTACATGGTGGGCATCATCGACCAGCTCCAGTTCGCCGAGCTGAATCGCTTCTCGCTGGCGCCGCTCCTTC
>DASQBE010000002.1:0-4024 GCA_035635355.1 Binatia bacterium | reverse complement strand
CGGTAGCGCCCGAATAAGAAGAAGCGGCTTCGAGCGTTACGGCGTTATCCACCGCTTGCGACGAGTTATCCACAACGTTCTGTTGAAGGCTTGAAGGACGAGCCCTGAAAAGGGGGACTGTCCCCGCTCCCCGGTTACTTTCATGCGACGGTCAAGGAGCGAAGCACGTTCACGAGGCGATCGAGCTCTTCCTCGGAGTGGTAGTCGATGAAGATCGAACCGGTGCCCCCGCGCCGGCGCGTGATCCGAACCCGCGTTCCCAAGGCTCTCATAAGATCGTCCTCGAGTCCCATTAGTTCCGCGGAGAAAGCACGCTTGGGGGTCTTTCGCGGACGCGCCGCGGTCTTTCCCGGGGAGGAACGGCGCACGCGCTCTTCCAGCTCGCGCACCGACCATCCTTGCGCGGCCGCGGATTTGGCGAGCTCGATCTGGGCCTTCTCGTTCGCAAGGGAGAGCAGGGCCCGGGCATGCCCGGGGCTGATGCTCCCGGTCTCGAGGAAGGCCTGGACTTCAGTTGGTAAGTTATTGAAACGAAGTATGTTGGAAACAGTCGATCGATCTCTTCCCACTCGCTGGCCGATTTCCTCATGTGGAAGCCCGTATTCCATAGCCAGTCTATAGTATGCGCGCGCCTCATCCATCGGGTTCAAGTTTTCGCGCTGCACATTCTCGATGAGGGCGATCAGCAGGGCTTCCCGGTCCGTGAACTGCCGGACGATCGCGGGGATCGTCTCGAGCTCCGCCTCGCGGGCCGCCAGGAATCGGCGCTCGCCAGCGACGATCTGAAACGCGCCGCCCGAGGGGCGGAGAAGCACCGGCTGGAGCACCCCCCGCTCACGGATCGAGGTCGCCAGCTCGTGAATGGTGGTGGGATCGAATTGGGTCCTGGGCTGAGCCGGATTGCGAACGATCTTGTCGAGCGCGACGTGCTGGATCTCGCCCTGGCGAGGCTCCACGGTGCGCAGCTCCGGGGCGACCGCGACCTCGCGATTCACCGCCGAGGGAATGAGCGATGCCAGCCCCCGACCCAACGCCTTCCTAGCCATGGTTGATCACCTCGCTCGCAAGGTTCATGTAGCTGACCGATCCGGCGCAGACAGGATCGTAGACGACGACCGGCTTGCCGAAACTCGGCGCCTCGCTCAGTCGAACATTACGGGGAATCATCGTGTGGTAGACGCGCTCGGCGAAATAGCGCCGGGTCTCGTCCATCACTTGTTGGGAGAGATTCAGGCGATTGTCGTACATCGTCAGGAGAACCCCCTCGATCTGAAGCGAGGGGTTGAGCCCCTGCTGCACGAGCCGGATCGCCCCCAGCAAGTGGCTCAATCCCTCGAGCGCGTAGTACTCGCATTGAACCGGGACGAGAACGGAGCCGGCGGCAGTCAAGGCGTTGACGGTGAGGATGCCGAGGGAGGGAGGAGCGTCGATGAAGATGAACTCATAGCGGTCCGCAAGAGGGAGGAGCGCATCCTTGAGCCGGTACTCACGCCGCTCCGCGTCCACCAGCTCCACTTCCGCTCCCGCCAGCCGCTGCCCGGAGGGTATGAACGCTAGCCCTGGGATCCCGGATTCGACGATGGCCTGATCCGCGGCCAGGCCGCCTGTCAGGACCTCGTAGATGCCACGATTGGTGTTCTTGAGGTTTGGGAATCCGAGCCCGCTTCCGGCATTTCCCTGAGGATCGAGGTCGACGAGGAGGACCGTCTTCTTGTTCAGAGCCAGCGCGGCCGACAGATTGACCGCCGTCGTCGTCTTGCCCACCCCGCCCTTTTGATTCGCGATCGCGACCGTCCTGGCCATCCACCCACTCTCCCCTGTTCACCCCACCGGCAGCGACGCTGGGCTGCCGAGGCCTTCGTCCGTGTTGGGGCCCGGGCGGCAGTCTACGGCAATACCCCTGTGAAAATCCAAGCCAAAATGTTTCACGTGGAACGTTGCCGTAAGTGGCTCAAAAAATGAGCGTTGACCCTTGGTGGGGGCGGCTTGCTGAAGCGGATGGCCGCGGCCGGAGGGGTAAGGTCAGAGAGGGGGCCATGGGGCCACAGGCGCTGGGCCAAGGATCATCTCGCCTACTTTGAGTCCCTTGCGCCCGCGTTTCACGTGAAACATTCAACCCGCACCCACCGAAGGAGGCGTGTCAGCGAGGTGCGGGCGTGGGAGGCCCAGGTGGAAAGTAACCCCGGAGCAGTCTCCCTCCGAAGGCGCCCGTCAGAACACCTGCCCACTCGGCGGAGTCTCCCAGCGAGGCGAGCAACGGCTCCGGGGAGGTGCCGGCGCCGAGAAAGTAGATCCACTCCGCGCTGGGGACGGCCACCCGCTCCGCGGAGCGAAGGACCTCGGGGAGGTCTCCCAGGGCCCGGATGTACACGCTGCGGTGAGGCTCGGCAGTCCAGCTGCGCCCGTATTCCTCGAGACGCCCGCACGCGACGGTCACATTTCGAATCCCCAGCTCGCGGACGGCGCGCTCCAGGAATCCCGCCTTCTTCTCCCTCGCTTCTAGGATTGTGACCCTGGTCTCGGGCCATACGATCGCGAGCGGAATGCCCGGGAAGCCCCCTCCACTGCCGATATCGAGCGCGGAGCCGGGCGGAGGGGACTGGAGATCGATTGGGTTCAGGGAATCGAGGATGTGGCGGGTGTAGAGGACGGTCCGGTCCCCTCGAGCGACCAGCGAGAGCTGGGCTACCTGCGTGTAGACAAGCTGCCCGAATCGCGCGAGGAGCTGAACTGCCTCCGCGGCGAGAGAGCCGGAGGCCACGCGCTCGGACAGCCGGCGTTTGAACTCCCCGAAATCGGGCTCGAGATCACGAGGGAGTTGCAGCGAGGCTGGCGCGCCGGCGTTCCCGTTCGACATAGATTACGAGGACCGCGGCGTCGGCCGGCGATATCCCGGGGATGCGCGCCGCCTGGGCCACTGTGGTTGGGCGAAGTTTCCGGAGCTTCTCCCGCCCCTCTCGGGACAGCTCGAGCAGAGGCTCGTCCCAGATCGAATCCGCGACCACCAAGTTTTCATAACGCACCGCCCTCTCCACCTCGCGCCGCTGTCTCCGTATGTATCCTTCATAGCGCACCTCGATCGCAGCCGACTCTACCGTCTCGCGAGCGAGGTCCGCAAGTTCGACGCGGTCGAGAAGCGCATCGAGGCTGAGCGAGCCGCTGCAGAGTAGCTGGGCGAGAGAGAGCGCCGGGGACTTTTCCACCGGTTCGCTGGCTCCATCTTCGCCGTGCGTCATCCGGACAGAGCGCAGCCGATGCGTCGCCCGCTCGCGCTCGGTGATTCTCGCCTCCGCGACCGCCAGATCTTCGCCGCTCAACGTTCCCAGGCCGCGCGCGCGATCAAGGAGCCGATCGATCGCGTTATCCTGGCGCAGCAGCAAACGATACTCGGCGCTGCTGGTGAACATGCGGTACGGCTCCTCGGTCCCCTTACTCACTAGATCATCAATCAGGACTCCGAGATACGCCTCTTCGCGTCCCAACTTCATGGGCTCTCGCCCTTGGATCTTCAACGCGGCGTTGATCCCGGCGAACAGTCCCTGCGCCGCTGCCTCCTCGTACCCCGATGTCCCGTTGATCTGTCCGGCGAGGTAGAGACCCTCGATCGCGCGGGTCTCCAGCGTGGGCAAGAGCTGCGTCGGCGGCACGAAGTCGTATTCGACGGCGTATCCGGGCCGGATCATCTCCACCTGCTCGAGCCCTGGAATCGTGCGCAACAGGCTCACCTGGATTTCTTCGGGCAGGCTCGTCGAGAGCCCATTGATGTAGTACTCGTGGCTCGTGCGCCCCTCGGGCTCGATGAAGATCTGGTGCGAGGGCTTCTCCGCGAAGCGCACCACCTTGTCCTCGATCGAGGGACAGTAACGCGGCCCGATCCCGCGAATCTTGCCAGTGTAGAGAGGCGAGCGATCCAGATTCGCGCGGATCAGATCGTGCGTCGAGGCCGTCGTGTACGTGAGGTGGCACAGGATCTGGTCCACGTCGAGCGAGCGGGTGAAATGAGAGAAGGGGCGCGGGGGATCGT
>DASQBE010000001.1:0-1846 GCA_035635355.1 Binatia bacterium | reverse complement strand
GGAGCCTAGGAGGACCACCATGCCCCAACTCTCGCGCAGGATGAAGCGCCGCCGCTTCGTGACCCTGGTCGCCATGAGCAGCGCGGCGCTCCTCACATCGCCCCTCTCCCGAGCGGCCGCGGCCGTGACACGCGCCACGGCGCCCGCGGGGCGCCGCGCGGCCTCGCCGGCCATCCGGAAAGAGATCGCGAACCAGGAGAAGTCGCTCGCCGATCAGCTGAAGACGATCCGCGGCTACACCCTTCCCCCGGGGAGCCCGATGGCCTTCGTCTTCAAGCCGCTTCGCGCGCGGCGGGGGGCCAAGCCATGATCGGCGAGGACGTCCTCTACCTCTCGGTCGCGGAGCTGGGCGACCGCATTCGATCGCGGAAGCTCTCGCCGGTGGAGCTCACGGAAGCGTATCTGGATCGAATCCACCGTCACGCCGCCACGCTGAACGCGTTCGCCACGGTGACCGCGGACCTCGCGCGCGAGCAGGCCCGCACCGCCGAGGCCGAGATCGGGAAGGGGCATTACAAAGGGCCGCTCCATGGCATCCCGTACGGGGCCAAGGATCTTCTCGCGACCGCGGGCATCAGGACCACGTGGGGCGCCGCCCCCACCAAGGATCAGGTGTTCGACAAGGACGCGACCGTGGTGCGGAAGCTCCGGGAGGCGGGCGCCGTGCTGCTCGGGAAGCTCTCGTGCGTCGAGTTCGCGGGGTGCCTGGGCTATCGCTTCGCCGATGCCTCGCTGCAGGGGCCGGGTCGCAATCCCTGGGACCCCGAGCGATGGACCGGAGGATCCTCGTCGGGGTCCGGCGCCGCGACGGCCTCGGGACTCGTCGGGTTTTCCATCGGCACCGAGACGTGGGGCTCGATCCTGTGCCCATCGGCGTTCTGCGGCGTGACGGGGCTCCGCCCGACCTACGGGCGCGTGAGCCGCGCGGGCGGGATGGTGGGCGCCTACACCTTCGACAAGATCGGGCCGATCGCGCGGGCGGCGGAGGATTGCCGGCTGGTCCTCCAGGCGATCGCGGGTCCCGATCCGGACGACCCCAGCGCCTCCGACGAGCCGGTGCGGCTCGACCGTGCGCGCGTCGATCTCTCCAGGCTGCGCGCGGCGCTGGTCCCGCTCGATTTCGCGAAGACCAAGGGCGCGGAGGCCGAGGTGAAGTCGGCGTTCGATGGCGCCGTGGCGGAGCTGAAGGCCGCCGGGCTCAAGCTCACGGAGGCCAAGCTTCCCGAGTTTCCGGCCTCCGAGGTGGCGGGTCTGATCATCAACGCCGAGGCGCTCTCGACCTTCGAGAAGTTCTTCGACGATGGAGGGGTGTGGCAGCTCAAGGATCCCTACGCTCCGTACCAGCGGGAGATCACGCGCGCGCTGAACGGCGCCGATCTGGTCAAGGCCTGGAGGATGCGCACGGTTCTACAACAGAAAGCGGCGGAGTTCTTCGGCGAATACGATGTGATCGTGACGCCCAACTTCATGTCGGTCGCGCCTTCGATCCACGGGGACCTGAACAAGGCGCTTCCCTATGCCGACCCGGTCGGTGCGATCGGGAACGCGTGCGGCCTTCCGTCGATCGCGCTGCCGTGCGGGTTCGGCAAGGGCCACATGCCGACGGGATTCCAGATCATGGGGGCGCCGTTTTCGGAATCGACGCTTCTGGGGCTGGGGGAGCTCTACCAGTCGCGGACCCGGTTCCACAAGGAGCGCCCGCCGCTCTTCGCGTCCTAGCCCGAAAAGCGGGTCTCCACCAGGAAGCAGCTACCGTCGGCGATGACCTCGAGCCCGCGCTCGCGTGCCGCGCGGATCGCCTCGGGGCTCTCGGCGCCCGGCTGCATCCAGACGAAACGGGCCCCGG